>JAIRTE010000046.1 GCA_031255095.1 Mycoplasmataceae bacterium
TAATATTTCATTATCATCACTTATAAAAAAGCACAAGCAAAGTGCTGAATATGAAGAAAATACTGAAAATGAACCAGTATGATTCAAAAATTTTGTTGAATCTGTTTACATGCCTTCAGTAGAAAAAAGTAAGAAAGTTTTATATGTGCAAAACAAAAGAATTGAGGCTTTGGAGGCAAGAATAACTGCAGTTGAAAATATGATAATCGAGCAGAACAAAATATTAAAAGAACGTATGAATGATATTGTAGAAATAAAAACTAAATATTACAAAAATTAAATATTTTTATGATTTGTATATTGCATCATGAATGTGAAAAATTTATCGATAAATTGTTTGTAA
Organism: Mycoplasmataceae bacterium; assembly: GCA_031255095.1. Classification (GTDB taxonomy): domain Bacteria; phylum Bacillota_I; class Bacilli_A; order Mycoplasmatales; family Mycoplasmoidaceae; genus Malacoplasma_A. Next base: position 344 of record JAIRTE010000046.1, read on the forward strand.
ATTTTGATCTACAAACTTTCATGTTAATGCAAGAATAATTTGCAAAACTTAATAAAAAATATTTGTTCAACATTAGTAAGGTATTGGAAATAATTTTTGCTTTATTATCTTCAATTTATTTATTAAGCATATAATTAATTAGTCTATATGAAAATTATTAATGATGAGAATATTTCAAAAGCAATTGAACATTCTTCTACTGCCGTTCTAACAAATGGTTTAATTTTTAATTCTGGTATTATTTCTTCTGAATTGGGTAATTTACCAAATGAAATTCGTGGGGCATTGCAAAATGTCACAAATATATTAAGAAATTTTAGAGTTACTGTAAAAGAAATTGCAAAATTAGTTGTTTATTTAATTAACATTGATGGTGTTGAAAAATTTAATGAAATTATTGCTGATGTCTCACCAGATCATAAACCTGCAATTTCTTTTGTTGGTGCAACATTTTTACCTAATAATGCTAAGGTAATGATTGATGTTATTGCTACAATCAATACTATGGACAATGATAAAAGAAATGACAGAAGAGATTCTAATAAAGGCACTGGTTTTGGTAATAAACCAAATGGTAATGGTCCACACCGTTTTGATGGTAAAAAATTTGGTGGTGACAGAGGTGGACGTTTTAATGATAGACGTGGTAATGGTGGTGACAGAGGTGGACGATTTAATGATAGACATGGTGACAGAGGTGGTCGTTTTAATGAAAGACGTGGTAATGGTGGTGACAGAGGTGGATTTAAAAATAGAAGAGAAAATGATGATAGAAACGACAAGTAAGATAGTCATCTAAACTAATCATTGCATTTAGTTTTGTACTACTCTGTTTAGAATTTGAAAATTAATTTATTATCAAAATATTATTTAATTCTTTTTCTTTGCTGTATTATTATTCTTTTTTTGTTTAAATAATAACCATTTTTCATATTGTGCTCTTAACTCCTCTTCCAATTTTTTCATTTCTTTAGTAAAATCAATAGCTTTAACTTCCTTATTATCTAAATTTTTCCACATTGGCACTAAAGCAACATTATCCATATCTGTAGCCAAAGAATCTCCTTCCAAAGTATTAATTGCAGTAAAATATGTTTCAATAGTTTCATCAGTTGGTGCAGGAGTCTTGTATTCTATATAATATACATTACCTTTATTTTTAAGTTCATATAAAGTATGTTTATAATATTCGTTTTCTGCAAGAAGATTCTTTGTTTTAGCCATTTTTTCAATATAAAAAAAATGTTCCTCATCAGTCATATCTCAATAATCCATTGCCAATATTTCTTTTTTTCTTGATTCTAATTTATCTCAAGGAAACATTTTATTATTTTTTGTGGCCATATTAATATTATTAACAAAAAAATATATTTTTACAATTAATTTAATCCATTTGGTTATTTTATTTGATGAAATAAAAATAATAAAATTTGGTGGAGATGATGGGAATTAAACCCATTTCCACAATTAAATCATAACCAAATTCTACAGTTTAGGCATATATTAGCATTTCATCATTCATTTTGAGGTTATATGCCAACCTGTGAATAACTATGTGGGGTTATTAATCACTTCTACCACAATTAAAGTAATATATCTAGTTATGAGAAATATTAAATGTAACTAGAAAACATTTAATATTGTTCTCAAGTTCTTAGGCTACGAAACTGTAGTTAAGATTTGCTTGAGCTGACAATAAGTTAACAAGATCTGCTTCCTCCTTGTTAACTTTGCCGGTTTGTGTATCTGCACTTAGCAATACCTCGAGCTATAAAGGGCTGACCCTACTGCATTTGGAAAATCATTAATCATGTCGAGATCATGACATCCCCAAATATATTATGATATAAAAATACTTTCTAAGTACTTTTTTTCTTCCTCAATTCATTTTCCCTTTTTCTCTATTTGTTTATTTGCCTCAGAATATACTTGTTCAAAAGTGGTTTTAATACCCTCAATAATTTTTTCTTCCTCAATTTTATCAAAACATAATTTCACTGTTAAAATTCGGTTGTAACAAGATCAAAGTAAAGAACGATGGAATGGATTTGGATTGGATTTGGCATTAACACGGTATAAATGACCTGTTCTTCAATTTTTAACAAATAAACATTTTCCACCTGTTTTTTTAACTTTAGTACTTAACATTTCTTCATCACATCCATAACATTCCAAACCATTCAAACCATGTAAGTATAGATAATATTCTTTTTTCATGCAGTAACCTGCACCTAAAATACAATCAATTTCATAAATATTTTTATCAACATGAGCATCTTTATAAACTCATTTTGCCTTAAAACCATTATATTTATCAATTTCAGCACCTCACGAAACTTCATTATTAATAATATTGTGTTGTTCATCAATAGAAATTGTTTGTGCACACAAAACACATTTGTCATTTTCTTCTAATAACTTAATTAAATTAGCATCAAATGCTTTTTCATACATTTTCATATGAGCATCTAAAAATAAAAAATTAGCTGCTGTAGAAACATTTACTCCTTCGTTTCTAGAACCTGCGACACCTTTTCTATTTGCATGATGAACAAATACACAACCATATTTTTTAGCTATTTTAAAGTAATCATAAAAATCATCACTTGCATCATCAATTAGTATTATTTCAGGTGATGTAATAGAATTTTCAATTATGGAAATTACTGTTTTCTCAACTTGTTCCTTTTCATTACAAAATGGAATAATTATTGAAAGTTGAGGCATTTTAATAAATAAATTTGAGCATTTATTATAAAAATTATAATATACTTATTGACTTTATGGTTTCAAAAAATTTTAAGAGAATTTTTAAATTTGTATTTTTAGGTGGGATGTTTTTGTTACCAATTGCCTCAATTCCGATGTTGATACACAATACTCAACAAAATAAAACAAATAATACTGTTCATGTTGATAAAAAACCAGTTTTAATGGATGGAGAAACAATTAATCCTGATGATCCCATAAATTGACCTGCTCCTAACTTACGTGATTACATTAATGTTCCTGCAGATATAAATGGTATTAAAATATTATGTGATATTAATTTTGTTGGTCTTGATGGAAATGCACTTACGGATCCTAAAGAAATTTTTGCTTTCAAAGAATATAATACTCTTGAAAATGTAAAAGTATATGAAATTGATAATGGAAAAGCTTGTGCAAAAATTACTATTAATTCTATTGATCCAAAATCATCCAATACCACAGATACATTTAGACTATGAGACAACCTTGATAATGTAAACATATATACATGAGATAAACACAACAAAATTTCTTTACATAATCAAAACAGCAAGGTTGTTGCTATTAAAAATGGTGCATTTAAAGGCGATAATACTATTAAAGAAGTTGATTTAAGTATGGTTACTAATTGTCATATTGGTGATTATGCTTTTGCTGATATGCCTAAATTAGAAAGAATTAAATTAGCTAATCATGGTCTAACATTTGGTGAATATCCTTTTGCTAATTGTAATAAATTAAATTTTCTATCTATGACAAATAATGCTGGTTCAGTGCTAAATTTAGATTTGTATACTACTACTAATACAGGTATTTTTAGAAAATATGAATTCACAGGTGAATCTGAAGTAATTTTTAATTTGGCAGAAAAAAATCCTACATATATTGGTGTTGTTGTCGTTGTTGTTCCTCCCACACCACCAGAGGAAAGTATTCGTAAATTAGCTGGCACAACTAATGAAATAATAGGAAAAGGTATTGGAATTGCTTTTGGAGAAATGGATTTTTCTAAGTGTGGTAGCATTGAACTTGATGGCACATTTACTCATAGTAATTTAAGAAAAATTACTTTATCAGAAAAAATAAAAATTAGCAATGATGCTTTATTAACTCCTGCATTATCTGATATTAAATACTCAAATATACCAACAGGTTATTTATTTTTAGATGGTTTTGGTAGAATTTTATCTAAACCTGAAATTATTACAAATGGTTTAATTGTCGATGGTGTTGCATTTCAAAATAACAAAATAATAGTAAAAAATCATATAGCTATTGGTGATATTGATTTGTCTCTTTTACACAATAATTTTACAATTGGAAATAAGGCATTTGAAGGTTGTAAAAGACTACATAGCATTAAATTTTCTGAACATATCGAAGAGATTGAAGCCTTGGCTTTTGCTAACTGTCCAGTTCTTGATGGTATTTATTTTTTAAGTGAACGACCGCCTAAAATTGCCTTACGAGCATTTGCAAATACTCTTAATGGTTGTCTTGATGAAGATTTGATAACAGCATCAATATATGTGCCATATGGTTGTCGAAATCTTTGACAAAATGAATTTAATCTTACTTATATTGAGTCTGATGATTATAATAGAGAAATTTACAATAAGTATATATACAAAGTACATGAATATCATTACTTTGCTCCTAAACCACCAGCATTACCTAGCTTTAATTTATTAAATTTAATTTGAATTGTTCCACTTGCAATTGGTGTTTGTGGTGGTATTGGCTACTTCTTTTGATGATACTTTGGCAAACATAGAACTGCTAAAAAAAGAGCTGCAGGTCATGTTGTTAACAGAATGTAATAATTTATTATTAATTTATTTCTTCTTACCACTGTCATATTTCACTAACATAATAAAAGTATTGTGAAAGATAGCGAAATTAAGATAAAGAAGCGATTAGTAAAAAAAGATAAAAAAGAATTGGCAGCAATTATTTTTACACTTCATAAATTAATCACCAAAGATTTAGGATTAAAAATCCGCTATGACCCTGTTACTAATGAAGATAATGATTAAATTTATTATTGTATAATAACTTATTTTTATTATTTAAATGTTTGTTTTCATTTTATAATATTGGTATGTTAGTAGATCCAAGAGTTAAAAGTACAAATGTTGAAGGTTTTGCACCAAGTGTTAGCAATGCTGCACAATCTCCAGTTACTAATATTGGTGTAAAAATCTTTTGATATACACTTTTAACATTACCATTAGGTTTGGGTTGGATTTGAAGACCAATTGCTAAAAATAAATTAATTAGAATGCAAATGGATATTAATGAAGCTGCTTCTGGTATTGAAGTTAAATTAATGATGAGAAAAGATACATTAGTTAAATTAGTTGATGCAACTAAATCTTCTGTTAAATGAGAAAAAGAAGTTTTAACTGAAGTAACTGCTTTAAGAAATGTAAAATCTGTTGCTCCAAAAGAATTAGCAAATACTGCTTCTAAAATTGATACAGCTGGTGCTAGAATTATGGCTACACTTGAAAATTATCCTAATTTACAATCCACTGCTGCAATTAATAAATTAATGGAAACTGCAGATTACATTGAACGTGAAATTGCTGCAAGTCGTAGACTATACAATAGCAATGTTACTTTATTTAATAAGGCAATTTTTGTTTTCCCAAAAAGCATTATGGCTTCAGCATTAAAATATTCAATGATGCCTCTAATTGAAGCTAGTGAAGAACAAAAAAAAGATGTAAATTTAAGTTTTTAATATAATTTATTTATGGCTAAATCAAAAAAGGTAACATCAGTAAAAAAAACAGATGCAAAACCTCTTGTCAAAAAAACTGTAGAAAAGAAATCAGCACCAGTTGCTGCAAAACAAACACCAGTTGTTAAAAAAATTGATGAAAAAAAACCTGCAGTTGCATCAGCTGCCACTAAACCGACGCCAGCACCAGCTACTGTGACAAAAGAACAAAAAGCAACAACAACTGTTGCAAAAACTCAAAAAACACTTGCTATTAAAACACAAAAGAATGAATTTGCACAAGCTAATGTTCAAGAAAAAGTTACTTTAAACAACAAAGAAAGCATTTTGGCTATTGTTTGTTTTTTCTATGGTATTTTTGTTTTAGTTTTACATGTTGATGATAGCTTTTTAAAAGGTTGGGATCATACATTTAAATATTTCACTAATTTGACAAGTATTATTACTGCTTTATGAATGGTTTTATTTGGCTTAGCAGCATTTACTAAATGTCATAAGTTGGCAAAAATTGTTAAAAATAAAAATTTATTCCTTTCAATTTTTATGATGTGTTTATTAACATTTGTTACTGTTTTAATTTGATTATTTCCTTTTTGAAAAGGTGAATATTTATCACAAGGTATTTCTGGTTTATGTTTCTATACACATTTTATCAACCATTTGGTAATGATATTTGTATTCTTTAGTGTTAAATTTGTTGGTAAATGAAATTTAAAAACAAACTTATTTACTACAATATTCCCATTAGTTTACTTTGCTATCATGTTATTTTTACATTATGCATTTGGTATAGAACCACCTTATAACTTCATTAATCCTGATTGATATGTTAATGATATTGCTAGTGGTAATGTTGTAGTTGGATATGGTATTCTTATTGCTGTTGTAATAGTATTAATAAATGTGTTTTATTTCTCTTCAGTTGGTTTAATGAAATTACAAAACAGAGTTGGTGCACTATTTAGCAAAGAAAAACAAAATAGGATATAATAAGATTATGATATTGTTATTACTTGGTGCTCCTGGTTCTGGAAAAGGTACAATAAGCAATGTATTAATAGACAAATTTAATTTTGAACATATTTCAACAGGTGATTTATTGCGTGCTGAAGTTGCTTCTGGAAGTCAATTAGGAAAAGAAATTGATGCCATCATGAAATCTGGTAAATTTGTTTCAGCTGATTTAGTTAATAATTTAGTTAAAACATATTTAAATAAATATACTGCTGATGGTAAAAGTGTTATTTTAGATGGTTATCCAAGAAATGTTGAGCAAGCAAAATATTTAGATACATATACTAAAATTGATGCAGTTGCTGAATTAGTTGTTGATAAAGAACTTTTAATTAACCGTGTTGTTGGTAGATGAAATTGTAACAAATGTGGAGCTGGTTACAATGTATTAACAACAGCTGACTATATGCCAAATGAAAAAGATGGTAAATATTTTTGTAAAAAATGTGGTGCTGAATTAGTTCACCGTGCAGATGATAATAAAGAAACAATTGCTAAACGTTTAGAAACTTATGAAGAACAAACTTTACCATTAGTTGATTTTTATAAAAATAAAGGTATTTTAACAACTTATGATGCAACTGCTAACACTCAAGATTTAGCTAAGAAAATTGCTAATAAGTAATGATTTACATCAAATCATCTGAAGACATTGAAAAGATTAAGGTTGCTTGTAAAATTTGAAAAGAAGTAAGGGAAGCATTAATTAAGGAAACAAAAGTTGGTGTTAGTTTAAAGCAACTTGATAATATTGCTAATGATATTATCACTAAAAATAATGCTATACCTGCTTTTCATGGCTATATGGGTTTTCCTAGCTACATATGCATTAGTGTCAATGAACAATTAATTCATGGTATTGCCACTAACTACATTTTAAAGAAAGATGATTTAGTAACATTTGATATTGGTGTCAAATATGATGATCATTTTTGTGATTCAGCATTTAGTATTAATCTAAATCCAGCAAACACCAAAAATCAAGCAATTTTAGATGCTACTAAAGAATGTTTAGATGAATCAATAAAATTAGCAGTTGCTGGTAATAAAACAGGTGATTTAGGCAACAAAATTGAAGAAGTAGCACAAAAGCATGGGTATGAAGTAATTAAGGATTACGGAGGGCATGGATGTGGCAACAAAATCCATGAAGATCCATTTATTATGTGCTATGGTAAGAAAAATACTGGTATTAAATTAGTTCCAGGGATGGTAATATGTATTGAACCAATGTTGTTAACTGGTACAGATAAATATTATATCGATCCTAAAAATAATTGAACAGTCATTGCATTAAATCATAAATTAACTTGTCATTATGAACATATGATTTTAATTAAAGAAGAAGGTAATGAAATACTTACTTTGTAATTGTTTTGGCGGAGCCTGTCGGGATCGAACCGACGCGTCGCGGAAACGACCTAACACCTTAGCAGGGTGTCCTCTTAACCACTTGAGTAAAGCTCCTTATAAGTTAATTATAAGAGTTAGATTATAATAAACATGTAATGGATTTAGGTTTAGCTTTAGGTTTAATTATTGGTTTACCAATTATTGCAGCAGTTGCATTTTTTATAATTGGTGCTAAAGTTGTTTCGGCACAAATGAAAAAACAATTAAGAGAAAATCCACCAATTAATGAAGCACAAATTCGTGCAATGTATAGTCAAATGGGTAGAAAACCCACTGAACAACAAGTTAAACAAGTAATGAATTCATTTAAGAATAATATTGATAAAAAATAAAAATATTTGTTTTCAACTATTTAATCTTAATGTTAAAATGTGAAAATTATTGTTTAAATTTAAGGCTTATTGGGGAAAAGTACTTTTGAGTTAGTAGATATAAAAATATGGACCATAATCATTTATGGAATATAAAAGTTTTCTTTCTAAATAAAGAAAAAACAAACATATTAAGGATATGAAGGATTCTAAGAAATGAAAACCAAATTTTGATAATGCAATATCTGAATTATTAAGAGATGCAGCAAATATTTTAAGTGAATTGTATATTGAACATACTGGTCGAGATTTAAGAAAAGATATTGAGGAAAAATTAAACAGAAAAAAGAAAAAAAGAGTTTATCTTCAACAAAATGTCCTTAATTTAAGCATATCAGGTCAACACATACTTTTTATAATTAAATGGTATGACATTTAATAGTAATACTACTTTTGCCAATTTACATCAACAATCTGGGGGTAAATTAGTAAAATTTGTTTTTACTTTTTGGGATCCCGCTAAATATAAAAGGGAAAATCAATACCATTTAGGCGCATTTATTTCATATTCATTAGCAATAATTATATTTGTTGTTTTTACAACTTTAATTGTTGTTTTTGCAATATACAAACCTTCTGCTCTTGCTAATTTAAATTCATCAGATTATAATTGGCCAACAATGTTAGGTTGTAGTATTTTTATTTTTATTTTAGCAGGTATAACATTTAAGATTAGTGAACGAAAAATTAGGAAAATTAGGAACATAGATCAACAAAATGGTAAAAAAAGTAAAATTCAATAATATATTTATTATTAATCCTATTCTATTCTTTTTTTATCACAATTATGACTTTTAAAAAATATAATAATTAATATGATAGCAAAAAACCTGCTTATAATCGAATCACCAAATAAGATTGCTACAATTTCTAAGTTTTTAGATTCTTCTTGAGTCATCATTGCAACTATTGGTCATATTCGTGAATTAAGTAATAAAGGAGGATTTGGAGTTGATGAAAAAACTTTAGAGCCTAGTTGAATTATTCCCCGTAATAATCCTTTATTCAAAAATGCTAGACCAAAAACTGAGATTATTGCTGAAATTAAGAATATTGCTTCCAAAGCAGAACATATATTCCTAGCAACCGATCCCGATCGAGAAGGAGAAGCAATTGCATGACATGTCAATGAAATATTGGATGAAGCAGATAAATACAAGGTTGAAAGAATTACTTTTAATGAAATTACCGAATCTGCTGTTAAAAAAGCTTTACAACATCCAAGAAAAATTGATATCAACTGAGTTGACTCACAATTCACTAGAAGAATTTTAGATCGTTTCTTAGGTTATAAACTTTCTAAATTATTACGTTCTAAGCATATTGGTGATTCTGCAGGACGAGTGCAATCAGTTGCACTAAAATTTATTTATGACCGTGAACAACAAATCAAACAATTCAAAGAGACAAAGACATATTTGTTAAATGTAACATTGGAGAATGATATTAAAATTATTCAAAGATCAGTTTCACCTAAATTAAAAAACATTAAAGCAATTAATGATGATGATACTGCAGCAGCAGTCGAATATTTGGATGAAAAATCTGCCCAAACAGTTAAAGACAATTTGTCAGATGTATATCGTGTATATTTAATTGACCCTCCTTCTAAATCTTCTCATCAAGCACCAATGCCTTATAAAACTTCAACTATGCAGCAAGATGCAATTAATAAATTGGGGTGAAGTGTTGCCAAGGCAACTTCAGTTGCACAAAAACTATATGAAGGTATTAATGTTAAAGGTAATCACATTGCTTTGATTTCTTATCCAAGAACTGATTCATTACGTTATGCTGATGCTTTTATTGAAACAGCATCCAAATATATTGTTGATTCTTATGGTAAAGAATATTTAAATGTTCGTAATTTCAATGCTATTGCTAAAAAGAAGGAAAAAGAAAACAATAATGTGCAAGATGGACATGAATCTATCAGAGTTATTGACCCATTTATGACTCCTGAATCTTTAAAACCTAAATTACCTGAAGATGAATATAAACTTTATAAATTAATTTGAACTAGAACAATTGCTTCATTAATGTCTAATTCAACAATTGAAACTACTATCATTCGTTTGCAAAACAATGACAATAAGTTTTATACTTATAATACTAAACTATTATTTGATGGTTATAAAAAAATTTATAAAGCATTTGAAAATAACGAAAATGAAAAAATCATTCCTCTATCAATTTTAAAATTAGGTTCAGCAATTAAAGCTACTGATGTTGAAATTAAAGAAAAGGTTACACAACCACCACCAAGATATACACAAGCTTCTTTAATTAAAGAACTTGATGAATCTGGGGTTGGACGTCCTTCGACTTATAAAATGATGGCTGATAAGGTTTTAGAAAGAGGATATGCTATTTTAGATGCTAGAGCATATAAAATTACAGAAACTGGTACTGATGTAATTGAAAGTTTAGAAGGTTTCTTTGCAGAATATATCGATAAAAACTTTACAAAAGAAATGGAAGAGCATTTAGATTCAATTGCTGAAGAAGGTGAAAATTGAAAAGAATGAATTTTAAAAGATATCTTACCTCAATTAAACAAAGAAGTAATTAAAGCCAATAAAGAAATTGAGGTACATGAAAAAGTATTTGAAAAAGTTGGTAAGAAATGTCCTGAATGTGGAGCAGATTTAGTTTATAAATATGCTCATAGAACAAATAAAAAATTTATTGCTTGTTCAAATTACCCAAAATGTAAATTCTCTGATTCATTACCTGAGGATAAACCAAAGGAAATCGCTGAATTATGTCCACTATGTCATTCTCATTTAGTTTTAAGAAAAGGTCGACGAGGTAATTTCATTGGCTGTTCAAATTATCCAAAATGTCACTTTTTGAAATCTGAAAAAGAAACTAATGAACAAGCTTTGGAACATATGAAAGCAAGAGAAGCACAAGCTAAGGCAAAACCTAAACCTGTAGTTAAAGAAAAGAAGGATATTGGTTTTGAAGGTGTTGGTAATAGTACTGAAAAAACAAAAATTGTTTTATTAGATGAAAATAAAAAACCACCAACAAAACAAGCAAAAAAAGAGGATAAAACAGATAAAAAACCTAAAAAAGATACTAAAAAGAAAAAATAATATGATTATTGAAATTAAAGATGCTAAACATTTTAAAGAAATGTTTGAAAACAATGAAAAATTAATTTTGGACTTTAATGCTACATGATGTGGACCTTGTCGAATGCTAAAATCTGAATTAGAAAAGATTTCACTTGAATTTAAAAATATTAAAATTTTAAGTATCAATGTGGATAACATACCAGAATTGTCTAAAAAATATAATATCTATTCAATCCCTGCTATTTTTTTAGTTAGAAATAAGCAAATTGTTTTTAATCATGTAGGTTTTTTACCTAAGAATAACTTAATAAAAGTTATTAATGACCTGTTTAAATAATAAATTATACCAAAATCTTTTATAATTTTTATATGGTGGCATAGCTCAGTGGTAGAGCAACCGGCTGTTAACCGGTTGGTCGTAGGTTCAAATCCTACTGCCACCGCCATTGGCCTGTTGGTGAAGTGACTTAACACATACCCCTTTCACGGGTACATTCATGAGTTTGAATCTCATACAGGTCACCAATGCAGTGTTAGCTCAGCGGGAGAGCAATTGCCTTACAAGCAATGGGTCGGGGGTTCGATCCCCTCACACTGCACCAAATAATATTACATTTGATGCATTTCAGGTTAAATAAAGAATTTTTACCTTAAGGTAACAAAAAAATAAATACAGTAATCTTAAAAATTGAATATAAAAATGTTATGAAATTAGGATTAAAATTATTTGCAGGGTTATTAGCAACAGGCGCTATAGCAGCAATTGTACCAACAGTATTAACTTCATGTACAAAAGATGAATCAAAATCAGTATTACAAGATGATTTTAACCATGATAATGAATCTGGATCAGAATTACAAGATGAATCTAACCCTGAAGAATCTGGATCAGAATTACAAGATGAATCTAACCCTGAAGACGTTGGCACATCTACCATTCTTTCACTTTATTTTGATGCACAACACGATGATACTGAAAAAATGAATGCTTTTTTTGCCAATCCTGAATTTATTTTTGATCCAGTCATTGATGGGTTAACTGTAGATGAAGGGGATAATAGTGATTTTATAAAAGGTAGTTTTATGAATGAAAGAATGATTTCCAATAGTGATAAAGCATGAAAAGTATTATTTAATGAAAAATTACCCAAGGCATATATAAAATTTAATTTATTAGATGCAGTTTTACCGATATGTGGACAAGACAATTTTAGTAATACACAAGAAAATGGAAAATTTGAATCATTAGAAATAGATGCCGAATTTTCTCAAAACGCTGCTACTATGAATTTAAAGTTTGTTTATTGAATAGATGACCAAAAAATAACTGATGAATCAATATCATTTGCACGTATGACAGATTCCACATTTGAATTTGCTAGTCGTGTTAGAACTGATCTTCCTATTGAAGACAAAATTGAACGTATAGACACTTCTATGAATTGATTTATGTATAAAGATGCTGCAAATGAATATTGTTTTGGTATACAAATTTCTAATGAAATAACTATTTCACTTTATGTTTGTAATGAGGATTATACTTCAATAAAATCATTATATGATACACATTTTTTAAGTCCACTGCAAGGAAATAAAGTAACATTTAAATTTAACACACAACAAGATGATACTGAAAAAATGAATGCCTTTTTTAGTAATTCTGGATATATTTTTAATCCAATTGTTGAAGGGTTAAGTGTTGGCAAGGGGGATGATAATGATTTTGTAAGATCTGATAGTGGTATTATGCATAATGCATTAATTTCCAATAGTGATAGTGCAAAAGAATTGTTATTTAATGAAAATTTTCCTATATTCTTTGCAAAATCTAAATTATTTGGAACAATGTCACACTACAAAGATCCAGAATTATTTAGTAACATGCCAATTACTTTTGGTGTTAAATCAATAATATTCAATATGGAAATTTCTGAAAATGTGGCAACATTGCATTTTACAGAAAAATTGTGAATTTTAGATGAGGAAAAAGTGGTTGATTTAATAGAACAAATAACATGATCGGATGATAAAATTACAATTGTATCTTCGAATATCAGTAATGATCCAGGAATTTTAAAAAGTGGTGAATCGATTATTGAAATAAACACTTCTAATGGATGATGAATCGATATGAGTGGTCATAAACAAACGGAATTTTATTTTTATTTTAAAATTGGTGATACAATGAGGGATATAGGAATTCCTATTAGTGATAATGATTGTGCATTATTAAAAATGTTGTATGATGTACAATCTTCAGAACCAGATATTGATCCTCCTCTCCAAGGTGGTTTAACAAATTAAAATATATTTTATTCATTAAAGATATTTATAATTTTAAATAACTTAATCATAGTAATATTTTTAAATAATGATATTTTATATAATAACATACAAAAAAAATTAGTGTATAATTAAATTAATAATATGGCTGCTGATTTTTCATTAGAGAAATTTCGTAATTTTGGTATTGTTGCCCACATTGATGCTGGTAAGACAACAACTTCTGAGCGTATCTTATTTCATACTGGTAAAACTCACAAAATTGGTGAAGTTCATGATGGTGGTGCTACTATGGACTGAATGGCACAAGAAAAAGAAAGAGGTATTACAATTACTGCAGCTGCAACATATGCTTCTTGAAAAGGTTACCAATTAAACTTAATTGATACTCCAGGACACGTTGACTTTACAGTTGAAGTTAACCGTAGTTTAAGAGTTTTAGATGGTGCTGTAGTTGTTATTTCAGCTGATAATGGTGTTGAACCACAAACAGAAACTAACTGAAGACTTGCTGATAACTATAATGTTCCTAGAATTGTTTATGCTAATAAAATGGATAAAGTTGGTGCAAACTTTTTAGAATCAGTTAAATCTTTAAAAGATAGATTAGGTGCAAATGGTGTTGCAATTCAATTACCAATTGGTCAAGAAAATGATTTTAGAGGTACAATTGATTTAGTTGAAATGACTGCTAAAATCTATGATGGTAGTAAAGATGAAAACTTTACTATCACAGAAATCCCTGCTGATATGTTAGAACAAGCAAAACAATACAGAGACATCATGATTGAAGAAGTTGTAAACTATGATGATGTTGCAATGGAAAAATTTTTAAATGGCGAAGAAATTAGTGTTGCAGAAATTAAAAAATGTATTAGAAATGGTGTTTTATTGAATAAATTGTATCCAGTATTATGTGGTTCATCATTCAAAAACAAAGGTGTTAAATCAGTTTTAGATGCTGTTATTGATTATTTACCAAACCCTTTAGAAGTTGAATATGCTAATGCAATCAATAACCAAGGTGAGAATGTTACTATTAAACCTGATGTAAATGGTAAATTATGTGCCTTGGCATTTAAAGTTGCCACAGATCCATTTGTTGGTAGATTAACATTTATCCGTGTTTATTCTGGTAAATTAACTGGTGGTAGTTATGTAATTAACACAAACAATGGTGAAAAAGAACGTGTTTCACGTTTAGTTAAAATGCATTCTAACAATCGTGATGAAATACAAGAAATTAAAGCAGGTGATATTTGTGCTGTTATTGGTTTGAAATCTACAAAAACAGGCGATACATTATGTGATGAAGGTTTAAATGTAGTTTTAGAAGAAATGAAATTTGCTGAACCAGTTATTTCTCTAGCTGTTGAACCAAAAACTAAAGCTGATCAAGAAAAAATGGGTATTGCTTTAAGTAAACTTTCTGAAGAAGATCCAACATTTAAAACTAAATCTGATGAAGAAACTGGTCAAACAATTATTTCTGGTATGGGTGAATTACATTTAGATATTATTGTTGACCGTATGAAAAGAGAATTTGGTGTTTCTGTTAATGTTGGTGCTCCGCAAGTTTCTTACCGTGAAACATTTATGAAAGCAGGTGATGCTGAAGGTAAATATATTAAACAATCTGGTGGTAAAGGTCAATATGGTCATGTTTGAATTAAATTCGAACCTAACCATCCAAATGGTAATGTTTTTGTAAATGCTATTGTTGGTGGTAAAGTTCCTAGAGAATATATTAAGCCAACTGAAGCTGGTTTAATTGAAGCTGAAAAAACTGGTCCTTTAGCTGGATATCCAATGGTTGATATTAAAGCAACATTATATGATGGTTCATACCATGATGTCGATTCATCTGAAATGGCTTATAAAATTGCTGCTTCTTTAGCTCTTAAAGAAGCTTCTAAAATTTGTTCACCTGTATTATTGGAACCAATTATGTCAGTTGATGTAATTGTTCCTGATAATTATTTTGGTGATACTATGGGAGACATTTCATCTCGTAGAGGTAGCATTGAAGGTACAGAACAACGTGGTAATGCACAAGTTATTAAAGCTAAGGTACCTTTAGCTAATATGTTTGGTTATGCTACTGATTTACGTTCTTTTACTCAAGGTAGAGGTAATTATACAATGACTTTCTCTCACTATTCTCAAGCACCAAAAAATGTTACTGATGAAATTATTAAAGCAAAATCTAAATAACAATTAATATAATATGCCTTTAGTATTATATGATTCTTACACCCAAAAAACTAGACCTGTAGATGAGACTAAATTAATTACTATTTATGATTGTGGTCCAACAGTTTATAATGATGTGCATATTGGCAATGTTAGACCAATGATTACTTTTGATGTATTGGTTAAATATTTAAGATATAAACAAGATCAAGTTCGATATGTGCAAAACTTAACTGATATTGATGATAAAATCATCAATAAAGCCAAACAAGAAAACAAAACTGAATCACAAATTTCTGAATTCTATTCAGAACAATATATTAAATTGATGGCTCAATTAAATGCCATCAAACCAGATGTAATGCCTAAAGTTTCAGAAAACATAGATGATATCATTGACTTTGTTGATCAATTAGTTAAAAAAAATAAAGCATATGTTGCTGATGATGGTGATGTTTATTTTAGCATTGATAGTGTTAGAGATACATATGGTAAACTTTCAAAGCAAAATTTAGATGAATTAATTGATGGGGTAAGAAAAACTAATAAAAAAAATAAAGCTAATTCATTAGATTTTGTTTTATGAAAAAAAACTGACACTGGTTTAAATTGAAAATCACCATGAAATGATCATGGTAGACCCGGATGACACACTGAATGTGTTTTATTTGTTAATAAATACCTTGATAAATCTATTACCATCCATGGTGGTGGTATTGATTTAATATTTCCACACCACGAGAATGAAAATGCTCAAAATGAAGCATTAAATGGCTGTGGTTTAGCTGATTTTTGAATGCATACTGGTCATATTAATGTTGATGGTATTAAAATGTCTAAATCATTAAATAATTTTATCTTAGCTAAAGATATATTAAAAAAATATTCTTCTAATGTTATTAGATGATATATGTTTCAAACTACTTATAGAAATCCATTAAATTTTTCTCAAGTATTAATAGATCAAGCTAAGGAAAATTTGGAAAAATTAATGCGATCAATTAATACTGCAATTATTAATTTAAAACTTAATAATATTAAATTAAAAAGAAGCAAAGTTGTTAGTCAAGAATTTATTAAAGCTATGGATAGGGATTTAAATTTTCCTAATGCTGTAACTGTAATTATTGAGCAAGTTAAAACATTCTCTATCTTATTTAGAAATAAAGATTTTACTAGTATTAATTCCACTATTGATTCAATTTTTACTGAATTTGATGTATTAGGAATTAAATACGAATTAAAATTCTCTAAAGAAGATTTAAAAATCATTGCTAATTGAAAAAAAGCTATTAAAAGAAATGATTATACAATTACTGATTCTTGTAGAAAATATTTTATTGATAAAAAAATAATTTAAGGAGTGTTTAGCAAATTATTGCCTGAAATTTCCAGCCCAAAGCGTTATGGAACAGATTTTTTTCATGAAGTTTGTTTTGAATTAGTTGTCCAGAAAAAACCTCCAGGCTTAGTTTTATGAAAGTAATTCACCATTAAATATTATTTTTATTATTTTTCTTTTGTTATTCATTTTTTAGGTTTAATAATATTGTGCTCTTTTAAAGTTGCTTCCCAAGAAAATTTTGCCCGAAAAAATTTTAATATGCCAAAAATATAATATATAAACACAGGTGCAAAAACTAATGATATCATACCCACTATGATACCAAAAGCATTTGTGTCATTTGTATCTTGCAATACAATTGGCAGTAGAATGCAAACTGATGTCATTATTGCTATAAATAATAAAATAAAAAAGGAAAACAAAGGAATACACAATGTTAAAAGATATCTTTTTTCAGATTTATAAATTTGTAGTGGTGTAATATTTTTATTACGTAAAAATGAATTTCCTTTATATGTGAATCAAGTTTTTTTATTTGCGAGCTGATAATTTAAATCCCTTGTCTTTTTGTTATAGATTTTTAATTCTTTTGTATATTTTTTGTTTTTTGTCCACTTCATAAAATTATTTAATAAAATATCTTTGTGGTTCTATAATTCCATTTTTTTCTAAAACTTCATGTCATTTTTTAACAGCATGTTTTAATCTAATGCCATTATATATAAATGATGCAACTACAGCAAGAAAAGTTATCACTCATAAAAAAATTAGGGTTAACAATAAAATAATTCAATATGTTTCAGATAATATTGTTGATTCTTTTGGTGAAAGAATAAAAGCTCGATTAACAATTAATAAAAATGGTAATGTGCTTAATAAACAAAATATGAAAATGAAAAAAAATACCAAATTTTGTACCATAAAATGTTTTTTTCTTCTGTTATAAGCTCTATATGGATTAATGATTTCATCATTTTCGTCACGAGGCATTTGCCACCCCTTTATGGATAAATGTTCTTTTGAAGTAAAAATTTTTCAAATTTCTGCTTTGTTATACTGTTGAAACATATTGCCGTATGCATATTCTACTTCCTTATTTACATATATTAAATTCAAATCTCATATTTTTTTATTGTAAGAATCTAATTCTTTTTCGTAGTTATTATTTTTTATCTTCATAATCAAATAAAAAAAGTATAAGTTCAACTGACGAATCAAATGCAATGTTGATGCCAAAATTAATAACCATTAGAATTAAAACAACTGAAACACCTCAGATTTTTTCCATTTTAAAGGTTTTAACTTTATTATTTATTTTCAAAATTTTTTCAAAATAATTCCCCAAACTATTATTCATTAGATCTTTACTAGTATCTAATATATCTTTTGAAATTTTTTTAACAAATCGAATATTTATACTCGAAATTAAGTTTTCAATTTGCCTAAAACCAATAACACTTATTAACCCTATTAAATCAATATAATTATATGCACCTTTCAGTTCCTTCATTCTCCTAATGTGAAAATCATCAATTAATTTCACTTTTTCATTAGTTTTAATGTTGAAATTAAGCAAATTTGCTATATGAATGATAAGTTCAGTAATATAATTAATTTTTTCATTTAAAAAAAGTATTAATTCAATTGCTGCATTAATTGTTGATGCCAATTCTACTATAAAATATAAAAACAACATTGTTGATCAAGGAAGTGAAGCTGCAGCAACAACAATTTTTACTAAATTTAATATTTGATAAACCAATAATGCCGTTTGTACAGTTACAGATGCTATAGTATGTATGACATTTGCAGTTAATAATAATGTATATTTAATGATATTAACCTGTAATCTCCCATATATATAATCTAATTTCTTTATGACCTCAAATAGCATTTCCTCAGTAATATTTTTCTCCAAAAATGCATCATCCAAATCAAACATTTTTGAAGCACCATTTCTTAAATCTTCAATAATAATTGCATATGAAATAACACCACATAATTCACTATTTTCATTAATGTAACTTGTATTACCATTTTCAAATTTAATATTTTTTAATACTAAATCAACTTTAAAATCTTTATATTTTTCTTGATTATATGCTTCACCATCTAAAAATAATAAATTTTCTAATCCTTCATTAACTACATCTGCTTGATATGGATTAATTTTAAATCCAGGATTGTTATTAAACATATTAAAATCACCTTTTATTATGTCATTATGACCACCAAAACTATAGTGATTACCAAAAAAGTAATTTTCTACTTTAATAGATTCTGGTAGAAAGTATAAATATAAACCATCTATACCATTTTTTAAAATAATTTTATTTTCATCAATATGTGCATTTCAACAAATATCATGCAATTCAGAACCACCTTCTGGTGCTACTCATTTAATTCCTTTATTTATATATTTAGGATTAAAATTTGTTAAATTTGCAGTATGACTAACATAATTTGGAGTAATACCACCTAATACCCCTCTATAATCCACTGAGCCTTCTCCAAACATATTAAGTGATCAATCAAAAGAATTGATAATATTCTTATTTTTAAGTTCTGCGATAGTCATATTATTGTTATCTA
>JAIRTE010000003.1 GCA_031255095.1 Mycoplasmataceae bacterium
GGTGAAGGAGTTACTGGTCATAAGAAACCGAAAAAGCATCATAGGAGAAATAAACAACCAGTTTGGTTCAAAGAATTTGTTGATAATGTATTTTTGCCAACTATTGCAAGAATTGAAGCTAGATTGGATAAAATTGAAGCAAGATTGGATGCAGTGGAAAATGACATTTCAAATATTAAAAATTGTTTGAAACGAAATAACATAGTTTAAGATTTTTACAGTCTATTTAACATAAAAATAACTATAATTACCTATGAAGAGATTTTTTGGAAGAGTGGCAAAGTTTGTGATAACCAGTATAAGAGGTAAACCGATCAAGGAAGGTACTGAAATGACTGTTCAGTTTGAAAAAGTCGGTGAGGTAGTAAATGGTCATAAGAAAATTAAAAAACATCATAGGAGAAATAAACAACCAGCATGATTCAAAGAATTTGTTGATACTGTATTTTTACCAACTATTGCTGAAATTAAAGCTACTTTAGCTGAACATACTGCATTACTTAATCAGCACTCAAAGGACATTGCTGAAATTAAAGATAGATTAAGTGCAGTGGAAAAAAGATTAGATCTTGTGGAAGCAAGGTTAGATAGAAATAAAATAATTTAATTATTTATCAAAATATTATTAAACTTAAATCATTGTATAATATAAATATAAATATAACATTGACATAATGGTATCTAAGTATATAAATCAAGATGGTAAATTTGCAGAAGCTGCTGTTGTTTCTTTAGCAAATGATTTTTTTAAAAAATTTGGTGGAGCGCAGAAATTAGTAAGTGCTGAAAAGTTATATTCAGTAGGTGCACACATTGGTAAACCTAAGAAATTTTGAAGTCCATTAACTAAACGTTTTGTTGTTCAAGATGGTAATCGAGCAGTTTTTAATAAAACTAATATGTTGATTAATTTACAAAAAACTTTAGTTGCTATTAACAATGCTTACTATAAAATTCAAGATACTGCAAAAGATGGTGGTATTATTTTATTTGTTAATACAAAAAGTGACATTTCTAATAATTTTTTAATTAACAGAGTTTCACGTGTTGGAGCTAGTTATGTTAACCACCGTTGATTAGGTGGTACATTAACTAATCAAACACCAATTAAGAACTCTATTAACAAATTAGCAAACATTGAAATGATGATTAAAAATGGTGAATTACAAGAAAAATATTCAAAAAAAGAACAAATTAAAATTATTAAACAAAAAGACAAATTAGAAAAATTCTTTGGTGGTATTAAAAATAATTATCGTAAACCTTCTTTGGTTGTTGTATTTGATTCATTACATGAAAAAAATGCAATCATTGAAAGTAAAAAAGCTGGAGTACCAGTAATTGCTTTATGCAATACAGATGCTGGTAACTTATCTGATTTTGAATTTCCAATTCCAATTAACACTGGAAGTATTAAAACAGTTTCATTAATGATTTCTTTATTAACTGATGCAATTGCTGAAATTGCTAATTTACCTTTATTAGTAAAAGGTGTGGCTGATGATAAAATTGAATTACCAGTTGTTACAAAAACAAAAAAATAATATATAATATTAATGTAATTATTTATTTACATTAAAATTATTTTTAGAAAATCACTAAAAATAAGTAAATAAAAAATAATTACGAAGGCTTTTTGAAAATTTAATATCAACAATCTTTCTGCAAAGAATTCTTCATTGGAGAATGAAGATATTTGCAAATCAAACCAAGAAAATTTGAACCAAGATTTTATTAGAACAAACAAAAGTAGATCACATTAAGTTATAAAGGGCTTATGGTGGATGCCTTGGGATTGGATGGCGAAGAAGGACGTGCAAATCTGCGATAAGCTTCGGGGAGGCGATAAGGGCCTATAATCCGGAGATTTCCGAATGGGGGAACCCAGACAGTAGAGATACTGTTTATAGTTAAATGAATAAATAGTTTAATTAAGCGATACCCAGCGAAGTGAAACATCTCAGTAGCTGGAGGAAAAGAGAACAAAGTTATTCCCTTAGTAGTGGCGAGCGAAACGGGAGGAGGGCACAGTTTTTTGAAACTGTATAAAGTGTAATAGCGATAGTAGAAGTAGTTGGAAAGCTACATCATAGAGGGTGATAATCCCGTATACGAAATTTCTATTACATCAAAGCGAGTAGGACGGAACACGTGGAATTTTGTCTGAAGATGGGGCGACCATGCTCCAACCCTAAATACAAACCAATCACCGATAGCGTATAGTACCGTGAGGGAAAGGTGAAAAGAACCCAGAGATGGGAGTGAAATAGATTCTGAAACCATATGCCTACAACGAGTAGAAGCACATTAAAGTGTAACTGCGTGCGTTTTGAAGTATGAGCCGGAGAGTTAATTGTTCATGCAAGGTTAAGTTGTAGAGACGGAGCCGTAGGGAAACCAAGTGTTAATAGCGCGATTTAGTATGAATAATTAGACCCGAAACGTGTTGATCTAGCCATGGCCAGGTTGAAGTATAAGTAACATTATATGGAGGACCGAACCGACCTTCGTTGAAATGCCGGCGGATGAGTTGTGGCTAGGACAGAAATTGTAATCGAAACACGTGATAGCTGGTTCTCGTCGATATATATTGACGTATAGCCTTAGATTATTGGGAATGTGAAGGTAGAGCGCTGACTGACTGATGGCACCACCTCGGTGTACTGATTTCAATCAAACTGCGAATGTCATAGAACCTATTCTAGGAGTCGGACTGTGGGGGATAAGCTTCATAGTCGTGAGGGTAAGAGCCCAGATCATTAATTAAGGTCCCTAAATTATGCTAAGTGGAAAAGGATGTTGGATTTCTTAAACACCAAGGATGTTGGCTTAGAAGCAGCCATCGTTTAAAGAGTGCGTAACAGCTCACTTGTCGAGAAATCCTGCGCCAACAGTTCAACGGGGCTAAAGCATAATACCGAAGTTATGGGTTTAATTTATAGTTTACTATAGATTAAGCGGTAGACGAGTGTTGTATACAGCGTTGAAGCTAAACCGTGAGGATTAGTGGAGTGTATACAAGTAAGAATTCCGGTGTGAGTAACGAATATAAGTGAGAATCTTATAAGCCGATAGTGCAAGGTTTCCAGGGCAAGGGTCGTCCTCCCTGGGTTAGTCGGAACCTAAGATGAGGCCGAAAGGCGTAGTCGATGGATGACAGGTTAATATTCCTGTACTTGGTATATGTCTATGGAGTGACGGAGAAGGTTAGTGCAGTGCTGTTATTGGATTCAGCGTTAAGTATCAAGTGTATCAGGCAGGCAAATCCACCTGGTGTTAAGCATGAGATATGAATATATAGGGAAAGCTTCTAGCAAGTACTAAACTGTATGACATCATGCTTCTTAAAAAAACTTCTGAGTTATCATATATCAATCCGTACCGAGAACGAACACACGTGCACATGGTGAGTAACCTAAGGCTTGCGAGTGAACTACTGCTAAGGAACTCTGCAAAATGACCCCGTAAGTTAGCGATAAGGGGTGCCCAATACTTTATTGGGCCTCAGTAAAGAGTGAGGAGCAACTGTTTATCAAAAACACAACTTTATGCTAAATCGTAAGATGATGTATATGAGGTGACACCTGCCCAGTGCTGGAAGGTTAAGGAAGTTGGTTAGGGAGCAATCCCGAAGCTGATGCCCGAAGCCCCAGTGAACGGCGGCCGTAACTATAACGGTCCTAAGGTAGCTCGATTCCTTCTCGGGTAAATTCCGTGTATGCGAAAGGTGTAATGACTTCTTAACTGTCTCGGCAGTAGACTCGGTGAAATCCTGGTGGGGGTGAAGACGCCTCCTTGGCGCGATTGGGCGGAAAGACCCCATGAAGCTTTACTGTAACTTAACATTGATTTGTTATGACATATATAGAGTGTAGGAGGGAGACTTTGAAGTGCTGACGCCAGTTAGCATGGAGTCAATTTTGTAACACCTCCTTTATGTTATGACTTTTCTTAACTTATCACAGTTATCCTGTGAAAGGACAGTGTTAGGCGGGCAGTTTGACTGGGGCGGTCGCCTCCCAAAAGATAACGGAGGCGCGCAAAGGTACACTCAGCACGGTTGGAAATCGTGCTACGAGCGTAATGGTATAAGTGTGCTTGACTGCGAGACTTACAAGTCGAGCAGGGAAGAAATTCGGTCATAGTGATCTGGTGGTATTGTATGGAAAAGCCATCACCTATCGGACAAAAGTTACTCTGGGGATAACAGGCTGATAGTGTCCAAGAGTTCATATCGACGACACTGTTTGGCACCTCGATGTCGACTCATCTTATCCTGGGGCTGTAGCAGGTCCCAAGGGTTCGGCTGTTCGCCGATTAAAAAGATACGTGAGTTGGGTTCAAACCGTTGTGAAACAGGTTGGTCCCTACCTGTCGTGCCCGTAAGAAAATTGAAGAAGTTTGCTCCTAGTACGAGAGGATCGGAGTGAAGTTACCTCTAATGTTCCAGTTATCATGCCAATGGTAGTGCTGGGTAGTTACGTAGCGAATGGATAAGCGCTGAAAGCATATAAGTGTGAAGCCAGTTCTAAGATAAATTTTCTCCACCCGCAAGGGTGATAAGAATCGTTGTAGACCACGACGTTGATAGGATACATGTGTAAGTGGAGTAATCCATTGAGCTGAGTATTACTAATAATTCGAAAGACTTAAGGTGATTTCTATTTTTAACATTGTTAAAGTAGAAGAGTTCATTTAAGTTTTGGAATGAAATGATAGAAAAAGAAATATTGTTGATATTGAAATTTTTAATTAGCAAAAATTATTTTTAATAAATGTATGATTTTAAATCACTACAAGTGTTTATTTTTATATATTTATATATAACAAAAATTTTTTAAAAGCTAAACATTTTTTCAACTATAAAATTAGTGTATGAAAATTAAAAAGGCTTTAAATGTATTGGGATTAGGGTTAATGTTGTCTGGTTTTTCCGTAGGGGGGGGTATTTCTTTATAACCAATTAACCTCTAATACTTCTAAGAATAATTTAGATAACAATATAAAACCAATAATTAATGCTAGAAGCATTGAATTAGCACCTCAATATATATTAAGCAGTACTTTTTTACCACAAGCAAATATTACTGTTGAAATTATGAAACCATTATTATTACAAGAATTAAAAAATCAATATGGTCAATATGAGGATAGTGATTTTTATGATATAAATCAAATTGATATTGAAGAGATTGATCTTGTTAATCAAACTGCTACTGTTGTTGCAAAAGATTTTGCAACAGTGTATAAACCAAATTCCACTACACAAATTACATGAAAAGTTGATAATTTAATAGAATTACCAAAAACTATTACATTACCAAAATTATGAGATACAGGTTTCTATGCACAAAATAATGGTATGACAGACGCGGAAGTTTTTAAATTAATGTCACAAAGTCCATGTACTAAAGCATTAAATTTTTCAGAATTAACTATCGATAGTTATAATTCTAAAAATGGTATTTTGAAATTAATTCCAAAACCTACTTCGACAATTTATAAATTAAATACTGAAACAGATATATTAGTTAATCGTTGTGCATCTATAGAATTTTCATATTCTAACAAATCTATTTCTAGTGGTGTTACTACAGCTGCACCAACGTTTAAATATAGAGGTAGTGCTGTTGCAGCAACCTATTCAATTGTTAGCAATCCTAACACAAGTATTTTTAGTATTGGTACAACAACTGGTAAAGTAACATATGCATCTGGGTCACCATTTGATGGTGGTAATATTACCATTGCTGCAAAATATACTGTAAGCGAAATAATTGATACAATTACAAAAGAAAAACAAGATTTTGAATATGTTAGCTACTTTGATATTATGGCAACTCAAACACCATCATCTTTTTTAGTAAAAGGTAGTTTTGAAACAAGTGGCGCAGTAAAATTTGATAACACAAATCTTCCTTTTGATATACCAAAGGGTTATTACATTGAAACAAATTGAATACAGTATTATGCTGATACTGGTAGTAAATATTCACTACTTAATAATCCTCTTATTAAATCACCTTGAGTAAATTCTTCTACCACAACTGATTTTCCTGCATTTAAACATTCTGGTAATGCCACTGTTAATGGTAAGTCATATAAAATCACAACTGATTTAAATACTAATTTTAGTTTTGACGATAATTATTCAAAAATTAAAATAGTTGCTGATATTGTTTGAAATGAAAATAACTATTTAGTACTTCCTTTTACTACAAAAATAAAAATTAAGGTTAATAATAATATTTCCAAAACAACAGCTAAAAATTTAACATTATTTAATTTCGCTAAATATGCTGGTGCTGCTGGTGCTATTCCAACTTCTATAAATTTAGCAACAAAAACCAAAATCCCTAATATATATTTTGAAATTCACGCATAATTATTATTTATCTAAAATTTAGATTCTTCTAATAATCATTTTTTGATATTAACTATATTAATCCCATCATCTTTTGGAATTAAATCAATAAAATTACATAAAATAATTTTTTCAAATCCATCTCTAATTTTTAGTAATGATCTTGATTCTCTTTCATAATTTTTATCATTTAAAGTATCACAGACTTGAATATATTTTGTAATATTATTTTTCTTAATTACAAAATCAATTTCATTGCCATATTTATCACAACTAGTAAAAACTTTTCATTGTTGCTCTAATAAGTTTATTAATACTAAATTTTCTAAACGATAACCTAAATTGTATGTTTCATCTGTATTAGTATTAATTGTTAAAATTCCCAAATCAGTTGCATAATATTTAAATTTTGTTTGTAAAATTTTTTTACCCTTTATGTCAAAATAATTTATTCTATAAGTCAAAAAAGTTTTATTTAAATAATCAAAATATTTTAATAATGTATTTTTGGTTACTTTAATTTCCTTATTACTAACTAAAAAATGTTCTAAGTTAGAAGCAGAAATATTTCTACCAATATGATTAAAAACATATTTAGTAATTTTTTCAAATCCATCAGTATTTCTAATATTGTATCGATCTACAAGATCTTTTTTTAATATTGTATTAAAAACATTTTCTAAAATCTTGTAACATCGATCACTTTTTAAATAACTATCAACAATCGCACCTAAACCTCCATGCATTAAATAATATTCATATTGTTTGACTGCATTTGTATTTTGAAAAATATATTCATTTATTTCCTTAAATGAAAATGGAAAAACAACATATTCCATTGTTCTACCTGTAAATAATGTAACTAATTCAGCAGAAAACATATGCGAATTAGAACCAGTTATATAAATATCATATTTATATTTTTTGTTGCTATAAAGAGAAATAATACATTTCTCAAAATTTTCAATTTCTTGTATTTCATCTAAAATCACAACATTAGTTTTATTTTCGATTGTTCTTTTAATAATTTCATCATGCAGAGTTTCGTATGTATACACACATTGATTTAGTTCATTAAAATCAAATTCAATAATATTATCATTTTGGCATGTTTCCTTAAATTGATTTAACAAAGTACTTTTTCCAACACGTCTAATACCTGTAAGTACTTTAATGAAATTTGAATTCTTTTCTTCATTTAATAGTATTAAATATTTATCTCTTTTAAGCATAAAATTATTATATTACACAAAAATGATATTTTGGAAATTTTGTGTAATAGAAATAAAAATCATTTCATTCTATATATTAAATATATAACAAATTTTTTTATTTCTATACAGTATTTTTCAACTATAAAATTAGTGTATGAAAATTAAAAAGGCTTTAAATGTATTGGGATTAGGGTTAATGATGTCTGGTTTTTCCGTAGGGGGGGGTATTTCTTTATAACCATTTAGCAAATACTTCTAAAAGTAATTTAGTACAAGACAGTAACACAAATAAGCCAACAACAAATACTAATAATGCAAGCATTGTTTGATCAAATGACAATTATGTTTTAAACCCTAATTTTTTGCCTCAGGCAAATTACACTGAAGAAACAATAAAACCAGTTTTAATGAGTGAATTAAAACGACAATTTGGTCAAAAAGAACAAGATCCATTCTATGATACAAATCAGTTTGATATCATTAATATTGATATAGTTGGTAAAAGTGCAACTGTAAAAGCGAAAGAATTTGCAACACTATATGTACCTAATTCTGAAGCAACAATCAAATGAAATGTGGATGAAAGGTTAGATTTGCCAACAAACATTACACTCCCAACAATATATGACAGCACAAGATTCAGAACTGGTGAGGTTAGTGAACAAGAAGTATTTGGTTTAATGGTGCAAAGCCCATGCACACAAGCCTTAAACTATTCTGAACTAACTATTGATAGTTATGATGCCGATACAGGGATTATTAAAGTAGTTCCTAAACTGACTTCAACTGTTTATAAATTAACAGCTGGTACTAATGTTTATGTCAATTTATCAAATTCATTTACGTTGTTTTATGATAAACCTACACTTAGTAGAGGAAATACAGCAAACCCTAAAATTAAATATAGAGGGAAAGAATACACAAATACTACAGATCCCAAAATTTCCTCATTAGGAACAATTAAATACACATTTACAAAAGGTAATATTGATGGTGTCTTTAAAGAGAATACTGATAACGGTACAATAGAATATCAAAGTACAGCAGATTCAAAAGGTGGTATTATTTTAGTTGCTGCAGAACTTACAATTAATGAAACAGATGTTAATGGTGAAGCGCAAAAAAATATATATACAAGTTATTTTAGTGTTTATATTGTACCTTACGCTACATATGTAACTCCTAGCCATGTTAGGACTGGTACTTTTGGAACAGATAGAACATTATCTTTTGCCGATTCAGGTGCAAAATATGATTTAAATGCAGGTTGTATTATTACATTATCCATAAGTTCTAATGGTACTGGTAGTAATCATCAAAATGATTTCTACCGTAATATAACAACAAATTCTGCCGATGCTCATAATATTAATATATCTCTTGAAGGATCTTTTGCAATTGTGAGTGGAGTATTTTTTGCATTTCAAGGTTCTAAAAGACAAGTAATACAATTAACTTTACGTGTTACGACTAAAATTACAGCACCAACCACTGCTAAAATTTGCACACTGACTACTACAGAAAGCAATGGTTGAATTGCTCCAAGTAGTAAAACAAATTTTTATATGCAAATAACAGGTGCATAATATTTTATAAACATTTGGTTATACAAACAAATAAAAGATTTTTATCTTTTATTCATCAATTTTAACAGCACCACGATCACATCTATTACCTCAACTATCAATTAATTTACCATCCTTATAAACTAATATAACTTCACATCTATTAGAACATTTTTCACATTCTTTTTCTCTAGTTTCAAATTTTATATTATTAATATCTAGAGCAAAAGGTTTGCTTAAACCAGATTTTTTAGCTAAAATAGCAATACCTAAAGCTCCCATTAAATGTGAATTTTTATCAACTAATATTTCTTCACCCGTAGCTTTTTTAAAAGCATCGATTACACCAGTGTTTTTACTTACACCACCTTGAAAAATAATTGGTGCTAATATTTTTTTACCTTTTCCAATATTATTTAAATAATTTGTCACCACGGCTTTACACAACCCAGCTACAATATCTTCTTTTTTATACCCAACTTGTAATTTATGAACTAAATCAGATTCAGCAAATACAGTACATCTAGCAGCAATATTGGCAGGATTTTTAGATGTTAAAGCAATTTCACCAAATTTTTCAACTTCAATACCTAAACGTTGAGATTGAGATTTCAAAAAACTTCCTGTACCTGCTGCACATAAAGAATTCATTGCATAATCGACAACAACTCCATTTTCTAATAAAATAATTTTTGAATCTTGTCCACCAATTTCAAAAATTGTTCTAGCATTAGGATAAATTGAAGTGGTACCAATGGCATGGGCAGTAATTTCATTTTTAATTACTACTGAATTAGTAATTGCTCCAATTAATTTTCTAGCAGACCCTGTTGTTCCAACTGCATCAATAACCATGTCATTTGGTAATTTTTCTTTAAATGTATTACAGATATTTTTAACTGCACCAATAGGATCCCCTTCTGTTCAAACATATTCAGAAAGAATAATTTGATTATTTTCATCAACAATCACAGCCTTAGTTGAAATTGAACCAATATCAATACCCAAATAACATTTAGTCATAATCTTATTCTACCTCCTCCGTAACTTTATTATTTTTAAACTGTAACATATCAATAAAAGCTTCTAATCTCGTTTTAATACCAGTTTCACTAGTCTGCGTATCAAAACTCAAATACAATATAGGAATATTATATTCATTTGAGATGTTTTGGAGAACAGGAAGCATATCAGTCTCTGGTGTACAACCAAAAGATTTTAAATGTACAATGCCATCAAAACCCTTTTCTGCAAACTCTTTTGCATCATTAATTGTATATACAGTTGACGCACCACCTTCAAATTTTAATCATTTAGAAATATTTTTAAGTAATGAAGGTCTAGTATCGGCAAAAAAAGTAGATGAAACATTTAAATTTCGAAAAACTTCAATTCCATTTTCTGCTAATTCTCTTTCAATAAAATGGTTAGAATAAGGTTCCATAATTGTATAATATTCCCCAATTACTCCAACTCTTAAACAATTTTTTGGTTTTGAAATTTCAACATTTTTAAACTTTTCCATATATTCATTTAATAAAGAAATGATTTCATCTTTAGTTTCAACAGTATAAAATTTAGAAATTAATTCATTATAAAGTTTATCAAATGAACCTTTTTGCACTTCAAATCCAACATTTGAACGAATAAAAGTTTCACACTGGTCAACAGCTTTAACTAATTCTTTTGCCAATAATCAATATTTAATTAACATTGATCCATTAACTTCAGGATTGATTTCTTTTAAACTAGCCAAAAATTTAGGATCTCTGAAATTTAAATTTGAGGTGTTAATAAATTTAAATTTATAGCCCAAATCAGTTAAAATCTGCTGTTGTAATTCAGGATAATAACTCAAACGACAAGTACCACCGATACCAATAATTACATTTGCTCCCATTTCTAAGGCTTCAATCATGGAACCTAAAGTGAATTTAAAAGGTACACAAATGAAATCTGGTGCATGTTTAGCACCAATTTCCAATGTTTTTCTAGAAGTATTAGGTGGAATAATTGGCACAGCATTCAATACTTTTTTAATTAAAAATGATACCGGTACATGATAATTCCCAAATCTTGGGAAAGCAACTTTATTAACTACATTCATATTTTTTATGTTTAAAATTAATAATATCTAAAAAACTTTCTAATCTTGTTTCTCGACCGGCACTACCTTCTTGTTCATCAACAATTAATTGAATAATCGGTACACTTTTAATTCGTCTAATTATCATATCATTGGTCATTGAATCAGGACCACAAGGAAACGCTGTAATTAAAATAATACCATCAATATTGTTTTGGGCATCATATGCAGCACCAAATTGTCTTTGAGAATTCTCATAACGCAATGTTGGCAATTCCCTTTTAGCTGTTTCTTTAGCTAAATCAGGATCATAATCCTCTGAGAACAAAACTATACAACCTGCTTTATATAAATAATCAGTTATTGGTTTACCAATATAAGCATCAAGTGTGTTATATGAGTGACCAACTACTAATATTTTTATTTTATTTGTTTTTAAATTCAATAAAGTATTGAATTTTATACTTTTTTCTTTAGTGGTATTTTCAATAATTTCTCTAGCAAATTTATATGCTTCTAAAATTTCTTCCTCAGTTTTATTTAAATCTTGTCCCAATGCTTTGTAAGCATCAAGTTCATTTATACCTCTTTTTGTATCGATATTATAAGTTAACATTTTTTTATCTTTTAAGATATTAAAATTTATTATAACATCAGGACAAGTTCTGAATTTGGTACATGTAAACAATCTATCCCCATAATAAGAAATTCTTGGTACCAAAATATAATCAACTTTTGTGTTTTCCACCAATCACATTACATGTCCAATATATATTTTTTGTGGGACACAACATTCATCAATTGCCTTTGTTGAACCATTTTTAATCATATCCCTATCAGTATCTGGGGAAACTACAATTTCAAAACCTAATTTCTCAAAGAAGTTTTTCCACATGTCGAAACTATAATAGTAAAAAAAACTTTTTGGTATACCAATACTTGCCATTGTTAACTGTTGTATTTATTATAAATAAACCAATTAATTTATGATTATTTTTCTTGATAGTTAAAATTTTGCATGTTTATAATAATTGCATGACTAAGTTAATTGTTGATACTAAAAAATTAAAGGAAAATGCAAAGAAAGTTTTAGCAATTACATCTGATTTTAAATATAAAATTGCTGTTACTAAAGGAAATGGTTATGGTCATTCAACTAAACTTGCTACCAAAGCATTTGTAAAAGCAGGTTTTAATATGTTTGGTTTAGCAAGATTTAGTGAATGCTTAGAAACATATGAAGTTGTAAAAAAAGATAAAAAAATTAAAATTTTTTCTTTATCAGTAATTGAACCTGAACACATTGAAGAATGTATTGACAAAGGTTTTATTGTTCCAATTACATCATTAGAACAAATCCAGCTATATATTCAAAATAAAACAATCAAAGGTTTAAATGTGCAAATTGTTCTAAATACTGGTATGAATCGTATTGGTTTTAATAATAAAGAATTTATTGCTAAAGCATATGATTTATTAGTTAGATATAAAGCTAAGATAGTTGGTATCTTTTCACATATTTTTGAAAATGATGATATTGCTTTAAGTACTGCACAATTTGACAAATTTGAAGAATTGTTAGAAGCTATTCCAAATTGAGAAAAAATTCCTTACAGATCAATGAGAGCATCATGAGGTATTGCTAATTTAGATAAAATACCTCTAAGAAAATGAGAAACTTGCTGCCGACCTGGTACAACATTATATGGATTTGCATCTTACAATTCTAATGAAGTAAATTTAATGAATGCTTTTAGTGTTGCTGCTGAAATTGCTCATATTAATATTGTTCCTAAGGGTGAAAAGGTGGGATATGGTGGTACATATATTACCACTGATACAATTGAATACATTGGTGTTGTACCTTGTGGTTGAGGAGATGGTATACCTCGAAATTTTAACACTGGTAGTGTCTATATTAATGGTTCATTATATCCAATTGTTGGCAGGATTGCTATGGATTCATTTGCAGTAAAATTAGATAAAGAAGTTAAAATTAATGACACTGTGTATATATTTAAAGATTTTAAACATGCTTGTACTTTTATTTCAAATCCTAATGATATTGCTAATGTTATTGCAGTAATTTGTAATTTTAGTATTAACAGAGTACCTAGAATTAAATTAAAAAAATTTAATGCTATTTAGCAATTTCATGTCCTAAAAGGATTTTATAAGCATTATGTGCTGCGTCATTTTCCGCATCTTTCATTTTGTGCGCAGTTGCAGAAGCAATTAATTTAGAATCAATTAACACATCCACAATAAATACACTATCATCTTTTTGCTTTTTAATATATTCTATTTCTGAATCCTTACAAAGGTGTTTAAGCATTGTTTTAAAATCATTGTTATCATCAAATTCATTATTTTCAAATGATGTAATAATGGTTTTAAAAATAACTTTTTTAGCACTTTCTTCACCAAATGTTAAATATATCGCACATATGAAAGCTTCAAAAATGTCTTCAAATATTTTTTCAGGGAAAATATTTTGATTTTGAATTGCTACACCTACCTTAACATATTTATCAAAATTCAAGTCTTTAGCAGTTTTGATAAACGAACGAGATTGTACCATTAAACTTCGATTAACACTCATTGCCCCTGAATCAGAATCTTTATACTTGTTAAATAAATATTCAGCAACAATTTTGGATATTATTGCATCACCAAAATATTCCAATCGATCATAAGAATAATTTAGATTATGATCATGGGAATATGTGGGGTGAGTGAAAGCCTCTTCAAAAATCTTCTCTTCACAATCTACAATTTCCAATTTCTGGAATAATTCTTTAAACCTTGACATTTACCCCTTCAATTATTTTATTAACTAAATCATTTTTAACACTTTGATATAACATTTCTAATGCTGAAATAAAACACTTTTTATCTGCACTACCATGTGTTTTAACAGCATTTTTCCTTAAACCCAAAACTATTGCTCCAGCATGGTTTTTGTAATCAAATGTTGCAGAAATTCTTTTTAAACTAACAAAAGAAAATAATAAACCGATTGGGTTTCATATAAAAGATTTTTTAATTACTTTTGACAATGCTTTCATTGTGCCTTCATAAGCTTTTAACATTAAATTACCAGTATAACCATCAGCAACAGCAATATCCCTAGGACCATAAATATATTCCCTAGTTTCCATAAAACCTTGATAATTTAATGATTTATCGGCAGATAATAATTCATCTGCTTTTTGGTGATAAGCATAACCTTTATGCTTTTCAGTACCAATATTAACAACTGAAATACTTGGATTCTCATTTTTTTCCACATGTTTTTTAAAGATTGAAGCCATTTTGGCAAATTGGTACAAATCTTCACCACTACATTCTAAATTTGCACCACAATCTAATAAAGCTAATAAAGTTTTACTAGCAGTTGGAAAATAACACATAAAACTAGCTTTATTAATTCCAGGAATTAATTTTAGTAACAGTCTTGTTAACATTACATAACTAGCAGTTGAGCCAGCTGACAATACACCATCTGCTTGATTGTCAGCAACTAATTTGATAGCTTTATACATTGAAGAGTCTTTTTTTCTCATGGTTGTTGTTATATCCTCTCCCATTTCAACAACCTGTGTTGAATTAACAATTTCAAATTTTGTATGTTGTTTATGAGTTTTAATTTTAGCTTCATCACCAACTAAAATAATTTTCAGATCTTTATGTTTCTTAATTAAAACTAAAGCAGCATCTATCGATTCTGAAATATCATTTTCATATCCCATTACATCTAATGCTAATATCATAATTATTATTATCTTAATAATTATAAATATTATTAATATACTTTCTAAATATTTAGAAAATTAATAATATTCGTTTTTAATTTTTATAATATTTTGTCTTAATTTCTACAATATCATTCATACGTTCTTTCAATATTTTGTTCTGTTCGATTATCATATTTTCAACTGCAGTTATTCTTGCCTCCAAAGCCTCAATTCTTTTATTTTGCATATATAAAACTTTCTTATTTTTTTCTGCTGAAGGCATGTAAACAGATTCAACAAAATTTTTGAATCATACTGGTTCATTTTCAGTATTTTCTTCATATTCAGCACTTTGCTTGTGCTTTTTTATAAGTGATGATAATGAAATATTA
>JAIRTE010000017.1 GCA_031255095.1 Mycoplasmataceae bacterium
CAATTTCACCAGTCCAATTGGCGGTCTTTGAGGTGTATGCCTCATTAACTATATATACTTTCTTCCCCAAACGCTCACCAACATATCTCGCACGATCCCTGAATGTGGCAAATGCCCAAGTCAATAAACTTCGCACACTTTTCTTCCTTATTCTCCTTGTAATTTTCCTAACCGAACTAGTGAAATTACATTCGGGAATTATTAATGCATCGAATTTCTTAAACAACCAACCCAACGACTGATAGTGTATATCTTCAACCAAATTCCTAACTAACCTCCTCATGTTGTTGGACGACTGTTTTAACCTGCGCTTTTTTTTATGTTTGGACTTGGGTATCTCACCAAGCAATTTATCCAAAGAATGACAAAGTCTAACCAATCTTTGGAAGGAACCACTACCGATTTTTCCAACTCCAAGTTCAGAGAATACGGTGGCAAATGTTCTAACCCCAGGATCAATCGCGCCAACTCGCCATTGGTTTTCAGTCTGCTGCTGACGTTTTATTTCCATCGGTATATACAAATACCACCTATTGTATTCTCTGACTACTCTTGAATCTTTGCAATTATCGGGTAAAGGCTCACTTGTTTTTAAACGACCCATCCTCCCTACATACAATCCGTTATGTGTTATTGTATTCCCTAATACATAAAACGATCTTTGGGTTTTATAACAACATTTTGGTAAATTACAGGGTTTACCCTGTGATCTTAGTTTAACACATTGCATATAGTCGTGGGACGCCTTTCTCATCGCCTCGTATATAATATTTGGAGGCATTTGTTCCAACCATTTGGCTTCCTCACAGAATAATGGATACCAAACGGGTCTACCTTTAGAGTAGGTAATTTGTTCAATATTATTAATATAATTTTGTTCCATTGTGTGTACAACTTTGTTGTACGTCCAACGGTATGCACCCATCCATTGTTTTAGAAGAATTTTTTGTTCCATTGATGGTTTCAAGTAGAATTTTTTTGTTCTTAATAAACCGGTGCTTATATATTCAGGAAGCAAACTCGGTAATGATTGTAATGAGTTATTTTCTGATTGCAGAGGTTTCCATTTAATTTGAAACCACGAGTTCATTTTCTGAATTTCAAGGGTTGAGTTCAATAGATCGTAATCCAAATCATTGATATTGATATTAGAAGGTGAAAATAGTTTTGATGTTTTATCCTGATAAAGGTCATTCCAATAAGGGGTTAACCCACTTTCAGTTGAAATTGGATTATCCTTTAAATCAGGGATTATGTTTTTAATATTTATCACCTTGTTCATATATATAAATATATCGTTTTAATTTGAAATAACAAAAAATATTATATAAAATAAAGTTAAGAATTAGTAGAAATTAGGATAAAAATCAGTAACAGTTTCTACCATAAATGTTCTTCTTTGAAATTTAATTTCTAAATGAATTATAATTTCATCGGTATGTTAAACCTTGATAAAAATAAAAGAAAAAGTGGGAATAAAAAGTGAAAGTTTTCAAAGTCACCTTCTATATATATATAGAAACGAAAAGATAGATTGAATATGATATGAACTGTTAGTAATTTTCCAATTAATTTCCGTCAAATATTAACAAATATTAGCTAAATAAATTTTGATATATAAGATTAAGTTCATACATTTGTAGAGTGATAAAGTCCTTGTGAAACAAGTCAGAATATAGTTCTTTGAAAAATTGGTATAAATGGTTGCAGCAAGTGGGGGTACTGGTTCCTCCTTGCAATGCGTAAAATACGAAAGCAAACCTTAGCGAACATACCGCAAAAAAAATAATAGTATGTACGATGAATTTGTTAATGTTTAATTGCATAAATGTAATAAACTGTTAATAAAAAGCAAGCCGAATGTATTTACGGACGGTTTACAGGGCATAGTAGTTTGCCCAATAATTATTGCAATTATGAACTAATTTCATTGTTTTTCAATGAAAAAAGAAACTATTTTTATCCATTATTATTAAATCTGTACATCCGCAACCTCTATATTGATTTAATGTTCCAACAATGAGATTTGTGTTATTTTTTCTGAAATAGTCATTTAATACATCTGTAGTATATTTTTCACGTTTTTCCGATGTTTTTATATCATTTTCAAAGACATAACTATTTTTACTTTTTGAATCACATCTATTTTTACAAAAAGTACAAGAATTGTCTAATCCTAACATAACTCTGTTTTATAATTTTTTATTATTAAATGTTCAACTTTTTTATTATTTCTACCTCTGGCATTATATGTGTAATTTTTATCAAATGCAATGATTTCTACCCCATCTTTGTTATATAAATCATATACAAAATCTGTATTTTTAATAACCATAAACCATTTACATTTTAATTTATATAAGGCATTAAATAATCTTTTATGATCATATTTTCCAAATGGATTTTGATCATATTCACTAAACTCACTATCATAAGGAGGATCTAAAAATATAAAATCATCCTCATTGAAAGTAAAGTTATTTAAAAATGTTTCAAAATCCTCATTATAAATTTTTATTTTATCAAATAGATTTATAATTTCATCTGAAAATATATAATCCAATTTATCTTTGAAACATTTTTTATTATAAGCGATTCCCCCATAAGGAATATTGAATAACCCTTCCCCATTGTATCGAAACATTGACCCCCAACAAAATTCACGAATAAATAACCAATATGACAGATAGGTTGGGGTATATAAGTTATCTTTATCAAGTGTCATTTTGTTATAACTTTCTCTTATATTATAATAAAATCCGTGACATATGGAAGTTTCAATATGTTCCATATTTTCTTTGTCAGTAAAAATCTTTTTTTCCTTTATGAAAATACCATTTATTCTGGATGTTTTATCTAATATAAAATCAAAGAGATCGTTTTTTAATTTGTTGTTGTTAAATTGTTTATAACTCAATATTTCTTTCAAATGTTTTTTTACATTTTCTTTATCAAATGTTTCTGTTTGGGTAAATTCTCTAAATTTTTCAAAATATTTTTGTGAAAAATTTTTAGAAAACTCGGTTATATCATCCCAATCATCATTAAGATAATAGCAATGTTTTTGAAATATTTCGTTATTAATATTTTTATAAAAAAGAATTAAATCTGATGATAAATCATTTATACAAGAATGTTCTGGTAATAAATGAAAAAACACCCCACCACCACCAAAAAATGGTTCATAATAAGTATTAATATTTTTAGGTAAAAATTTTTCAAAAAATTTATATTCTCTAAATTTTCCGCCTGTCCATTTAATTAATGGTTTATATCTAAATTCTTTTTCAATCATCAATTTTTAATGTAATTCTTTTTCTAAAAAATGTAAACATTCTATTGTTTTATCAGCACTATAATTTCTTTTTGTATCAGCTTTAAAACGCCTGTATTCTTTTTCATACAGTTCATATTTTCCATATTTAGACATTATTTCTTTTATTTCATCACCAGTCATTAAGCCTTCATTGTTGTAACTTAAAAAAATATAGTTAAACTTGGCCTTATTGATTAAGTCTTCAAATTCTTGTTTTACCGTATTTTTACTACTATACTTGGATGGTGTATACTTTCTTAATCCTGTTTTCCCTTTTGGAATAAATTCATCATATATTGCAATAGTATTAAGTAAATGATAATTACTTCCATATTGTCTTTCATTATATGGGGGGTCTAAATAAAGAATATGCCCTTTAATTGTATTGACTAATTCATTACTATCAATATTTTTGGCGACATGCTTACCACTTTTTGGAGTTATATCAAATTCGGCTGGTTTTAATATTAATGTTTTTTTTGCAGATTCTTTTAGATATTTCAAGTGTGCCCCATATACCGAAGTTGTGTTTGCAATTTTATCAGAACATTCAATTAGACTTGCAAGAAGATGATAATATAAATCCCTAGTTTTTTGAACATCTTTTAATTTTTCTATTTTCTGTCTAATGGAATCTATTTTTTTACCATTTTCATCAGAAAAATATTGCCGTACCCCATGTCCCCCTAAACAATAATTTTTATAAATAAAACCTTCGACACCAGGCAAATTATTTAAATAATTAATATAATAGTCTACATCTTTAATTTTACTGTTATTTTCTATATAATTTCTGTTTAAAACATAACTATAATATTCAATATCATTAGATATTACCATGTTTACTTTATTCTTAAATTTTCTGCCTATTATTCCGGTACCAGCAAACATATCACAAAAAGTTATATTTTTTAAATTTTCGATACCTATAACATCAGTAATTGTGTCTACTATAAAATCCGAAAGTGTATGTTTTGATCCTATATAATTCATTTATTCGACCCAAATAATATCACTTATTAATTTTTCTCTACCAATTTCAATCTCATTAAATGGCTTTTGTTTAAAATAATCAACAAAAATTTTAATTTTATTTTCAATTTGTTCAAAATCAGATTTTTTATCCAATTTGGAACAAACGATAAATAACCGATTTTCAAGATGGAATCTTTTTTCTGTTGATTGATTTGCGTACATCCATTGTATTAATTTATTTTTTCCTTCCCTACTAGTTAAATCATAACTATATCTTTCATTAAACAATTTTTGGGGAAACACAGTAACTTTTAAATCAAATGGAATGTTATATAAATAAAAATCTATTGTTTTATCTTTATCATTACTTTCATTATTTGCTCCATATTTTAAAAAATAGTCTTCACAAATTTTTGAACAATTAAAATTATAACATCTATGAATAATATAATTGAAGATATTTTTAGCATCATCAATATTATATTGATCAGCAATTAAATTATTATAAATTTTTTCAATTTCATCAAATGATTTTATTAAATAAATTGATTTTGTTATATTATCCATTTTATCATTCTGTTTAACCCATTTGGTATTAATATACGGTAAACATGACCTAATCAAATTAATTCTTTTATCTATCATTTATTAAATGAATTTGAAGCATTTTCAGATAGTTTTATAATATTGACCCCACCAATAAAATCCTCTATGTCTCTTTTGCCTGTGTATGACATCGCTGAACGCAAATAATCGGTAAAATTTTCCACCCATTGTCTCATTGAATATTTAATTTCAATTGTTTCAACCTTACCTTCTGCGGTTTTTAATCTGGGTACACAAAAGTCTTCTTGACCCCTTTTAGAAGCCATTCCATAAAATTCTTTTGTGAGTGTTATTGGATTATTTTCAAGGTCTTTAAATGGATAACTATCAGATGTATTTCTATATTCATCTTCATTTCTGTTTACAATAAAACTTGACATTCCATTTTTATATTTTGCTTTAATTTCACCCGGTGTTTCCAACATTTGTGCAAATAATTTTCCGCACATAACCCTATCTGCCCCAAGTGCTAATGCTTTTATAATATCTGAATAATTTCTTGCACAACCATCAGCAATAATTTTGGTTTTAAATGTATTGGGTCGAATAGTTGTTTTTTTTATTGTGTTAATTTCATCAATAAGATCAACAATTGGATAAAAAACTCCTATATTTGTAGCTGTTAAACATCCACTCCCACCACCTATACCCAGACGAACATAATTAATTTTATGTTCACAACAGGTTATGTAAGTTTCAGGATTGGCTATATTTCCAACCATAATTATTGAATTTTTATTTTGTTTTCTAATATGTATTGATAATTCATAAATGATATTCATATGTCCATTGGCAACATCAATTAAAATTTTTGGATATTGAATTTTTTCTATTATATTATTTTTCAATATATGTTCAATATCAGATAAACCAAAGGCACACCAATAACCTTCATTTAATTTTTTTATTCTTATATCAAAATCAAAATTTCTTGGTAAAATTGGTTCAATTTTATTTGCATAAAATAAGTCAATATTTTCCTCTCCAACAACAGTGGACATTGGTGCTGTGAAAAGTGGTAATGTTTCAAAATTATGAATATAGGGAATAATATAAGGATTACATTCTTCCCTACTTTTTATATTAGTTGTAACACACGGAACTATTGAAATATCATTTAATGATAATTTTGTATCAAAAAAATTTTTAAACATAACTATTATTTTTTAAAATCTTAAAACTGATCGTCAGAACCAACAGTTGAACTTTCTTTATCTTTTTTTTCTACAATATCGACTTTTGAATTATAAACAACCGGATGAAGTGAAAAATATGCAATTATATCACCACTTTTAATCTCTTTAATATTCTGTGAAAGATTTGTTAATATTACAAGAATTTCATTGTTATATTCAGAATTAATATCAGCTATTGAGGTTGCCCATATAAATTGTTTGTCCAATAATAGAAATTCAGGATATATACTGATTTTACCCACATATCCATCAGGTATTTTCATATATAATCCGGTGTTTATTAATTTAGTATCACCAGGAAAAATTTGAATATTTTTTTCAATATATGCTTGTAATGGAAAACTTATATCTGATTCTTTTTTATATTTTGGAAATGGATTACCAGATACATTTTTTATTTCCAATGTTAAGTTTGTTGAAACTTTTTTTAATTCTTTTACACTTGCAGGATTTAATCCAGCTTCTTCATTATAATAAACGGTTTGTTCTCCGCGCGTTCTTGCCCAACTTCTTCCTTCGCCGGGTCTAAAATTAATTGTATCACTCATTTGTTTTAAAACATATTATTATTCTTAATAGAGAGTTTTGAAAGTTTTTTACTTTCTTCCCACATAAAACGGTATGCCATTCTTACAAGGGATGCAAGTATTCCAGAAAACTCTTTCATATATTTATCGTCATCAAGGGAATATAGATTATCTATGGCTTCATATTCCATTTCATCCAATACAATTCCACATTGCGACAATATAAATAGTGTCAATTGATTTGTTCTTAATGCGGTCGTCCTATCTGTAAAATCCCATAAGATTCCACGATCATTCTTCCATTTTTCCTTGCATGGTACAAACATCGCAGCTTTACCAACAGATGCTAATAAACAGATTTTAATAATTTTATTTTCATCTTGTTGTAATTCGGCTGGCAAAATTTTATTCATATGTTTTGCAATTTTTGAAAATCTGAATGATTTATCAATCAATGCACCCTCATATGCTGCACCAGTATTGAATTGTTCCGACAATGGTGCATTTAAAAGTAAATTACCATATTTTTCAATAATACACTCTGTATCAATACCCATTTGGTTTAACCCTGTTATCCAATAGGATAAATTTTGTGTTTTTTGTTCCTCTGTTAATATCATTGTTTTTCTATTTTATACTATATCAATTATACCGAAAAATGTAAATATTAACAAAAAACTTTATAGATTTTTTTAACATCCAGAAGAAGATCATTTTAAAAATTAGGATGTACATTTGTAAGTAAATTAAAATTAAATTCGTATATGAAAAGTAAATTTTTTGAAGAAATTAAAATTTCACAGATTGAAAGACAAGTTGAAGATGTTTATAACAAAGGAATTACAATGTATTTTCCCAATATAAACATTGAATATCCTTTTGGGTGTGATGGTGTTGTCAATACAAATGTTGATGGTAAGTTATTGAAACTTATTATCGAATATAAATTTGACGAAACATTTAAAAATCCTGTATCAAGAGCAAAAGTTTTAGTACAGGTAATTTATTACATTAAAAAATTTGAACAAAAAGGAGAAATATTACCAAATGTATGTTTGGTTGGGGATAAAAATGAATGTTTTGTCTTTCATGTCAATGATATATTGTCTTATTTGGATGAAGAAGTGGACTGGACAATTGCACCATCACATGCACATTTAAATAATCCTGCATTAATTTCAAAAATTGTATCCGAAAGTAAGGTCAATCCATTTATTTTTGATATAGATGATAATTTTTCCTTTAAGGAAGTTTCAGATAAAATTAAAGAATTGGCTTTAAATATTCAAAGATATGTCCATATCACTGAACACAATTTATCAACCATTTTTGATTACTTTGCAAAAAATGTAATTAAAAATGCTGATAAATTGGATAGTAAAGATATTGTATCTTATTTTATTGGAATCATCAATAATGATGAAGTGTATTATAAACACCCAACAAAGAAAAACATTCTTGTGGCAAAGGATAAACATATTTCAATAGATGACAGTGCTTTTGTATCATTCTTTAAACATTTTCAAAAAACATACACACCACAGGAAAAAAATAAATTTACCGAAATTGCTGATAGATTAATTAGTGATTTGGAAAGACGTAGAAGTGGTGATTTTTGGACACCAACACCATTTGTGGATTATGCACACAAAATGTTGAGTGAACAGTTTGGGGATGACTGGAAAGAAAAATATGTGGTTTATGATAATTGT
This sequence comes from Mycoplasmataceae bacterium, assembly GCA_031255095.1. Classification (GTDB taxonomy): domain Bacteria; phylum Bacillota_I; class Bacilli_A; order Mycoplasmatales; family Mycoplasmoidaceae; genus Malacoplasma_A. The sequence continues at coordinate 8,333 of JAIRTE010000017.1, forward strand.
TGCGGTAGCTGTAATTTGACAAGAGACTACAAGTTTAAAGAATTATATTGTAGTACTTTATTCCAAAGTGAATTGGATTTGACAACAAGATATAACCCCGAAGCAACAAAATTTCAATTTGATTGGCTGAATGATGA
>JAIRTE010000011.1 GCA_031255095.1 Mycoplasmataceae bacterium
TCTACTCTATTAGAAAAAGATGTAGATGGGTGATATTACCCAAATGCTATTGTTCGTGGTAAGCAAGAGAATGTAAGGGTTTTTTTGTTTTTGGTTGCAAAAAGATTAACAAAATTTCATAAATATATAGATGAATTATTATTTAAAAGAGGTGATGACATTATAGATTATAAGGCTGATGTTGAAGATGAAGGAGAATGATAAAAGTCATTTAAATGCAGAAAAGTATTCTCATTTGATTTAGATACTAAAAAATTAGAACAATATACAAATTCCAAAACATTTTGTGAATGATCTGGTTGTTTATCATCTTTTGAATGTTTAAATATTGCTTGTATTAAATATTTTGTGCCATCAAATTCATATCAATACAACATGGCTGTTAATTTTGAGCATATTCCTTTAACTTTAGCTAAACCAACTAAAGTTAATAGAAATTTAAAAACATATGAAAAACCTCTAGATGAACAACAAGAATTGAATAAGCAAATCATAAAATTATTAGGAAGTAAATAAGTGTTTCTTATTTAATACCTTTTTTTTAAAAGCTTCAATTGCTGCAATATCTCTTAAAGTCTGTTCATAATTCAGCTGAATAGGTTTTAAATGATCAGCTCTAATTGTATAAAACTTCCATCAGTCATATCAATACATTTATAAAATGCACCTCTTTTCTTTGCATCATAACCAAGATATTTATCTACAAAATATCTTCCAAATGTTTGTCCATCTAGTTCAATTCTTTTTGACATTTTTAGTTTATATCATTATTATATAATGCTGTTTAATTATTGTTTTAAGCCATAAAAAAGAAAAAGCACCAGAATAAAACTGGTGCTTTTTCTAACTACTCCTAAGCAATATTATTATACTTTTAATAATTAAAGTGTTTAAACCTGTTGATTATTTTTGCACAGATTTGATGTTTTTATTAGTTTTAAGCCATAAAAAAGAAAAAGCACCAGAATAAAACTGGTGCTTTTTTAACTACTCCCACACAGAGTTATTATATAATGCTATTTAATTATTGTTTTAGTTGCTATAAAAAAGAAAAAGCATCAGGTTTTATTCTGATGCTTTTTAACTACTACAAAAGATAATATTATTATACTTTTAATAATGTAAGTATATCTATTAGACTAAATACTTTTAAAAGAGCAGTATAATAAAAACATCAAACTACTACAAAAGAAGTAGAAGAGATCGGGTGAAAGGGTTAGCCACGGGCATATCTGAGTAATGAATAAAGTTGTATCACTTGCTGGCTGAAATGCCACATGGACCGTATGGGGATAATAAGCAGACCGATAAAAGTGACTTCCATTGAAGATGCCGTGGCATTACGATTTGGTTCCTCAATAAACTTCAAAAGGCTCTGCTTCTTAGTGAAGCCTTTTTTGTTCTATCTATAAATATTAAATACTTAAAATAAAGTAAGTATAATTTTAGTATGAATGAGGAGAAAACAACAATATTGTTGTTAATCAGGCAAAATCACAGATTAAAAAAATACAACTTCAACTGCACACTATAACTTTAAATAAGGAAAATACTGATAAACATTGTTATTTGAAAAATATTTATGGTGATACAATTATTTAATCAAAAAAGTGCATGAACTAAATATTAAAATAAAGAATTCTTGGAAAGTTTGAAAAAGAGAAAAATAAATGTAGTGACTCCACTTTTTAGGGCCTAACTGATATTAACATTAAAATATTTTAAAAAGCACTGTATCTTGTGATTGTTGCAATTGCAACATCATTTTTTTGCCCAGAATAATGTATATGGTCACCATAAAGTCTACCAAGATACAAACTCGTATTTGTAGAACTTTTTGTGCCATTTTTTCTTAATACAATTGTAATAGTAACATCATATGGCTCGACCCAAGATGCACGTGCATATTTCATAGTAAAACCACTTGTACCATAATCTTCAAAATAAGCATCTGTATTAGTTCCAAAATCTTTATTAGCATATGCACGATAATTAAGTTGAAATGTTACTCAATAATTTGCTGGAATACCATATGAACCAGTATTATGTAAATAAATTTGACTAACTTCTTCACTATTATTTCTACTAGTTTTTACATTTGCATTTCTTATATAGACTGTAGTTTGAAATGATTCAGGAACATATGGCACAGTATATGCTGGAGCATAAAATGTCCAATATGAATAATATGTCACTGTTTTAGTTTCACCTTCATATTCCGTTTCATCAACTGTATATGAAGCTTTAATAGTAAAAATTCCACCAGAGAAATTTGTATCTTTTGAATTATATCTTATTTGACCATTCTTAGGATTAAAAGATATAGTTTCTGTACTTTCAACAGGTTGAAGATTATTTAAATCATTATTAATTGTTTTCGTACCACCAACAATTGTGTATGTTGTGTTAGAAGAAGTTTTAACATCAGTTGTATGATAGATAAATTTTGATACATTATATGTAGTATTTCTAACCATATTAGTTGTGGTATATTCTAAATATACAGAAGTTGATAAATTAACATAAATTGGTAAACTTACACCTGTTTTATAAACTGTAGATGTTGGTTTTGCACTTAATGTAATTACACCACCATGAGCATCAAAATCATCAATTGTTAGTTCAGAAAAATTAAGCGTGTTAGCAGTTTTTGCAAGAATTTTAAATACATCTTGTTCTGAATATTGATGAGAATTATATAATTTTTTAATATCATTTGTGTATTGTGTTGGTAATGTAATACTTGTTGGCAAGGAAATTAATTCATCAATATTTCATTTAATTTTAGTTGTTGAACCTGGTTCATAATCAGTTGCAAAATCCTTAGCAACTACTTCAGCAGTGTTGTTTTGGAAATCTATATTTTTGATATCATATTGATTTGTATTGCCAAATTGTTCATTAAATTGTCTACTTAATTCACTTTTAAGTACTGGAA
>JAIRTE010000051.1 GCA_031255095.1 Mycoplasmataceae bacterium
AAAGACAATGGTGTTAAAATTAATAAAGACAATATCAATAAAAAGAAAGGCAAATTTGCCCTAACTTTAAATAATTCTAAAATCTCTGCTTATATGGGAATCAACAGAAGAAGTTTGTATGATATATCTGTTGATTATTTTTGCACACATTTGATGTTTTTATATTTGTTAACTATTAAAATAGATGGACTGAAGTATTGAGATTTAAGGAATGGTTTGTAGTTTTAAGAAACAATGCTCATTTTTTGTTAATCTAAAAGACAGCAAACTAAAAAATGTGCACTTGAGCCAATTAAGCCATATTTTAAGTTAATATTAAGATTTATAGATATATATGCTATTTGTACTGCGCTAGCAAAAATTGTAATATACTAAAATTGTGGACAGTGATACTTTCAACCAAAATATTCAAAAAAATTTAATCAATACATTTATTGAATTTGATACTTCTTTAGTACAACCTTATATGTTAGATTCAGAATTTTTTCAAAGAGAAAAAACCAATGAAAATTTTGTCAACTATTGAATAATTAATCCTACCTTAACAAATGATAAATTATTTGACTTTAGACAAAGCCTAATTGCTTTTAGAGAGTATAATTTATCACCTGATTTTCACAAAAATTATGATATTGTTTATTCAAATATTGAAGCAATTGTTAAAAAAAGAGTTGAGTTAGGAATAATTACACATACTGAATTTCATGAACAAAAAATACATACTTTGCCATTAGATTTAGAAACGACAGAACAGTTTGCTATCTCGCACGCGTGCAGTACAAAAAGCAAAATTATTAATGACTTTTTGACTAAATATTATGCTAATGATGTACCTGTAACTAATTATGAAATACCAACAACAATTTTTAATCTTTATGATTTTATTGTTGGTAAGCAATATTATCCGATGGAAAAACATGAAAAGTACATTGATACTTATCATTCTTTGATTGTTCTTAAAAAAACATTTAATGACACTAATGATGATATGGAAAAAAAGGTTAATAAATCAATATTTATTGATGCTTTTTATAATCAATTAAAAAAAGAAATTAATAAACCTATATCTCAGTTCTCTTTTGATGTACTAGGCGTGCATGAGCAATTAAATGAACATAAAGCTTTCATCTTGGAGCATGATTTTATGAATTATTTAAATGTTCCAAATGATGATAAAATACAAGCAATCACTGATTTTAATTCTAAAACAGTGAATTCAGAAATTTTAGTCATTCATGAATATTTAAAAGCATGTATTAGCGAAATTAATTTATTGGAAAACATTAAAAATCCAACTTTAGAACCAGATTATGTCAATAAAAAAAATGAATTAAGTGATCTTATTCTTTTTACTGCATTTTTGGTAGATGTTGCTAAAAAAAATATTGATCCTGAAAAGTGTAAAACAATTCCTGATGAATATTTAACTGATGCGCAAAAAAGAATGAAAAAAATGGCTTTGGGAGCGAACAATAATTTACTATTACAAGCACAAATTATTGCTAAATCCAAAAATGATGAGCAATTAGCGGCTTTTATCTATAAATTAAACAATAATGTTGAATTTGCCAAACAAAAATTTAAACCAATCTATGAAAAAACTAGCAAAGAATATGAAAAATACATTGATCAATTAACAAAAATTAATTTAATGAAAGAATTATTGTTTGATTGGACAAATGTTGGTCGTGAAATGGTAAAAGATACATATATTAAATTAATTTTTAAAAATCCAAAAGGTTTTAAAAAAAATATTTCACAACGAATGCAAGCTATTGCACAATTACTGCATCACACACGCAGTACAATAAATAATATGCAAAATATGGACCATAGAGTTAATAACAATAAAGAAATTAAATTTAATGAAATGTTAATTATCAAAAATGATGCTAAAAAACTATTGGAAACAAATCCAATAGTCAATTCTACTAATGTTATTGACATCAATAAAAAAGTATTGGAAAAAATGCAAAATGAGCAAAATAAGGATGGCAAAATAAGTTTTTATGGAGTGGATCCAATCATGTTAAGAAACATTCTAAGTGGTGACTTAATGTGTATGTCATACTATGCACCATTTCTAAGTGATACAACATTTAAATTTATCATGAAATATTTTAGAGATTTTGCAATAAATAGAAATCTAAATATTGCGTTTTCATTTTTAAATGATGGAAGTTTTTCTTCACTTGCTAATGCGATGAATGAAAAGAAAAACGAAGATTATAAAAAATTTGTTGATGATTTAAATATCGTTAATTTGCATACAAATAATTCAATCGCCTTAGAAACATTAAATAATCACAATTTTAATGATTTAATGCAATTACAACAAAAACCTCAGTGACTAGAACATGTTTTAATTTCAAATCCAAATGTTTCAACACAAGAAGTAAAATTTAAACTCAACGAAATTGTGCAAAAGGAAGAATTCCTTTCTGCAGCAAAAAAAAGAGATATTAAAATTGAAGAATTAAGTTCATATTTTCCGGAATTACAAAATTTTAATCATTCAAGAAAGGAATGTGAAATAGAATATAAAATTGCCAATGAAGCAATTTTGGAAATATCAGATATGTCCAATTGCTATCATGTAGATGAAGCAAACATAAAATTAACACCTGAACAAGAAGCAAAAGCTAATAATTTTTTTAGAGCATATGACGAATATTTACTATGTAAACATATTCCAAATGACCATTGAAATTTTAACACTCCAAGAAATGAAATTTTAGACAAACTTAAGAGTAATTTAGAAAAAGAAATTAATGGTACAGATCCCCAAGAACGACATATTTATATTGCACATGCCAAAAATAAAATGAAAAATATAGAAAGTAAAATGAATGAAATGAATAGTATTGTCGATCAAGCTATATTTAATGCTGAAAATGCAAGAATCAGCACTATTGCTGCCCAAACATTTCCACCATTATTTCCAAACTTAAATACACAACAAATTTATGAAAATGCAAAAAAAGAAGTTTTTAAAAGGAAACTACCTTCTTATCAACATCAATTCGTTTATTCTAATGATTTTTTGTTACAAAAAAATGAATTTAATGAAAGAACACAAACACATATTGACCAACACAAAAACAGGGTACAAGAAATCATTCAAGTACTTGAATGTTAATATTCAAAAATTATTTCTATCAATCACCAGCTTCAATTACTTGTTGCATATAGTCAATAATTTCTTCTCCTTTTTTGTACATTAATTCACCAATATATTCATGAAATTTTTTAAAATCTGTGGCAATAATAAAACAAAATGCTTGTACACAATCATATTCTTCCCCTTCTTCGACATCTGGATAATATCAACCATCTTCACATTTTTTTAATTTATTACATTCTAAAAGCATATTAAACATTTCGATAAATTCATCACTTAATTCTTTATTAGGAATATTAGTATATTCCAAATATACACCGTGTTTTTTGTCTGATAGCATAGTGAGATTATATATAAAAAATGCATTTTATTTTTAAATATAATTATTACATATTATTTCTATGAGTAAGAAGGCAATATTATTAATTCTTGATGGTGTAGGAATGGATAAAAATAAAAAAGGTAATGCTGTGGTGCATGCTAAAACACCTATTTTAGATTCATTGGTAAAACATTACCCTCATACTAATTTACAAGCAAGTGGAGAATTTGTTGGTTTACCAAAAGGTCAAATGGGAAATTCTGAAGTTGGACATTTAAACATTGGTACAGGTAGAATTATTTATACAGGTTTAAGTGTTATTAATAAATCAATTGAAGATAAAGCGTTCTTTGAAAACAAAAGTTTTGTAGAATGTGCTAAACATACAAAAAAATTTAACTCTAAATTGCATTTAATTGGTTTAGTTTCTAATGGTGGAGTTCACTCCTCATTAGAGCATTTAATCGAATTAATAAAATTTTGTGGTAAGAATAAATTAAATAGTGTATTGCACATTATTACTGATGGGCGTGATGTTGGACAAAAATCTTTCTTAGATTTTTATGCAACACTTAACCCAATTTTACTTGAAAATAATGTTAAGATTGGTAGTATTGCTGGCAGATTTTATGCTATGGATAGGGACAAAAATTGAGAAAGAACAAAACTTGCCTATGAAACATTAATTGGTTCATCAAAAAAAACTTTTTCTAATTTAGAAGAATATATAGATTCTTCATATAAAGAAAATGTATTTGACGAATTTATTCTTCCTGCAATCAATGCAAATTATAAATCAAGTGAAATTTCAATTAATGATAATGATGCAATTATTAATTTTAATTTCAGACCTGATAGAGCAAGACAAATTTCTCATTTAATTTTTGGTTCAGATTTATATGATAAAATAGAAATTGAACAAAAAAATAATTTATATTATGTTACATTAATGAAATATGAAGGCATCAAACCCTCTTCAATTGCTTTTCCTCCATTAGTGCATGAAAATGTTTTAGGGAAAATAATAGAGGAAAATAATTTAAAACAATTAAGAATAGCAGAAACGGAAAAATATGCCCATGTTACTTTCTTCTTTGATGGGGGAGAAGAAATTAATTTTAAAAATGAAGAAAAGATCTTGGTTGCTTCTCCAAAAGTATTGACTTATGATGAAAAACCAGAAATGTCAGCATTAGAAATAACTGAAAAATTAATTGCCAAAATGCCCACTGAGGATGTTATTATTTGTAATTTCGCTAATGGTGACATGGTTGGACACACGGGCAATTTTGATGCAACCATTAAAGCAATTGAATTCATTGATGAAATGGTAGGGAAAATTTTTGAAGCTGCTAAAAAAAATAATTTTACATTATTTATTACAGCTGACCATGGTAATGCTGATAAATTAATTGATGATAATAACAATATTGTTACTTCTCACACCACTGCTCCAGTACCATTTATTATTACTGATGAAAATGTTAAAATTACTAAGAATAAAAACAATAAATTAGCCAATATAGCACCGAGTTTATTACAATATTTAGGTATAGAAATTCCCAAAGAAATGGCTAATTCTATCATAAAAAATTAAACATTTATGATGTTTATAATTATAATGTATGGCTGTGCATTTAATACCTAATTTAACAGATGGTTTTTTTGATATCGGTATGATTTTTACCGATTTACCTCATTTCATATTGCAATTTGTTTATTTCTTTGCAATACATATACCACTTGTATTAATTAATGGTTTTTATAACATCTTTGTTTTTTTTACTAGAGGTTTCACTGATGTTATTTTTGGGGTAACTATTGGGTCAGATGGTAAATATTCTTATAATTTCAATTGACATTCACCATTTGCAACATTAATGATCTTTATTTTTGCAATTGCATTGGTAATGTTTATTATTGTATTTTTGATGTCTTGAGGACGAAAAGATATTGTTGATTCAGCAGGAGCAAAAGTTGGTGCACAATCTGCACGTTTTGCATCCTTTAGATGACCGATATTAATGGCTTTAATGCTGATAGCGGGGCCATTTTTTTTAGTTACTGCAGATACTTTGCTAAGTGTGTTGATTACTGCTATTACAGGTGCAGGTAAGATACAATTAACACAAGAAAATATTAACCAATTAAAACATGCTATATCAGATCATGATGGATTGTTGGACCAGTTAGGCAATGCTTTTACTGTTGATACAAATGGAACAGAAGGTGCAGCTTATGGTATAATTGAGAAATTAAATAATATAAGTACCAAGATATCTAGTCTTGAAACAGCTTTGTCTGCTAGTTTATCTCCTGCTGAAAAAACAGCATTAAGTAACTTACATGCTGACATTAATAAATTTGTACAATTTTTTAACCCTAGCAATCAACAAACTGAAAGTTTTTTACAGATAAAAAATCGTTTGGTATTAATATTAAATAATTTACAGCCAGGTTTCATTAATGGCACTACTAGTTCTGAATTAACAAATATTGTTAGTAAATTAACAGATATACAAAATTTAATAAAATCAATTTCAATGCAAGGTGGAAATATTCACATTTCTACTATACCTAGTGGCGGTGGTGCATGATCTGATATACAAAAAGATATTTATGAAATTACACGATCATTATCTGATATGAGTGGAAATGGAGAATTAGGATATTATTTTGGCTATGATGTTAAAGGTAATAATGTTTCAATAATAAATCAAATAATAATGGGTTCATCTGAAAAAACTTTTGAAAATATTGGTCTTTCAACATTAGCTTCAAGAGTTAATGGAATGCAAGAGTTTAACATTGTTGAAGAAATATATATGTTTATAACAGGTGACCCAAATGGTAAAAACTGAAAAATGTTAATTACTCCAATGATTAAACAAATGCAAATTTTAAATGTTGTATTAGGGGCATTCTCTGCAATTACATTAGTTTCAATTATGTATACTTTTACTAATGTTACTATTAAAAGAACATTTTATATTGTAGGTTATTGAATAATGGGTTGATTATTCATTGGTCAAGCTGTTACTCAACCAGATACTTTTAAAAATTGATACAAAAGAATTTATGCAAGGTGAATAGAAGTGTTAATACTTTATCTTGCATTCCAACTTGTTGCTTCAATGTATCAAATGTTAAAAGAACCTGTTTATAATGCTTTTGTTGGTGTTAAAGTAACTGAAGAATTTCTTCCTGGTACAGAAGTACCAGTAATTGGTTCAATTGTTGATGATTTGAATGTTTGAGCATCATTTGTTACATTTTTATTAATGGAAACAGGTTTGGTTGTAGGATATAACATTGCTCAAGCTTATTCTTCAACTTATGGTGCACAACAAGAAGGTTTTACTGCTGCTTCAGTAGGTGGTATGATGTTATCTTCGGGTGTACAAACATTTGCTAAAGGTGCTAGCACCTTAAGAGCAGGTGCCAATACTGTTGCATCATTTGGTTACAAAGCTTTATCAATGCCAGCTAAAGCAGCTGCAGCTAAAGCAGCTTTTCAAACTTCTCCTGATCTTAACCCTTCAGATAGTTTTGCTTCTAGAGCTGCAAAATATGCATGATTAGCAACAGGTTTAAGTCCTGCCGCCGCCGCAGCTAAAGTAAGAAGTGAAAATCAAAAGAAAATTGAGCAAAAACAAGCTGAATCACAAATGGCTATTAAAAACAATAATGATGTTATAGCTCAGGATGAAAATGCATGATCAAATTCAGGTATGTTATTAAGCCATGATGCTAGTGGTAACCGAACAATTTTTAACTATGATACACAAAAATTTGAACCTGCCAATGAAGCAACATTACAAAGAGCTAGAGCTGGTGGAACAACAGCTGCAGCATATCATGCTCCAAATTCTAATTCACCAACATGAGAATATAATGCTAACAGTGGTAAATATGAAGCAGTAAGGTATTCTAACACTACTGAAGCTAGATATAATCCTGCTGAACATGGTGACCATACTAAAATTGATTTTGGTAATGGTCGATTAAAAATACGTACTGTTATACCAGATGAAAATGTTCCTCAAGCTATTAAAGATATAAGACCAACTACTCTTCCAACTACTGCAGATGCTGAACATTCTCCAGTTCGTTATCATGAAGCAGCAGCTGAATTTGCTAGACAAAATATTATCGAAACTCAAAGGATTGCTGAAGCTAGAGGCTTCAATGCTAATAGAGATGCTACAACTTATAGTGCTGAAGAAAATCATGCTCAAACAATGCATGGTGCAACTGCTGCTGGTTTAGGTATGAATGATGAATATAACGGTTATGCAGGTAACCCACAATTTGGTGATCACATGAATATGAACCAATATGGTATGAGTGAATCAATGCATGCTGCAGATAACTTACCTATGCATAATGAAGCATCTCCTTTATCACCTGAACAAGTAGATGCAAGAAATGAACGTATTCAACAAGGACATGAAAGTATAGAAAATGCAACAATTGCTAATGCTCGACCATTAAATCACATTGATGCTGATCATAGTAGAGAAAATGTACAAACATTTACTGAAAGATTCAATCGAGGTGAAGTTGCTCATAGTTATGAACATGCTTCAAGTGCTGAAAAACCATTAAATAGTCATTTTAATGTAGCTGCTCATGTTCCAGCACCAACAGAACGTGCACCTGATGCTGCTCCACATGATGCTCCAACACTTTTCAAAAAGAATTTAATTACAGAAGAAGGTAAACAAAATTTTGAAAAGTTAAGTTTAGAACAAAAAAGAAGAGTAATTACTGAATTAAAACGAGGTAACACTGAAACTCTTTCTCATTTAAATTCTACTGAAGGATCAGCACACATTGAAAGACATGCTGAAGTTTTAAGAATGGCTAATAACGCTAGAACTAATGCGCAAAAACATGCTTTCTTAGAACAATATCAAAGAGTTGAAGCAAGTTTAGCTGGTGCTAGTGGTGCAGGTATAGGTAGGGGTAAAAAAGTATTTGACAAAATTATGCACAAAGTTGCAACAGGTGAAATCAAATTAACACATGAACAAATTCTTAACTTAGCTGATTATATTAAAAAGAGTGAAAATAATCCAACTGAATTAAAAAAAGTTGAAGGTTTGGCTGACAGAAGTATGGCACATGTTGCTGCATTTGCTAATGCTATTGCGGTTGAAAACCTACATACTAGAGGTCATTCTTTGGATGTTTCACATATCCTACCAACAGAATCACATAAAATTTTAGGTGAAAGAACAGATTTCCATAGATTATATGCTGCTGCCCCAGCTGAGGTGAGGAATCATGCTGGTAGAATTATTAGAAAACCTAATTATCCTGAAATCAAAAAGGATACAGCAGAAGCAGATAAACAAGCACGTATTGATCAATTTAAAAGAGAATACGCTGAGTATCAAACTGCATTAAATCAATCAACTTCTTCAGCTCTTCCTGAAGCTGGGGTGTTTGATGCTTGACAACATGCCAGCCGAACAAAAATTGTTACTTATTTAGAAAAAATGAGACGTTATCAACAGGCATTGGAAAATATTGGTATAGCTGAAAGAGGTAGAACTACTTATGAAAGATTAGAAAGTTTAAAACAAATTCATGCTGAATTATCTAGAGAAATTCCTGGATTCGCACAAAACTGTCCATTCCCTGAAATTGGTTTTACTAATCCTGAAACAAAAAAAGCATATGCTAAACGTTCTTCAGAGGCAATTACAGAAATGGTTAAAACACTTGGTGTAGTAGATTTCCCTTTCAGAGCAGATAAAAGTCCTACATCAGGAATTACTGTTGAAACTATACCAGAAAATTTACACACTGCTTGAACAGGTGGTAGACGTCAATGATTTAATTTTGTTGAAAATGTGGGAAAAACTATTGAGACTGCTGAACGACTTGGTTTTACTCCACCCCCTACTCCACCTAAACCAATAGAAAAAGATGGTAAAAAATTTCCTCCAAGTATTGAAGCAATTAAGGCTTATAGGGCATCCTATGTTAAATGACATGATCATATTAAAGATGTTGAATCAAAAGCAAAAGCCGCTACTAAACCATCTGCAGATGCTGCAGATGTTATTTCTGCTCACACACAATTTACTAAGTTATTTACTTCTCGTGAAAAAGCTTTAGGTCATGAAAGTGTCTTAAAAACTCCACCTCTAAATATTTCTACTACTGCTAATGTCACAACATTTGCTGGTATTTATGAACAAAAAATTAGAACGATGAGTGATCGAAATTTTGCATCAATGCAAGTTGAAGCTAGAAAAATAGCTTTAGATAAGATGAGATCACAAGAAGGTGGAGATCCATTTCCTACTGATGCTGATAGGCTAAATTATGCAGCTGGTTTAGATCAAGCTCACCAACAACAACTTGCAAAATTAACAAATGCTGAATTATCTACTTCTATTGCTAAAACACAAAAATCAGTTGAAAGTAATATTTCTACTTCTAATTTACCTCCACTATCAAGGGGAATGGAACTTCCTCCTCTACCTACAAGAGATCTTGAAGGTAATCAATTAAATGCTGAGGCTCAAAATGCTGAATTGCTTAAAATTTTAAGTAGTGAAAATATCCATAAAACAAATGAAAATGTTACTGGTCAAAAAGTTTTGGATCATTTATACCACACTACTATTTTGGATCCAGTAAATGCTCATGAAAATTGACAATATACTGAAAGAAAACGTACTGATTCAGGTGATACAGTTTATGCTATTAAAGATGAGGATACATCACAACTTCATAAAGAATTTAAATCATTCTTTGGTGTTAAAGGACAAAATACTCTTTTCCGTGATGGTTTAGGAGAAGTAGGTTATGATGAAAAGAAAAAAGGCCATTATGCTTTTACATCTGCATCTACTACTGCTAAGAAAACTTATGCTGATGGCAAAGAAGTAAAAGTTGTTGATTTTGAAACTAGTGCTAAAACTGCAGAGCGTGCAAAACGTGAGAGAGAATTGCAAGAGAAGCGTGAGAAAGCAGCTGCACAACCTTTTGCAAGTGAATCTAATTGAACAAAAGATGCACTACCACAAGAGCAAAAAATTTCACCATCACCATCTATAAGTGTTACTCCACAACAAAAAAGTTTTTTAGATCTTATCCGAACGGCATCAACAAAGCCTGATGGTACTAAAGTTTTAAGTGTTGAATATTTAAGAAGTGTTATTCATGAACAAAATCATCTTGCTAATGGTTGAAATGTAGATGGATTAGATTTAACAGGCCATGGAAGAGATGTTGTTCTTTCTAAAAAGGATGTTACTGCAATTGGCCGACTTTTGGGAATTACTAACCCACATGAGATTGTAGCGTTAGAAAATTATTTATTCAATTTTACTGTTACTCCACCAGCATTAACAAATATAATACTTCGTCCTGGACAAAACGTGCAAGATATTAGAAGAATGCAAAATGCAATAAGACAATTTATTGATGCAAATGGCACAATTATTAATACAGGTATGGATATTGCTCATAAAGTTACAGGAGATGTAGGTGCGCGTCAGTTACTTACCTATTTAATTGCACAACCAGTATATAACGCATATTTTAAAGATATGCGATTAGCTGAATTTGCTGCATTAGTCAATATTACACAACCGACTATTCCTGAAGCTCCTCGTGTCGCACAAGCTTCTAAAAAATATGAAGTAACTCGAAACACAATTGATCCTGCTAGAACTGCTTTTGAAGCTCCAAATGGAGAACTTTTCTATGTTAATGAACATGGTTTAATTAAACATTCCGATGCAATTCCTGGTGCTTCTTATAAGGTAAAAGTTAGTTTCCAAAGACCAGAAGAAAATGTATCAATTCATACGAACCCATATTTAGCTCGAAGTTTAAGGATAACTTCTCCTGAAATTAGACAAAGTGAAGCTTATTTATTACAACGCGATGGTATTAATGATTTACCACAAGCCGTTAACACTAGAATTAATGCAGCAACAACAGAATTTTTGCAAAGTTATAAAAATCGTGCACCTAATACACCATATTTTACAAGACAAGATGGAGTAATTATTGATCATTTAGGAGTTCCAGTGGTAGAATTTACTTTTAATAATGGTGGAACAGTTGAGCGAAGTGCTATGCCTATGGAAGTATTTGCAAGACAACAATATGCATTATCTAGATTTGTAGAAGGGCTTGATCATGGCGTTGCAAGGCCACTTTTAGACAGATTAGGCACAACAGGTGTTAATAGTCTTGTTCCAACTGTGAAAACACCTCATCAATATGATTCATTTACTACTAAGTATCACAACCGGGCTCATGTTGTTGCTGCACCAGCAGATGTTGCTGGTGGAGCAGCATTTGCACCACAAGGACATTTCAATACTGAACCTGCAAAGAAGCAAACCACTTTCTTCTGTGAACAGATGAATTTACAACCTGCACAAAGCTTATCCATAGCTAGTTTCCATTTTAGACAATGTCCAACAGATACAACTTTTGTACTTGTTCATGTTGAAAGAAAAACCAGTGGTGAATGTGTAACTGTAAGAACAAAATTTACTAAAGATAGAGCTGGTAATATTACTGTTGCTGAGCCTGAAAAAATTCCAACTACTAATTTACCTCGTGGTAAAGAAAAAATTGGTTCTTTAACAACTGATCCAATTAAGAGTATGGCCATTGCTATTGAAAATGCACATGCAATATTAGCAAAACCTAATGCTTCTGCTGAAGAAATTGCCAAAGCACCTGCAAGCAAAAAGAATTCTGTTGCTAGAACATTACCAGAGAATCCATGATTATCTTCCTTATACCATACACCTGATTTACCTACTTTCAGTGTTGAAGGAAAAACTGTTTATATGTTAAGAAGTGAGTTGGCTAAAAAGGGCTTAGAAGGTTTACAAACAGCGGCTAAAAAATCTTATGCTGAACAAAGAGGATATAAAATTGAAGTTGTTGACACACAAGCCGAAATGAAAGGTGCAAATCAAGTATTACCTGTTGATTTAGCTAATGCACGAGTTGTTTTTGCTCCAGAACATGATAATGTTATTGGAGATGCTATAGATATCTCTCGAACATTATTTGATAACCCAGCTGCACGAGTTGATCCACGAGTAGCATTTATTGATAACGTAAATAATTTTGATAGAAGAGGTACTATCGCTGCATTTAAAGCTCAAAGACAAGCAGAAGCTGCAGATATGCGTGCTAATCCAGCCACAGTTGCTGGTGCAAATGATCATGAAAATAATCCTTCAGATGCAGACTTTACTGCATATATAACTGCCCATTCAATTCATATAAATACACCACCTAGTGCCAAATTATTAGTTGATTATTTAAAACAAAGCCGAACACATGGAGTACAATATGTTGCTTTTGCTAATTCAGATAGTGTATATGAAATTAATGCTGCTGGTGAATTTAGAAAAATTGATGGTTATAGAAAAAATAGTTTTGTTGGTGTTTTAGAATTACCACCAAAATATAGTCAAGCATTTGTTGTAAGTGAAATTGCTGCTGGTAGAATTGGTGCTTGAGGTGGATCAATTCACGGTGCTGGTGGTGAGGCTAGTGTAGAACATAGCACTTTACCAAATGCTGTTATGGGAGAGAGAAAATTCTCTGAATTAGTTAGTAAAGCAAGTCATTTAGGTGAAGAAGCTAAACCATTCACTGAACAAAAAGATCCACAAGGTAGAATGATTCAAAACCCTGAATATGCTAAAAAGGTTGAAGAATTCCCTTCTTTTGCAGATGTTAGTCAAGCATTTGTTGAAAGAGGTAAATGAGTTGATTCACACAGTGGTGTTGATACTTATGCTAGAGCAGAAAATGGTCAAATTAGAGAAGCAGTTACTGATAATTCCTCTTCTGATTTCCAACCATTATATACTGCTTTCCAAGGTGACATGAGAAGAGATAAAACTATTGCTACAGTTTTAACTCAATCTGGCGATGCTGTATATATTGATAAAAAAACTGGTAAAATTTCAATGCTTATGGAACCAACACATACTGAAGTTGTTAATTCTTCTCTAGAACCAATGCTTAAAGCTAAAGCAAAACAAATACAAGAAATTAGAGATCAAATAAAAGCCGCACATCCTGAAATACCTGATTCAGCTTTTGAGAACATTGAATTATTAATGCCTGAAACTAATAGTCAACATTTTGTTTTGAATCATTTCAAAGTTGGTTCTAGGGGTGATATTAAATCTAGTGAAAGATTTGATTCAATTAAAACACAACAACAAACTGATAATTTCTCTTGTGGAGTTTGAGCAATTCAAAATGCTACTGACATTATTAGAACTGGTCAATTACAACATAAGAACTTAGGAAATGTTTCTTCAATTTCAAGTACTAAACGAGGTGAAATTTCTGAATTATTAAAAACATTGCCTAATGCTAATGAGAATACAATTGAAACTCCACTTGGTATTTACTTACAAAACTACGCTGATGCAATGAGTATGATTTCAGGTGGGGGAAAAGATAATAAATTAATTGGTGTAAGAATGCCTGCTAATACATATTTAGATACTTTATCAACTGCTCTAAATTCATTAGAACCTAACGATCCTAGAAGAGAAACAGTGCAACAACTACATGATGTATACACACAACATTTAGAACAAAATCCAAGTTCAGAAACTTTTGATATTGGAATTGAGGAATTATCTGCAATTACTTCAATTGTACCTAAACATACAATTTCTACTCCTGCAGGACACACTTCAACACCTATGGAAATGAATAATGAGGGATTTGCTGAAACTATGGATTTTGAACAACAAACTCAACCTCTAACTGATGCTGATATGATGGCTAATTTAGAAGCAACTGTTAATCGACCTCAAGTTAAAACTGCAGCTAATATTGCTGCTGATCAATATGGTTTATATGACAGCAAAAATGCAAATGATTATGATGCTAGCCATGGCGGAAATAATGCCGGATTTGGTGGGGGAGAAGGTGGGTTTGATGGATATGCAGGTAATCCACAATTTGGTGAAGGTATGAATATGAACCAATATGGTTTAAATGCTGTTGAAGGTGGGGGAGAAGGTTTGAGTGCTGATAGCTCTGACGATGATGGTTCATACACTGCAGTTGCAGATTACGGAAATGACTATTCTAGTTCATCTGACAATTTTGGTCCAGCATTTGATGCAGGTGCAAATACTGCTTCTGCTGGAATTAATCCTAACCAACCAATGATGTCAAATGCAGCACATATGGAAGAGTCTTCTCACCATGGAAATTCTAAAGAAAGAGAAACTAAAAAACAAAGTGTTAATAAGGCAGCAGTTGCTAAGGTTTTAGCTGAGAAAGCTGCTATGGCAAAAAAACCAGAATTAATTAAACCAACTGCTAAAAAATCTTCTTCAAGTAGCTCATCTTCCACTGCAGCTAAAAAGAAAGGGGGAAATAAGTAAGTAAATGGATAAAGAAGAAGAGAACGGTGCCTCAACTGAACTCAATCCCCCTAGTGTCAGAACTGTTAAGTTATTAGGTATTGTTTCAATATCTGACTGAATTATATTTGCTGCAGGTGCTCTTGTAGTAGCCATGGTTTTAATGTTTGGTTGAGGTGGAATAAATGATTCTGATGTTTTAGGTTTAGTTAAAAGAGTAGGTATTGCTGCAGCAATTTTAATACCTTGAGCTGCTTTCTCCTTTATTCAAGATAAAGCACGAGGTAAATTACGAACAAGAATGTTCAGATTTATCAGAAGTTGTTTTTTAAAGAAGGTAATTGCTGGACCTGAATTACGTCATGTTTTTAGTATTAAAGAAATTGTTAACATTAATTCTATTCATTATCATACCGCAGTTGATGATGGCTATGCAACAATTTATCGTTTAAATGGTTTTAATCCAACATTACTACAACATTCAGAAAGAGATGAAGCATTGCAAAATTTAATTAAATTATTTGAAGCTAAATTTCGTTTCAAAATTATTTCTTGTGAAATTAATTATAAAATTCCACAAAAGAAATTTAGAAACAAATCTGTTTAT
The DNA here is from genome assembly GCA_031255095.1 of Mycoplasmataceae bacterium. GTDB lineage: Bacteria > Bacillota_I > Bacilli_A > Mycoplasmatales > Mycoplasmoidaceae > Malacoplasma_A. The sequence continues at coordinate 15,450 of JAIRTE010000051.1, forward strand.
CCTGGAATTTTCTTTGCTGAACAAACTTATTCTGATGCAATGAAAAACATTAATACTTCCACTTCATTAAAAGAACGTGCATACTTTGTGGTTGTGGAATCTTCATCAATCAAAGTTAATGTTGATAATATGGAATTATTACAGTCGCAAGGTGCAGCTGCACATACTCCTCTTCGTCCTGCAACTAGCAATGAAATGGAACAATTAATTAATAAATTTTGATTTGATGGATATACTCCTTCAACTCCAAATAAATTAAATGTTAAAAAAGTTGTTATTAATAATGATATGATTCAAGCTACAAAACATGATGGTAGCCATGAATATACTGCTATTAGAACTTATACTGCTTTACCTGAAAGAGGTGTTGTATATTGGTTATATGAATTGTTTAACTCATCTGAGTTTGATTTAATTGCTGATTTTAATGATGTTACACCAACAGATGCAGTTAAACATATTCAAGAAATGGATAATGCTGCAGATAGTTTAATTCAAACAAAATGATTTAAAAAAAGAGCAAGTGATGTCGAAAGATTAAGAATTCAAAAAGTTAAAGGTGAAGTGCAACAATTAAATGAACAGTTAGTCAATGCCGCTGTAGGTATGAAACAAACTATGTTTTATATGATGTTTAAAGGACAAACTAGAAAAGAACTTAAGAAAAAAATTGCTGATTTTAAAGCAAGACTTTATGCTTTTAACACAGGCTGAATATTATTTGATTGTAAATATTTGCAATTTGATGCTTTCTTATCAACACGTATTTGAGATATACCTTCATTAGTATTTAAAAAAACAAGCGTTAATTCTTTAGCAAGTGCCAAAAATTTAGCTGCATCAGCTGGGTTTGCAGTTGCTGCTGGATCTAGTTCTCCCAATCATTTGCCAATAGTTAGAGAAATCGACCACTATCTTTTAACAACTTCTATTGGTATTGGATGCCCATTTATGATTAAAACAGCTGCCCCAACTAATAATTCATGATATAAAGGTATGGATAAAACTTCATCTCAACCTGTACCTTTTTTTAATGATTATTGAAAGGTAAATGAAATGTATAACTCTTTCAACCGTTTCTATCAAGGACGAAATGGTTCAGGTAAATCTGCATCAGCAAATTTGGATATGATACAAGATCGATTAGATAACAAATTTATTATTTCTGTTGACCCTAAACCAGAAAGAGTTACTTTAACAAGAAACTTAGGGGGAGAAAATATCTTCATTGGTGCTAATGATGAACACGCAACATTTATTAATATATTTGATGTTTTGGTGGTTCCGCAAGTAGAAAATGATGGTTCTTCATCTGATCCATTATCATCTCAATATCAAGCAAATTTAAGTGCCATTGCTACATTAACTTCATTGAATGTTGATAATCCTAATGATAAATTGTTATTATCATTATTTAATGATGTTCAACAAATTGTTTATGAAAAAATTCATGGATTTACTTCTCATACAAATTTTGAACGTGTACCAAAAAATCAAATGCCAATAATGAGAGAATTTTATGATGTTATTTTAAATGAAGCTAAGAGAAGTTATGATCAAACTAGAAAAGTTGCCTTTGAAAAATTATCAATTTTAATTAAAGAACATGCTATTGGTATTTCTTCACATTTGTTTAATAAATATTCGAATGTTGATTGAGGTAAAAACAATATGTGAAATTTTATTGTTAGAGATATTGCTCTAAACTATGGTAACAAAAACATTTTAGCAACTTGAGTTAATAATATTGTTCGTGTTGCTACATCTTTCATGTTAGCAAACAAAGGTTTGGTATTATATATTGATGAGTTACATTTAATCCATTCAATTCCGGGTGTATTGCAAAAACTTGATGAGTTTGCTAGAATTGATCGAAGTTTTAAATCAGCACTTTGTTTAATCAACCAAAATTTTAACTCAATTAAATCTGATGCTGATCCAAAGAAAAAAGAATATTATCAATCTATTTTTGCAATGTCACAATATAATTTGTTCTTTACTACTTCTGAAGAAGATGTTGATTTTTTAATTCAAATGCTTTCAAGTAGTGGTAATCCTCTTTCTGAAGAAGAAAGAAGATATATGACTGCTGCAGGTCAAGGTAAAGCATTGTTGTTAATGACTGCATATGACAGATATAAAGTACAATTTGATATTTCTTTCTGAAAAGGTTTTTGAGATGAAGATTTAGTAAGTAATGCTCTAGAAAGTTATGAAAATATTAAACAACAATATGCATTACAAGATTTAATAGATGGTGTAGCTGTTGGACAAGAACCTGATGCTTATGAAAGATATTTAAGCATCCAAAATGCTGTTGCAAATGCTAAAAATGAGTTAGCAGAAGAAGGTGTAATGGTGGGCAAATTATCAGCACAAAATTTAGTTGAAGGTAATATTCCTAAGCAATCTGTAGCATTGCAACAACAAACACAAAATATTAATGTTGTTCAACAATCTGAATTTAAACCTGTTGTCAATATGCCAAAGCCAAATTTCGTACAAAACACTAATGCAAGTGATACACCTGTTGTAAAAGAACAACAAGCAGCACCGATTCAACAGTCTCAGCCTGAACAACTTCAACAACAATTTTTTAATTCAGAACAAACTCCTCCCCCTGCTTCAATTGAAAAAAACCAAACTTCAAATAAAAAATCCTCTCCTTGGGATAGATTCAATAAGAATTAAATTTTTAATACTATTATTAATAATAGTATGCATTTTCCTTCTTCTAAATCTGCACAAACTGTCTTATAATAATTTCATTTAATGAAAGGTAAACTTAAATCATTTTTCAATAGATTATTAACACCATTGCACTATTTTAGTGAAAGAATACCTATTTTAAAGAGTCAAAAATTTCGAAAAATTACTTCAATTAGTTGTCCAGAAAAAACCTCCTAACTTAATTGAATACATTGTAAAAACATATGAAGGTAAAAAATAAAAATTATAAATCTGAATTACAGCAATTCAAAAAAAATGAGAAAATAATAAATGATATTTATGTTAGAAAAGAAATTGAATGATTATTTGGTAAA
>JAIRTE010000020.1 GCA_031255095.1 Mycoplasmataceae bacterium
AGAAATATCTAAAATGATTTCACTAAATTACAATAATTTAAATCTTTCAGAATTGAATATTGAAATTAATGGTGATTCAATTAAATTAACACCTAAAACTAATTCTGTTTATGTGTTGACAAGTGGTAGTGCAATAGATGCAGAACCAAATTTAGTTGATGTTGCCCAAATTGTAGTAGTTAGTGGTAATACTACTTTAAATCCCAATGAAACTGTCACATTAAAATTACAGCATAGGAATGTAGATGTTGAAGACACTGGTGGTAATGGAGCTTTTACTAATATAAAATGAAAAATTAACAATAAAGGTGTAGATGCTAGCGGTAAAGCTTTTGATATACTAATAGAACTTTCGAAAAGTGATGAAAAATGATATGTAGTTAAATATGATGGTAATAAAGCAACATATGGGGATAACCCTATTTATCCTAATCTAATAGGAAATGGATCTACAATTCAAAATGCTGCTAATGATACTCGTTATTGATATAAATTTTATAATAATCAATTAGAAATAGAATATAAATATGCTGTACCACTTCTCACTGGTAGATATGATAGAGACAAAGGGGGAGCAGAATATTCTGTAAACGTCGCTGAATATGACATTACATCAAATGACGATACAAAATTTTTCCTACCTATGATGCTTAACATAACTGCAGAATATCAAGTTAATGATGAAAAGTTATTGGATACAACAACAAGTCCATTACCATTGTCTTCAGAAAATTGGGAAACATTAAAATATAATGCTATGTGTGATATTAAATTAGATGGTATAGGAGGAGATGCATATGTGAATACTTCTGAGCACACATGTTCTCTTGATAATGTAAGTGTTCATAATGGGATCAGTAAATATTTCGGATCTTATTTAAAAGTGCTAAAAGAAAGTTTCTATGGCAAAGATAAGAAGGATTATATGATTACCGATGATGGCAAACTTGTGAGTTCAAATAAACATTATACCTATGTTGATGAAATTAAAAATGATGATTATATGTTCCCCATGCCAATTAAGCCAAAAGAGGAAAATGAACCTATTCCAAATAATATAAGTGTTCAACCTAAAAAATCTTTTACACTTTATTATCCTACAAAAAAAACACGTAAAATAAAAATCATTCTTCAAGCACCAGATAACGATAATGACAGAGTTAATGCTTGCTTAGATAGTAGTAACGATATTATGATTGGTAATATAAAATTAGAACAAGCATTTGAAACAAAAGTAGATAGCATAGTTGACCATTTAGGTGCCGCTGGTGGTAATGAATTCTGAGATGACTTTAATATACAAAATGATTTAATTATTCCACTAAAATGTTATGAAAAAGAGCAACCTTATTTTGATTTTGATAATATTGATGGAAAACTTAAAAAATCATATAAAAATGGAAGTAATGATAAACTTGATTTTTTGGGCATCACACCTGTTTTATTAGATAGCGATACCGACGGTCAAAATAAGAATAAAGTATTGTGTTATGATGGAGATGACTTAAGCTACTATAGCGACCAAAATTCTAAATATGCTAAAAGCTCTTTTAAAGTTCAGTATGTATATGTTTTTGGTGTAGCATATTATCATAATTATATACCTAATCCTAATAATGACAACATTGCCCATAATGAAGGTTTCCAATATCTTCACTTCCCAAATTATTTTGCTTAATAAATATTAGACCTGTTATTACCCAATCAATCCCAAAATCTCTTTAATAATAGCATTTTTTCTATCTAGTCTATATCATTCTAAAGAATCAATACGATAGAACTTTCATCCTCTGCTTTCTAGATAATGTTGTCTATAGTAATCATTTTCTTTAGCTGAAAGATCTAAATTTTTATAATGATAATCATCATATTCTATTGCTAATACATATTCATTAGTCTTTCTATTCTTGATTGCTAAATTAATGTTATAACCACTTTGTTCTAGTTGTGGAATAACTTCATATTCTACTTCATTAATTTGTGATTTTAATAAACTAATTACTTCAGATTCAAATACTGTATCAATTTTTTCTTGGATTTTATCCAATATATTTGGATTCTTATTTTCCAAATATTTATGGAAAAGTGTTTTAATAGCATCAGAATCTAATTTATTTTGTTGTAATATTTCCACATATTTAATAAAATCACTAAATATAGCAACACCTTTAGGTAATACTTCTTTTTTAGAATTTAAAAGCATTGATGAGTGGAAAGATTTAAAGATATACATCTTTTCTCTAGAACGAGAAATAATAACATTAATTCTATTCTCTCCTCCAGCAGTGCTAACCGGACCAAAGAAAGAGTTGAAAACACCTTTCTTGTTTTTAGCATAAGTTGTTGAAATAATAATAATATCTCTTTCATCTCCTTGTACATTTTCTAAGTTTTTAACAAACAAAGAATCATCATCTCCATTTTCTTTAACTCTTTCTAATTCTTTCTTTAATAAAATATTATCACTTTTCATAATCATTTTCTCAATTAACATTTTTTGTTTAATGTTAAATGTAACAATACCAATTGATCCATGTTTTGGATCAGCTACTATTTCCTCAAGTTTTTCAAAAACTTTTGCAGCTTCAGCATTATTAATACCATCTTCTCATAAACCCTTTTCCACTTCAATTACTTCTATTCCTACCTTTTTTTCTGTTGGAGAATTGGCAACTACTAAATTACCATCATAGAAACAAATATTAGAAAATTCAATTAATTCTCTTTTAGTTGAACGGTAGTGGTAATTTAACATAATATTCTTAAATTTCTTTTCAATGTATTCTAATAAAGAATTACTATCTTGTAATTCTGATAAACCAGTAGAAATATAACTTTGATCATTTTCATCATACAAATCTTCGTATTCTTCTTTTAGTTTACCTTGTCACATAGAAGAAGGTTGCAATTGTTGTTTGTCCCCTGAAATAACTGCTGTTTTTGATAAAAAGATCAATGGAATTGATCTTTCTATTGTAACCTGTGACGCTTCATCAAAGATAACATAATCAAATTTACTATTCTTATATAGTGTTGCGGCAGTATTGGGATTAGTAATGACAATTGGAAATGCATGGAATAATGCATTTGGATAACGTTTAATTACTCAATCCAAATTTCTTTTTAATTTATTATTAGCATGATTAATTAAATCAGAAAATTCTTTCATTAATCCTTCTTCATTCTCCAAAGCTTTTTTTAAATTAGCATTGCATCGAGCATATATTGTTTCAATATCTGCAATGACTTTCTTGCTTAATAAAGTTTTTATTTCCTTTTTAATTTCCTCAGGTTTGAAATTAAAAACTTGTTGGTTTTTGTGTTCAAATTTTAAATATTTTTGATAATCTAAAATATCATTGTAATTGAAATTAGTGATATTGTATGTGGCAATGAATTTATTTAATTCTAAAGTAATTAAATTATCGATTGCATTATAGAATAATTCAAATTTTTTAAAATCAAATGTTTTAATTTTGGATAGGTTGATAGCAATTTTATGTAATATAAAATCATGGACATTTGGATTTGCTTTAATGAATTTTTTATTCGCATGTTTATTAAAAAAGCTATAATTTTTTTTAGTTTTGTCTTTTCGGTAATAAAAAATTAATTCATCCATATGTGAAGGATTAAATTTTGTTTCATTAAAATGATTAGCTAATTTCGTAATTTTTTCTATTTCTTGCAAATTAATTTTATTAGTATTAAATAGTGTTGCATAAAAATCATAATATGTTTTTTGTTCAATAAAATCATTAATGTATTCTCAAAACTGATTTTCTTCAATAAATTTTGGTAAATTTTTAACAGCTTCATTTCATTTTTTGAATGTTTCAAATCTATCTTTTGATTTTTGTAAAAATTTTATTTGTTGAACAGTATTTTTGTTACACTTAAATTCATTATATGAATTAAGTATTTCAAAATTTTTATCAATACTTTCTCGTATTTCATCTGCTCTTGGTTTTAAATTAATGTCATTTAATATAGTTTTTACTTTAGAATAGAATAAATCCTTATCTGCAGTACCTTGCAGATTAAAAAGCATAATTGAAAATTTACTTAAAATATTTAATCTTTTTTCAATTACTTCAGCGGCAGTAAATTTTTCACTTATAAATAATACCCTTTTACCTTTATAAATAGCATTTGCTATGATGTTAGCAATAACTTGAGATTTACCTGTACCAGGTGGTCCTTGAATAACTGTATCATCATTCAATGATTTTTTAATTGCTAATTTTTGTGAAAAATCCAAATCAGTAATTTGTTTGATTTCTGATTCTAAGAAATCTTTATCATCATTGTTTAATTCAATTGAAAACTTTTCATCAAGTTTTTTATAAAATTCAATTGCATTTTCGTCTTTGATCATTTCATTATACATTTCTATTAATGATGCATTTTCACAACTAAATATTCCTAAACAACAAAAATCATCAAATTTCTCACAATAACTATCATCAAAAGATTTTAATAAATCTTCTTTACCAATTTTTTCATTTAAAAATTGACTAATAGTTGTCTTTTTAAATATTGTCTCAATTTGATCCTCTTCTGCATTATCAAAATTGATACCAATTTTTTTACACAAAACTTTTACAAATGTATCAAAGTCATCACTAGGATACTGTGGAATATCAATATCAAATATATCGATGTTTTTCTTGTTTATAACTGCTAAACGAGAAAACAATACGTAATTGATTGTTGGTTTAATGATATCACAATCTGTTTGTAAGGAAATTTCAAAAGTAATGTTATCCACTTGTTTAACATTAATTTTTCAAAGAAATAGTGGTGAACGGAAAATATTTGAAACTTCTTTAGAAGTTTTATCACAATTACCAGTAATATATGGATAACCTAAGAACAGGTTATCAACACCAGTCTCCTTTGTTTTCTTTTCGTTGGTCTTTAAAATCGCTTTAAGTTTATTAACCTCTTTTGTTAACAATTCATTATTAGCACTAAGCTTAATAATTACTTTTTCACCATTGAATAACTTTTTCTTATTGTTATCAATACTTAAAATATTGTAAAAATCCATTACAATAGAAGATTTTTCATTAAATCTTGTATAAAAACTTTGTGATAATGTTTCTTTAAGGATTAATTTACGTTGCAATCCACGTAAATGTTTAATAACATCATTTTTATTTAAACTCATAACTTAATTATGTCATATAAGAGAAAAGAAGAGGACAACATTAAATTAATTTTTGCAATTCCATTACATTTTGAGCATAAAATTTCTTCAAAACTATAAGCTTTCTTTCTTAATATTATTTTTTTAATAAAAAAATATAGAACCCTTAAGTTGAAGGAGTAACTTTAGCATTTATAAAAGCAAAAGATTGAACATTTAGTGTGCTCGTGCTGAACTTAATTACCATATTGATTTTAGAATCATTAATTGAATAACTAATTTTCGGATGCATTTCAATACCATTTAAATTTTTATATACAATTCTAAAATGTTCAATATTCTTTAAACTAAACTGATTAGTATCATATTTGAATAATTTATTTCCACGGATCAATTGACATTCATTATTCCCAAAATTAATTTCAAAATGAGGATTAGAATTAGTACAAACAATTTCATTGGCAATAGAGGCCACTATGTCTCAATATAAAAAAGCAGACAAATTAGATTCCTTATTTATATTTGCATAAACTTCATCTGCGGTCATAAAACTATCAGTTTGATCCCATAAATGCAATTTAGCTATAATTAATATTTGTTTTGCATCATTAACAGATTCACAATCAATAGCATATGTTGTTTCACCTAATGAAGCATACTTTGTTTCATTTTTTGAACAACTAGTTAATGTCAATGCTACTCCACCTAAACATGCCAATGGGAGAAAAAATAATAACTTAATAGCTTTCACTACTTAACTTCAGCTGTAGTAGCATTAGATTTATTTAAGAATAAAGACATTCTTTGTTTAATGTTTTTTGCCTTGTTAGCTTTAATAATGTTTTTAGAAGCCAAAGAATCAGCTTTTTTATAAACAACAGCTAAACCCTCTTTAGTAGGGTTAGCTTTAAATTTTTTAATTTCAGTTTTCAATGCAGATTTAAAAGATTTGTTAAAAACTCTTCTTTTATCATTTTTACGAATTGATTTAATGTTAGACTTAATATTAGCCATATATTAATATTATTATATTATTTATCAGTGTTTAATACTATTTTCTCATCATTTTTTCTAATTTTCTCACATTTTTTAATTAAACCTAAAAAACCTTTTGCAGAAGCATAAAAGGCAATTTTATGCAAAATATCAAGCTGATAAACATTGAAATTGCGTAAGAAAAAGAATCACTTACGGTGATATAATTTCTTAACTATATAATTCTTTTTATAGTGTTTTTTAAGTTTGTTATTAAAAGCATTTTTAATTCTTAACTTTTTTAGTACTGGTTGGCCATTATTTAAGAATATAACTGCATGGTATAAATAAATTATTTCTTTTAATAATTTAACTAAAATTACGTTTCTTTTTCTATTTTCCTGTTTAATCTTTTGGTTACACATTTCTAAAATAACAGTTTGTAATTTTTCAAGATTTTTTATTAATACAGGTAAACTCATAGATTGTTCATGCACACCTCATATATATTTGTATAAGTAAAAATCAGAAGGCATAATAGCAATATTATTAGAAGCTTCTATTGCTCTAAAAATTAAAATGTTATCAGTATAAGGTGTATTGTATAGCAATGGAAAACAATTAATAACAAAATCTTTTCTAAATGTGAAACTATGCATTGTTGGTAGTGTAGAAATGTGATATTCATCAAAATTGGTAATTTTGATAATATTATTCTTTTTACCAATTTTCTTTGAAAATCAAAATTCGTCTCCTAAATAACAAGAAGTATTAGTAATAAATATATCAATATCTTTTTCAGCATAATTTTTTAATACTAAAATGTATTTAACAAATGTTTCAGTGTCAAATTGATCATCACTGTCTAATATTTTAACATATAGTGAATTAGCTAGTTTAAAACCAGTTTCCACTGCCCCACCCCAATTTAAATTTTGTTCATGGCGATGAATAGAAATATTATTATGCTGTGCTAAATAATCTCTTATTTCAGGTTCTAAAGGTATTGGTGATAAATCATCAATAATGATCACATCAAATAGATCACTATATTTATAGTCTAATGTTTCTAAAGCATTTTTAATAAATGCATGTGAATTATACGCAGGTATGATTACTGATAATATTTTTTTAGTTGGTTCCATTAGAATAATTTTTTATTTATAAATAAAAAAAACATTTTTAAACTTTAATTTAATTATATGTGTTATAATATTTACATATGGCAACTATTAAACAACCGTTGATTGTTGAAGAAAAGGAAAAACATGACCTTATCATTAAGGCAATAAAATCTTCTAATACTCATGGACATAAACACCGTTTATTCTTAGATGTTGATGGTACTTTAGTAGCAATGAAATTTAATCCTAATTGGAAAGATGCTAAACACTGGTGAGATCATGAAAATGAAACTACTCGTCAAAGAACTGATTTTTGTCACTGATTAAATTCAGTTTATAAAGTATTAGATTACAATTGTGAAGTATATGTTTTAACTAACTATACTTTAGAAGAAGAAAAAGCTGAAAAAGTTAGATGAATTGATGATAACTTAAAATGTAAACATACATTAATCTTGAATAAAGAAGGTATTTCTAAAGCTTTATATGTACAAGGTCCAAATGATATTTTAGTTGATGATACATTTAGAAACTTAATTGAATGAGATGCTGCTGGTGGTACACAATTTGCATCTCAATGAGTAATGTGTGAAAAAGGTAGAAGAGAATTAATGGAAAAAATTATTAAGGAATAGTAATTTAATTATTATTTAGTTGTTTGATAATTTTTCAAATTAATATTTTTAATGCACTTAGAAGAATTAGCAAAAAATGCAGCAGCACACAATAATAAAGATCTAATATTAGATCTTATTAATTTGTTAATAGAAAAACCTGATATTTTAAAATTCCCACATGATAATGTTAGTATCACTATTGATCCTGAACAAGAACCATTAGTAGTTTCTATTACTAGATTATTAGAAGAAAATATTAAATTCACTTGTAAGAGAATTAATTTAATTAGTGAAACATTAAAAGCAGAATCTGGGATTAATGATTTCATTAATGCCTCAATTTATTTAAAAAATATTTATGAAATAATATTTGATAAAGAATATGGTTTAATATGGTCTAAAAGTAATTTAGAGAATAAAATGGTAATTGTTGATAGTTATGAGACTATTTTATATTCTATGGTGGAAAGAATATGAACAATATTCATTAAAATATTTACTTCTAAAGAAATGGAAGAAAAATATTGTGAATATACCCATGATATATTTAATGATAGTAAAATGTTTGGTATATATGAAATACGATTCTTAGTTAATAATATTTATTTATATAAAATAAATGGTTCAAGTTTAGAACGCACTTGAAATATATTTCTTAAAGGAGATATATGAAAATGATTAAGTGGTCTAAGGAAAATTAGAAATGAAACAATGCATGCTAATTTTGTCGATTTTAAAAAAATTGAAGAAGAAATAAATGCTAAATATAGTCGAGTTGTTTGTTGTTTATGCATTTTAGTTAGTTTAGTTGAAAGATTAGGTAATGTTTTAACTAATTCCACCATTGGGTTTGAAAAATTTACTTTATGCGAACCAAAACCAAATGCTGATTTATTAAGTAAAATTGATTCTTGATTAGAAAATAAGGATCAATTAAAAATTGATGATTCAAGATATTATTTCTTTGATGAATTTTTTTTAATTTTAAAATCTTTGAATAGAGTTAGAAATGAAAAATATTCTAGGCTTAATTATAAACAGGCTTCTGATGCATTAAAATCTTTTTCTGAAAAACATAAAAAAACAATTAGACATGAATCACATAATAATTTTAATTATTATTATTTGGTTGCTTTTTTAGTGCAAAGGCTAAAAGTAAAAGGTAAAATAACTTTTAGTTCTGGTGCTGATATTTTGAAAGAAATTAGAATGCTAATTACTAATATTTATATTAAAAATGAGGAAAAAAATCCTTTTTATATTGCTTTAAAAAAGAACTGATTTGTTGCATATGATGCAATTTTAGCTAAAGTATTACCACCAACACCTACTGTTGACAATACGAATCAATCTTTAACTGTTAAGGAATAGATTCAACTTGTCATTGTTTTTCGCCTTCTCAAGGTATGTCATAATGTCCTAAACCTAAATTATTTGGCTTAACGGTACAAAAAATTTTTATTATTTATTAAATAATAGATTTTTTTGTTTCTAAAATTTTTTTCATTTACTTGCTTGTTTTGGATACTGATACCTTACTTTTTGGCTCCAACATTTCCTTATCAAATGTTTTTATTTCAAACAATCATCGAGGTTTGTTATGTTTGTCATTTGGTTCGCCATTAGTTCAAGTACCAATGACATAACTACCTTTATTCATAAAGAATTGAAATAATACAGGACTACCTGGATTAACAATACATGAATCTTTATCTTCTCTATTTCTTTTAGTTATTGCAGGACAATGTGTGTGTCCTGAAATAATATAATCAATTTTTTTATCTCCACGAGTCAAGATTCTTGTTTTATTGAACCATCTCTTTTTTAAAATATCAATAATATCAGCATCAATATCCCAATCATAATTTTTATAATTGGTTACAGCATCTTTAGCAAAATAATAAGAGTGCATTAACAAAAAACTTTTACCATTCAAATAAAAGATTTCATTATCATTCATTAATTCATCAAAGAAATAATGAGGATTAGTTTTTTCCATACGATCATAAAAATGCTCATAATCATCTTTATCTTTGAAATCTTTTAATGTTTTTTCACCAATATAATGATTTCCTTTAACAAAAATATCAAAATGTTTTTTTGCTTCTTCCATCGTTAAAACTGTTCCATTACCAGATTTGTCATTAAAATCACCAGTATGAATAATTAATTCTGGTTTTTCAAGTTTTTTAATGGCTAAAAACTCAGCCATACTTCCGTGCGTGTCACCAATAATTAATATCTTATTGTATTTCTTATTTTTTTTATATTTTTTATTAACCATTTTATATCCTTATTATAAGACTTACAATAGCAAAAAAGTTAATAACTATTTTCTTACATAAATTGGTTTTGATTCATCCACTTTATGATTGAATAAAATATCAGAATTTTTGATATTTTTATATGCAACCATTTCATCATCAAATTGCATTTGTTCTTTTATTAATTTAATACCATCCGTCAAAATTGGTGAAAGTAATGTAGTATAAATTCTTATGCCATTACTTAAATAAAATAAGAAATCATGAATTTCATCAAATTTATTTTCTTTTTTTAAGATTCAAGGTTTAGTGTCATCAACATACTTATTTAAATCTTTTGCATAATCAACAATCATGCAAATAACTTTTTTAATATCAAAATTATTAATTGCTGCCTCAATACTATCCAAAAGTTTTGTTTCAGCGCTCAATAATGTTTCGGTATATTCTGATTTTGCACATACTGGCCTTAAAATCACACTGTCAGTGTAAAGTTTTAACATACCAATAGTTCTGCTCACCAAGTTACCAAAAATGTTTGCTAAATCGGAATTGTATAATTCCAACATTTTTTTAACTGAAAAATTATTATCATCAGCAATTGAAAATTCTTTAAAGATGTAATATTTAAAAATATCATTGCCATATAAATCAATAATTTCATTAGGATCAATGACATTATTTAAAGATTTAGACATTTTCTTTCCATCCTCAGCCATAATCCAGCCAGTAGCAATAACTTTAGATGGTAATCTCAAATTTAAACTATGTAACATTATTGGTCAATAAATTGTATGGAATCTTGCAATATCCTTGCCTACTAGATGAACAACTTCTGTTTGTTCATCTTTTCAATATTTGTTAAATAATGTCTCATCTGCTGAATTGTATCCTAAGGCAGTAATATAGTTAAATAATGCATCTACCCATACATATATTACATGCTTGTTGTTTTCAACAATTGGCACACCTCAACTAAAAGTTGTACGGCTAACACTTAAATCTAATAAACCATTATTTAAAAAACTTTGTTTCATTTCATTCATTCTGCTAGTTGGATAAATTAAATTTGGATTAGCTGAAAAATATTCATTGATCCAATTTTGGTAAGCACTCATTTTAAAAAAATATGAATCTTCTAATTTATGAGTTAGTTTATGTCCAACACGACAATAAAGTTCCCCATCTTTAACAACTGCATCTTCTTTTGTGTAGTCTTCCTCGCAACCTACACAATATAAACTTTCTCATTTACCCAAATAAATATCATTGTTTTTAATCATTTGGCTAAAAATTTTTTTAACTGATTCAACATGGTATTGATCAGTTGTACGAATAAATTTTGTATTACTAATATCCATTTTTTTCCAAAGATCAACAAAATTTTTGGCAACATCATCAGTATATGCTTGAGGATTGGCAAAACCATTTTTCTCTGCAGCTTCTTGAACTTTTTGACCATGTTCATCAAGACCTGTTAAAAAAAATACATCATATCCAATTAATCTTTTATATTTAGCAATTACATCTGCAAGTGCTGTAGCATATGCAGTACCAATATGAGGTTTTCCTGATGGGTAATATATTGGAGTTGAGATAAAAAAGTTTTTATTCATTAACTATATAAGATTATAATATAATCTTTTTTTGCTAGGCCTATTTTTTTATAGAACCTTGCAAAGATATTATATGTTTTTTATTTCAAATTTCATAATTTCGTATGTACTTTGTTATTTTGAATCATGGTAAAAGCATATATGGTTCTACAAAAAATAGACTAACTTACTAATTTATATTTCGTTTTGTGTAACTATGATTTAGAAGCACTTTGGTAGTGTAAACAACACATATATTCCAAAATATAAACTATATTTGCATTAATATTTATTTTAAGATACTAATTCAAAATCATCCCTTCATATATTCTTTTTATTGATGTTCAATCATTATTACAAATAGAAAAATCATCATCATCAGCAAAATGAATGTGATATGTAGAATTAGTATCTTTTCGTATATATCAATTTTCTAAAGTAGATCTTTCCGTAACATCATTCATTGATTCTACTAAAGTACCATTAACATCAGCTCATGCCTGCATTGTAGTTTTAAAATTGTTTGTTAGATAATTTGCTTTCGTTATTAGAGTTGTTGTATATAGCTGACTATCATTCCAACCAATTGTAGTGGTTATTAAAGTAGCATTATTTTGTGAAAAATTAACCTTTAATGTCGTTGATTTTATGCCACTACCAGATTGTGGTGTATCACTGAACTGGTATTGACTAATTTCACTTTGTAGTGAAGATAAAAAAGACTTTATATACAATTTAGGTAAATTTTCATTAAATAAAAGTCCCCTAGTTTTATTAGTAGAATATAGTTTTTTATTAGTTGCATCAAGAGCTCAATTTTCGCTATTGCCATTATCTATACCTTCAACACTTGGTTCAATTTTATGAGCTGGATCATCTAAAAAACTTTTTAACTTATTAGTGTCATTATGAGATTTACTAAAAGTAAATGATAATGGATCTTCTTGTTTAGCTTCACTTTTACAAGAAGTTAATACTGTTGACACAATAGCAACTACACTACCCATTACGAATAATCCTGCAAATAATTTTAAGCTTACCTTCATACCATCTTTTTATATTTCATTTTTAGCATTTTTTTTTTTTTTTTGTTACCTTTAGGTAAAAATCTGCATTTTGGTGCTAAAAAATACACATATTAGTCCCAAATGTATGTAAAAAGGATAAAAATGAGTATTGCGATTTAGGGGCACCATACGCTTTGTTTGGATAAAGAAATTTTATTCATTATCTTTTTTCGTTTTATTTCTTTTAAAAATAATTAAAAGGAAAGCAAATATAAGAAAACATGAACCTAACACATATATTGGTATTGTATTTGTGATTAATGTATTTGGTTGAGTGGTTTGCAAAATTGTCAAATATAAATGTATTGTTGCTTCTTTTTGAATATTGTAATCTTGTAATGTTTTTTCATTCAATAAATCTTTTCCAGCAAATACTAATTTTATTTGGTCGATTGAATAATTTTCATGTAATTCTGTGTTGTAATACTCAGAAATCATTTGTTTCACATAAAGAATAGTTCAATCATTTTCAACAGAAAGTGTTATATATGTTTCATTTATCTTAATAAAAACATCCATTACAAAATTAAATGTATATAACAAAACATAAAAATGAAGTTGCCATTATTATATTTTTCTCTCCATTTTAAGTATTTAAAAATTCTTTTTATAGTATACTATAAATAAAAAAATTTATTAGCAGTCTTAATATTTGTCTGCTAAACATGTATAATAACAATATGCCAAGAACTCCAACTAAGAAAATTACTGATGTTAAAGATGAAAATGCATTACCATTGATAGTTACACGTGGAATTATTTCATTTCCAGCATGTAAATTAGTTTTGGACATTGGTCGTCCTAAGACTATTAAAGCGATAGATATGGCAATGCAAAATAACAATAACCAAATTATCGTTACTTCGCAAATCAATCCTTCAATTGATTCGCCTAAACCAAGTGATATGTACCAATTTGGTACAGTATGTACCATTGTTAATAAGAAAGAAGCCTCTGATGGTGGTTATACAATTACTGTTAAAGGTGTTTCAAGAGCTAAATTAACTAAAATTTATGATGGTGATATTTTCTCTGCATCCTATACGATAGTGCAATCTAATGTTAAAGATGCAGAGAAAATTGCCAACAGTTATGGAATTTTATCTAACTATGTTAATTCAAACTCATTATCAGTTAATAAAGAAGAACTAAATTTGTTAAAAAAATTATTAGCCTCTGGTAATGATCCAGTAGTAGTTTCAGATATTATTGCCAATGCAATGCCAATTGATTTCTATGAGAAACAGGATTTTTTAGAAGAATTAAATGTTGCTAAAAGATTGGAAACATTAGTTGTTAAATGTATTCCTGATAGTGAAAAAAATAAAATTGATTCTGCTGTTAGCAAAAAAGTTAGTGATGTTTTGGCTAAACAACAAAAAGAATTTTATTTACGTGAAAAAATGCGTGCTGTTAAAGATGAATTAGCAACTGTGAACACCAAAGAAAATGAATCAAAAGCATTTTCACAAAGAGTTCAAAATGAACCATATCCTGAATATATTAAAGAAGCAGTTTTACGTGAAATTGATAAATTGGATGCTTCACATATTCAAGAAGCTGCAATTATTAAATCTCAAATTGAATGATTATTAAACTTGCCATACTGACAAGCAACTGTTGATAATGCTGATATTGTTGACGTTGAAAAAAAATTAAATGAATCACATTATGGGTTGGAAAAAGTTAAAAAACGTATTTTGGAATATTTAGCACTTAAAATTAGAAATCCAAAAGCCAAAGCACCAATTTTGTGTTTAGCTGGTGCTCCAGGTGTTGGTAAAACATCTTTAGCTAAATCAATTGCTAATGCTTTAGGCAAAGTATACATTAAAATGTCTTTAGGTGGTATGCATGACGAATCTGAAATTAGGGGACATAGAAAAACATATTTAGGATCAATGCCAGGTAGAATTATTAAATGTATGAGACAAGCTAAAGTTAACAACCCTTTGTTTTTATTAGATGAAATTGATAAATTAGGTGTAGATTCTGGTAATAAAGGTGATCCTTCAAGTGCTTTATTAGAAGTTTTGGATCCAGAACAAAACTCAGAATTTGTTGATAACTTTATTGAAGAAAAATACGATTTGAGTAATGTAATGTTTGTTGCTACAGCAAACTATATTGACAGAATTCCATCTGCATTGTTAGATCGTTTAGAATTAATTGAGCTTTCTTCTTATACTGAAAGAGAAAAACTTGAAATTGCTAAAAACTATTTAGTTAAAAGAGCTAAAGATGAGTGTTTAATTAAAGATGAATTAGAATTCGATGATGCATCTTTATTATTTATAATTAGACATTACACTAGAGAATCAGGTGTGAGAGAATTAACTCGTATTATTCAAACAGTATGCAGAAAATTTATTGTTAACTTAGCACACGATAAAACTTTAAAAGTTAAAGCTGATGAAAAATTAATTGTTGAATATTTAGGTAAAGTACTTTATGACTATACTTCTAAAGAAGATGGAGTTATTTCAGGAATTGTTAATGGTATGGCTTATACTTCTGCAGGTGGAGATTTATTAAAAATTGAAGCAACTGTGTTCCCTGGTAAAGGTAATATCATCATTACAGGTAATTTGAAAGAAACAATGAAAGAATCAGCACAGGTTGCTTTAGGTTTTGTTAGATCAAATGCTGCTGCATTTGGAATCAAAGACTTTGATTTTGCTAACAAAGATATTCACATTCATGCTCCTGCTGGTGGTATTCCAAAAGATGGTCCTAGTGCTGGTGTTACATTAACAACTGCTATTATTAGTTCTATTAGAAATGTTGTTATTCCTAATAACATTTCAATGACTGGTGAAATTACTTTAAGAGGTAAAGTGGGTATTGTTGGCGGAATTAAAGAAAAAGTAATTTCAGCATTTAGAGGTGGAGTTAATGAAATATTTTTACCAAAAGATGATGAAAGATATTTAGAAGATGTTCCAGCGGAAATTAAAGATCACATTACTTTCCATTTAATTGATAAATATACAGATATTTATGATAGTGTTTTTAAGAAAAAATAATTTTTATAAGTTTGTTTGTGCACTTTATTAATTAGTAGTGCTAATACACAGTTTTTGTATCTAATACAGAAATAGTATAAAACTTTCAAAAGGTAGGAAATTGTCAAAAGGTAGGAAACTTTCAAAAGGTAGGAAATTGTCAAAAAGTAGAATTATTCATGTATGTTTTATAATGTTTCTCATGTATGTTTTATAAGACTTTTGATGTATATTTTATAATGTTTTCCATGTATGTTTTATAAACATTTTATTAATATGGTTTGTTTTTTAGCAATATTTACATAAAAATACAATCTATAATGATTTTTAGCATATAATTTACGCATGATTACAAGACATATATATTAATGAATTAAAAGAATATGTTAATAAACCATTAATTAAAGTAATTAGTGGTATTAGAAAATGTGGTAAATCAACATTAATGCAACAATTCATTGATGTATTAAAAAGTGAGAATAAAAATACTAATATTTTATTTATTGATTTAAATGATTTTGAAACTTTAGCAAAAATAAACACTGATTTAAAACTTAATGAATTCCTATCAAACAGTTATAAACCAAACAACATGAATTATTTTTTTATTGATGAAATACAAGAAATAAAAAATTTTCAAATTGTCATTAACAGTTGAATAAACAAAAAGAACATTGATATTTACATTTCTGGTTCCAATGCAAAATTATTATCTAGTGAAATTTCAACTTTATTAACTGGTAAAAATATTGTAATCAAAGTATATCCATTAGTATTTTCAGAAATATATGACCAAAATAATTTAAATATTAAAGAGCAATTCAATAATTTTTTTAAATTTGGAGGTATGCCAGGCACCTTATTATTTAATAATGAAAAAAATATTTATGAATATTTAAACATGATTTATAGTGATATTGTGCAAAAAGATATTATGATTAGAAATCAAATTGCTGATATTAAAGAATTAAATAATATATATCATTTTATATTTGATAATTTAGGAAACGAATTAAGTTATGTAAACATTTACAAAGAACTTAAAAAAAATGGTTCGAAACTTTCTCAAATGACTATTATTAAATATATAGATTTATTATGCCAATCATACTTAATACAGAGGATTAATAAATATGATTTATCTGGTTTAAAAATTTTAGATAATTTATGCAAATATTATCCAACTGACATTGGAATGAAAAATGCAATATTCAAAAATTTTTTGCACAATAGAGGCAAATTGTTAGAAAATATTGTATTAAATGAATTAAAATATCGAAACTATGAAGTGTATATTGGTACTAGTAGAAACATTAACGAAATAGATTTTGTAGCTAAAAATAATGAAGAAACAATATATATTCAAGTAACAGAATATATATCTGATCTTAATTACAATCGAGAAATTTATCCATTTCTTAAAATCAAAGATTCGAATCCAAAAATTGTTCTTTCTTTAGAAGAAAATGAATTTAAAAATGAACAAGGTATACAATTTAAAAACATCATAAATTGATTGTTAAACAAATAATTAATATTACAGAGTAATATTACATTTCATCATTCAAAATTCTTTCTTTAATTTCTTCATCATTTGAAGTGTATTCGTCATTTGGAATATTGTTGCTTGGAGCATTGTGATTAGCATTTTTCTTAATAATTGCTTCAACATTATCAACAATTACTTCAAAAGTATTTACTTTATTACCTTCTTTGTTAGTGTATGAATTTTGAACAATTTTACCTGCAACAATTAAATAATCACCTTGTGCATAGTTTTTTAATACTTTTTCAGCACCTTTTTTCCAAATTTTGCAATCAAAAAAACTTGCTTTGTTTTCTTTACCATTTCATTCATCAACTGCAATAGTAAATCTTGCACCAATATTTTCACCACTACCAAATTCCATAGGGTTTTTTGTCATTCTTCCACTAATTACTAATTTATTCATATATTATTACTTCTTTGAAGAAGCTCTTTTTTTCTTAACAACTGTTTCAATTTGTTCATCACTAACAACAACATCATCAGTGAAATTTGTTTCAAAACTTTCTACATCACTATCTGTATTAGCACTTGATTTAATATCTTCAATTGATACCATACCAGTTTTTGCATTTAAGAAAGCTTCTCTATTCTTAGCATATTTAGCTTGAATAACTTCTGCAGTTTTTGCTTTTTTAGGATTTTTTGTTTGAGCAGCTCCATATTGATTATCAAAGTTACTAAACATTACACGCAATACACTATTATTTAAATACGCAATACGTTTTAATTCTTTTAAAGATTCAATTTTAGTTTTGTCAGCATCTTCAATTTCAAAAGAATAAATAATATGTACACCATTTTTTTCATGTTTAATTTCATATGCTAAAGGAACTGCCATTGCTTCTGCAACAACACCAAATGTTTTTTCACGTAAACCAGCAACACTATTTAAACCATAATATATAGTTTTAACATTATTAAATGTTTTAATAATTTCTAATTCTTTATTTAATTCTTGTTGAATATTTGTAAGTGCAGATTCTTTTACGATGAAATGTGCTTCGTAAAATCTATTTTTTTTCTCACTCATATATAAATATTATAGTTTTTTTTTCGAAATTAAAATTTTTTGTATATAATAAACATATGTTAAATTTTCGAAAATTATCTTTTAACACAAATACAACTAATATTACAAGCCAACATGCTGTAATCAAAGTTTCTAACTTAGAAGCTGGTTTTGGTATCACTTTAGGTAACTCTTTACGTAGAACAATGTTATTATCTACTCCAGGTGTTGCTTTATTTGCAGTTAAAATTACTGATGTTAACCATGAATATCAAGCAATTAAAGGTATTGAAGAAGATGCAATGCAATTAATTTCTAATTTAAAAAACCTTGTTATTAAAATTAACAACAGTGTTTATTCAGCTGAAGATTTAGAAAGTGCTAAAATTGAATCATGACCAGTTATGACTTTAGCTTTAAGAAATCCAGGCGAAGTTACTGCTAAAGATATTAAATTACCTCAAGGTTTTGAAATTGTTAATAAAGATTTATATATTTGTACAGTTTCAACTAGTGTTAAAATTGATGTTGATTTATATGCTACAATTGGTCATGGTTTTAGAAGCTTTACAGTAAATGCTAAGAATATTGATTCATTAAGTTTAATTGCTGTTGATTCAAATTTTTCACCAATTGTTAACTTTAGCTATAAAGTTGAAGAAGAAAAAAATGATTTAAATAGTATTTCAGATAGTTTAATTCTTGATATTACAACTAATGGTAGTGTAACACCAGTAGATGCATTAGTAATGGCATCTAAGATTATGACTTCACATTTTGAAGAATTATCTAATGTTAGTGATAAAATCCAAGAAATTAGAGTATTTGAACAAAAAGAAGAAATTAAAAAACAAAAACACCTTGTTACAACTATTGATGATTTGAACTTATCATTTAGATCAGTTAACTCTTTAAAGAAAGCTGCAATTTATACTTTAAGTGATTTAACTAACTTAACTCGTAATGATTTAAATAATGTTAATAACTTAGGTAAAAAATCAATTAAAGAAATTACTAATAAATTAAAAGAATTAAAATTACAATTAAAACACGAATCAGAATCATAATTTACACATAGTGTCTTTTGATATCAATTACTTAATTAATGAAGAAATTACTGAACGTTCATTGTTAGTTATTAATAGTGAAGGGGTCAACATTGGTGTTAAAACAATAGATGATGCATTAAAAATTGCTAATGAAGAAAGATTAGATTTAGTTTTATTCAAACCATCTAATGGTTCTACTCCTGCAATAGCTAAAATATTAGATTACAATAAATTTATTTTTGAACAAAAGAAGAAAGAAAAAGATGCTAAGAATGCAGTTTCAGCATCTAAAATGAAAGAATTAATTATTAAACCACAAATATCTGATCATGATATTGAATGACAAGCACAAAAACTTTTACAATGAATTAATGCTGGTAATCAAGTTAAATTAAAGATTAAAACATTTGGTAGAGTAGGTTTTAAACAAGAATTAATTGAAGATGCTTATAACAAATTTGTCAAAATTCTATCAGTTTCTGCAAAAGTACAAATTCCATTAAAAAAGCTTTCGCCTGTTCTATATGAAGCTATTTTTGTTAAAAATAATAAAAATAAATAAAATTTAATGGTAAAATATTTACAGACGCTAAGAATAGCAATATAAAAAAATAGTATGAAAATAGGTTTAAAATTATTCGTAAGTTTGTTGTCATTAGGAACAATTTTGACATTTGTTCCATCTATTTTAACTTCTTGTGGAAACAAAGAAGAAGACAAACCTCAAGGTTTTTTTGAATCAGATGCACACATTATGACACATGATAATATTGGCATCTGTAAACAATTAATAGAAAATTTTTTGAAAAATCAGAATAATATTATTAACCCAATGGTTAATGATATTAATCTTGAAGGAGAAAATGTTGATTTCATCAAAGGATCAAAAGTCACTCAAGAAGAACCTCTGATCACATATGCTAATTGTTTAACTACACAAACCCAAAAGGCTAAAGATTTAATTTATAATGGTAATTTTTTAAAATTAATGAGAAATTCTTTATTGCAATCATTAATAACATATTACACATCTGATATTATTACTAATGTTGTAGTAGGAGAAGAATATCATGCTGATCAAACAAAAATCAAGTCTCTTACATTATCATTAAATCTTACAAATGAAAAATTAAATGTTAGGTATGCTTATGAATTTTGAGATACAGATTATGATTTTGTTAATAATAAAAATTTTTACACTGGTAATTTTATACCTAAAAGTATTGAATATACATTTTTGTATACACAAAGTAACATTACTTGTATTGCTAAGGATGATTCTTTACCTGAGGGAAAAAGGACTATTTGACAAATATCACCTACTGATACATACACTATTTGTAATTCTACAAAATATGGTGAAAAAAATATTTTTTGAATTGAAAAACGCAATGAAGGAAGTGATCCTAATTATTTATCTGTAGAGAGTGGAATTCCACTATCATTCTATGATTGAGCGTCAATTAAAGAATTATTTTCAACAACTTAGGCAGAATAACTACAATTCTTTAATACCTGAATTTAGAAATTCCATTAAATTAATTGTTTCAATACCATTTAAATCATGTTTTGAAACAACATTTTTAGCAATTACAATTTTTCTTCCATTTGCTTTAATTTTTAATAAATTGCCTATTTCTTTATCTGTATTATTTTCTTTTAATTCCTCACATACTTGAATAAAATAAACTTGATTATTTAATGTTAACCTGATATTTATTTAAAAAAGAAAGAAAAATAAGGTTAACCTGATTTTTAATCTTTATTAAAAACTGCATTATTTAGATCTTTATTAACAATTTTGCCATTTTTTGTTAAAAACATTTCTGGTTCGGTATAGTGTTTTTTAATTAAAAAATCAGTTATAGTTGCAGAAATATCATTATTAATAACAACTGGCATATATTCATTGATTTCAATATATTTTCGACCATATAATTTAGGTAATTTTTTAACATCATTAACAGTTTTATTAAAAAATACACTTGAAAATCCTAAATTACTATTCAAATTTATAATTGTAGCATCAGAATCTAATGTATAAATTATTTTTTTAGTAAAAACAAATTTAGTTTTACTAATATTGTTATCAGAAGTATAAATAATATATTTAAAACCACTTAAGCTTTTAAGTAGTGTTGTATATTTGTCATCATGAATAATAGTAATATTATTATCACATTTCTTTAATTCTCTAGACATAGCCGAATCATTAATAGCAACAGTAGAATTTTTATCAAGTAATGAAAATATTTTATTAATTTTAATATTATTTAAATAGTGAACAAATGGAGGAAAAAGTTCTAAACCAACTGTATTTAAACTAAATTTTAAATATTTTATTAATTCCTCAGGTTTATTGATAAAATTAAAAAATGAAATTATTTTTGCTTCTTTGCTGATATGTTTAAAATCATTAGTTTTAAGATTATATGTCAATATAATATCTGCTTTTAATGCTTCTTCTCTAGAAACAATTTTAATATGATTATTAGTGATGTAATGTTTAACAACATCACTTTTTTCAATTAAAATTTCATAATATTCGCTAAGAGATCTTAAATCATTTTCATTTAAGAAAACAACGTTTGGATTATTTTTTAGTATTGCTAGTTTCATTTTAAGAGTGTGAAGAAATATATTCGATAACAAAAACACAAATTGTACCTAATAAACCACCAATAACCACACCCATACTAATGATAAGTGGATTATATCATGGTAATTTATTATTTTCTAAACTTAATTTTTGAGTTGATGGTATTATATTTTGAGCAGAAATCTTTTTTGTCCCGGTGTTTGAAATCTTTTTTGTGGAAATTTTATTAGTGTCCATTAACTAAACAGAAATAACTTTTTTATTTTTGTAATAACCACAGTGTTTACAAACTCTGTGAGGTTCAATTGGTTTACCACATTTTTTACATACAGTTGTAGTAGGTGCAGTTAAAGCCAAATGGCTTCTACGCAAACCTTTTCTACTTTTACTTGTCCTACGTTGACCTACTACCATATACCTTAATTATATAATATTTATATTATGTCATCAAAAAATAGATTCTTCAAACTTATTTTTGATTGAAATCTAATAATTAAACTAGTTTTATGGAGTTTGTTATGTCTTTTTTTAGTTTTTGCTTTGTTTACATTAATGGAGGAAAAAAGTTACTATTCTAATTTAAAACATGTTGTTGATTCAACAACTGTTGGCGATAGCAATAGTGCATTACATATTTTATGCGATGCCAATGGTGGTGAATTATCAATCAAAATAGTAAGAGAGGCAATTGGTACAGGTCAAATAACAGCAGCAGCTGATTTAGCAAATGCTTACAATTTGTTAACTAGTTGGACTGAATATCCACATTTTTTCCCATTAATTGGTTTTTCTCTAATGTATTTTGTTCCTGGTACTAGTGAAATACTTAAAACAACTTTACCAGTTGATGGATGAACTAATCGATGAAATAACATTACATTGGCATATAGTTATTTGTTTATTACATTGCTAATTGCTTTGGTTGCTTTAGCAATGTTGCTGATCAATGGTATTAAAGATATCGCAATGTTTAATAAAAATAAAAAAATGGATGTGATTACAATACCAGTAAAAAATTTCTCATATTTTGATTTTACAATGAAAAATGTCACAGAATTTATTATTAACTTAACATTAATTTTTGCTTTCTTTAGTTTTATTTCTACTTGTATAGTAATTATTTATTGAATTTTTTTATACATTTTTAAAGGTCTTTTAAAATTGGCAAGTAGAAATAAATTCAAAATAGATGTAAAAGAATTTGAAATTGGTAAAAATGATTTATTTTATTTAATCGGTGTCATGATATTCCAAAATACTTATACAATTGTAAAATCTTATTTTACTAATAATTTTGGTGTTAATTTAGATATTATCATGCAAATTATCTTGCCAATTGGTACTGTAACAGTAATTATTGGTCTTTTCATTAAAAATTTAATGTCTTCTAAAATTAATGGAACTAAAAAAACAATTGCTTCAATTGGTGATACTATTGCTAAAATTCAAACTTTCATAGCCTTAAATGGTAAAAAAGCTTTGCAAAGTTTTGAATTTGTTCAAATATTGCCTTCATGATTGCAAAAATCAATTAGAGAACACAAAATGGCTGATGATAAAATTATTAAAATTTTAGATAAATGTCAAATAGTTGTCGAATACATTGAAGAGAATTTTAAAAAGAATGTCAATGACAAAAATTATTTATTATATATTGCATATTACAAATGTCAAGATTTTGACACTTTAAATACTTTTTATGCAAATATTCAAAAAGTTGTTAATTACCAGACAAGATCTACCAAACCAATTACAGTTTTACCTTCAATAGCATAGATTACCTAAATATTTATAATATTTAGGTATGAAATTAAAAGCTTTTTTACTACTTTTTTTGCCAATTAGTTTTGCTCCTTTGTTAACTGTTTCATGTACTGAAAGCACAAAATTAAAATTAGCAACAAAACTACATTTTAGTACAGATATTAGAGATACTTACCAATTCACAAATGGTGATGATGTCAATATAAGTTTTAATGACATTGAACAACTTGATGAAAATAATCATCCAGCCACTGCAAATGGTGTAAAAATAATCACCTCTGATTATGTGTCACCAACTGGCACTACAAAACCTGATAATGAATTTCATAGTATACCACCTAATTTAGTAATTCAAAATAATAATCAATTAACTGGTATTTTAAAAGTTCCTTTTACTTCTGACATAAGAACCAAAACTTATAAGTTCAATATTACGGCTTTGGCAACCTATCCTGTGGATGTAGTTTCTGAAACTAAAACAATTACTATTATTGTTAATAATAAATTACCGGATAGTATTTCAGTTTCAATGCCTAATGAAATTGATCCTGACCAAAATACTATTATTCCTATTACTATTTCTGAGTCTGATATCACTTCTGCAAATATTGGCGACCCACTAATAATAAAATATTTTAGTGTTATAGCTTCACCTCACCAATCTTTTTTTTCCTTAGATACAAATATAACATTAACTTGCCCTCAAAGTATACCAGGTTTAACAATTGAGTTAACAAAAGGCAATGCAAATGAAGATTTCTGTAGGGTCGAAATTAAAAAAGGGACAGGAGATTTTAATGGCACTTATAATGCTTCTATAGAAATTGATGTTGTTTTGTCATACATTGCTGCTGGTGAAGAAACACCAAGACTTAATAATGGGCATTTTAGTATATTAGTAGAAAAACCCCCAGCTCAATCTTAATATTTGTTTCTTTTCTTGAAAGAAGAAATAGCATGATGATGCACCTCTTCTTGTAAATTAAATAAAAACTTAAACAAATCAGTTGATTTATCCAACTGTATAGTTTGGTTATTGAAACAAATATATTCAGTTTGATGGTAATCATTTTTTGCTAAACCAATAACATTAATATTTAAATTTAATAATTTTAAAGCTTTGATGGCTGCATTAATTTGCAATACTGCTCCATCAACAATAATTAAATTTGGCATTGGCATATTTTTTTTGATTCTAGAACTATATTCTTTATAAACTGAATAATTAATAGCATCAAAATCACTTTTGATGTCATTAGACATAACATAAGTTTTATATAATTTTTTTTTAAAAATACCATTAATAGCACACACCATACCTCCAATTTTTTCACTATTAAAAAAATTTGAAATATCAAAAATATTTATTTCTTTTAATGTTTCATTATTAACAATTGCACTTAATTCAGCTAAACCATTATTTATAATATCCATTTTATATTTAAAACTATTAATATTAAGTTTATAAAATTCTTCACAATTTTTCAAAATAGTTTTATAAATTAGGTTAGTTTTAACTGGTTTGCCAAATTTTATATCTTTAAAAATTGTTGAAATATTATTAGCATCTATGTCAACAATACATTTTTTGGGTAATGCATTAAAGGTTGAATAATATTGAATAAGAAATACTTCAATAATATCAGTAATATCGTTAGTCGATATTTCCGAAATTTGTTGATGCTTCGAAAATATTTTTTTATTTTTGTACGAAAATAAAGAAATTGTAATATATTTGGAATAAACATAAAAGCCTAATATATCAGTTTCTGCATTATTAAAAATATTCCCTCCTTTTATACTATCACTTTTTAATAATTTAATATCATTTATTAATTCATTAATTTTAGCTGATTGTTCAAAATTTAAATCTTTATTATAGTCTTTGATTTTATTTTCTAATGATGATAATAAAATTTTATTATCACCTCTAAAAAAATTAGCAACTTCTTTTTTAAGTTTAGCATAAATTTGGGTATCAATATTATTGATACAAGGTGCTAAACACTCTCCAATATCATAATATAAGCATTTTTCTTTTTTAAGTGGTGAACATTTCCTAAAAGGAAAAAGTTGGTTAAGGAATTTAAATATATTAAATTTGTTAATAGCAAATGGACCATATATATTACTATTTTTAAAACTTGAGGGATCTTTAGTATAAATGAAATGTGGATTTTTTTCATTTGTTAATACAATATATGGGTATCCTGAAGCATATCTTAACAAAACATTATATTTTGGTTTATGTTTTGCAATTAAATTTGATTCTAAAACTAAAGATTCATTTTCATTTTGTGTAACAATACAATCAAAATCGGCAATGTTTTCTACCAACTGTTTTGTTTTGGAATCTTTTTTAACATCAAAATATTGGTGCATTCGATTAAAAAGATTTTTTGCCTTACCAATATAAATTATTTCTCCATATTTATCTTTTCAAATGTAACAACCTGGTAGTTTAGGAATGTTTTTAAGCTTTTCTGATAAAATAATGTTCATATAAAATATATGTATTTTATAATAATTCAATCAAAATATCATTTAATTTATTTCTATTATTGGCAATTAAATGATTATTCTTAACATGGACATATTTTAACTTATTTTTGAAATATTCATATGCTAATAAATTATTTTTCTTTTTTAAATTAATACCTTTTTTTAATCTTAAACCCATAGAAATAATTTGGAAATAATATTCTTTATCATCTAATATTTTATTAATCTTGTTGTTATTTTCCCAATAATAATAGTTTCGATTTTCTAACCCATATGCACCATTGCCTATTCCAATTCAATCGTGCATTTTCCAATAACATAAATTATGTTTTGATTGATGTTTATTATCAATGCTTCAAGAAGATATTTCATAGTGTTGATATTTTTCCAACCCTTTTAGTATTAATCTTAATTCACCATCCATTTTATCATTATCAAGTTGGTAGTTATTTTTTGCCAATATACTGTTTTCTTTTACTTCTAATGCATAAAATGACAAGTGTTTGATTTTATATTTATTTATAAATATTAAAATATTTTTAATATCATTTAAAGTGGTATTGTTAAAACCATAAATAAAATCACAACTGATATTATTAATACCAATTTTTCTAAAAATTTTAATTGCTTTTATTACATCATTATTGTTTTGTTCTCGATTCATTTCTCTTAATATATTTTCATTTAATGTTTGTACACCTAATGAAATTCTATTAATACCATATTTTTTAAATAAGGCTACTTGTTTTTTATTAACAAATTTTGGATTACATTCAATACTAAATTCAGTATTTTTAGTTAAAAACAATGAACAGTTTTTTAAAAGTTTTTTTAAAGTATTATAGTCTAAACTATTTGGTGTGCCTCCACCAATATATAATGTTTTTAACTTTAAATTTTTTAAATCATTTAATTGATTAATAATATTTGCTACATATTCTACTTTTGTCTTTTTGCAGGCAACAGATCTAACAAAATCACAATAATTACATATCCTATTACAAAATGGAATATGAATATATAAATGTTTTGCTTTGCTCATAAATATATTATTTCATAATCTTAAACATGTTAATTATTTTTGTTTAATTAATTCTTTTTCTCTTTCATTTTGGCTTCCACCATAAAATTTTTGCCTAATCTTTAATATTATTCTAAGTACAATATTCATTTAAAAATATTAGTTTACTTAAATATAATTCAAAAATGCCCTAACCAAATATTAAATAAATATAATTTATTTAGCATGAAAAAATTTTTATATTTATTAGGCTGAATACTTGCAATTTTTTGGGTTATTATTGGAATTTTATTTAAATTATTGAAAATTACTACAATGTATGCAAGGCATATTAAAGATAAAACTTTGTATACTTTAGAGCAACGTCAAAATTTAGTTTCAAAAACCATTTCTATGGCTTTATATATGTTTAGAGTCAAAACTGTTGCTACAGGTTTTGAAAAATTGCCAAACAAACCAACATTATTTGTATTTAATCATAAATCTAATTTAGATGCTTTAGCAATCCTAAAAACTTTTTATTTATACAATAAGAAAAATGAAAATAAAGTTTATATTAACCTAATTGTTAAACATTCTTTAAATAAAAAGAAAAATGTCATCTATAAGGCACTTGTTTTATTGGATTGTTTCTTTTTGGAAAGAGATAACCCAAGAAGCATTTTACAAATGTATAACAAAGAAATTGAATTTATTAATGAAAAACATTCTCTTTGTTTATCACCTGAAGGAACAAGAATATATAATGATACGTTTGGTGAATTTAAATCTCCTGCATTAAAAATTGCTTATACTAAATATCTTCCAATTGTTCCAATAATTGTTTATGGTTCTAGTGGTTTATTTGATAGTAATAAACAATATGTTAAGCCTGGTAGAACAATATATTTAAAAGCATTAACTCCAATTCAACCACAGAAATTTGTGGATTGTGAAATCAATGCTTTTGCTAATACTTTAAAGGATGATATGTATCAACAATATTTGCAAATTTCCAAAAACCCACAAAAACTTTTACCTAATCCCAAAGCATAATTTTATTATTTAAGGATAAATATATTAGCAAAATATTTTTCTATGTTGCCAAACCTATAAATTATTTATTTAGTATTCAATTCAAATACAGTTTAAAGCTTTCATATAATTAAAAATATTTATTATATACAAAAAAATATTAAAAAAATATTAAAGTACTAATTCTATCAATCCTTAGAATAATATTAGTTATGCAAAGTAAGTTAGTTTATAAAATGATGCTTGACAAAGAAATGATTGGTAAAAAAATTAAGATACCAACATGGTTGTTACAAAATCTTTATTTACCAGAGGCGAATTCTTATGGAAATAAAATGGTAAGTAGTGTTGGTTATTTAGCAGTTCATGCTGATTCAACTAATGCCAATGAAGAAAAATATATAGAACAAATAATATACTGAACATTTAAAAATAAACCCGAGGCGTTATTTGAACACTTGCAAGTTCTGACAACTATGACTGTTACTGCATTTACCACAGGTACATCATGTTTACAATATATTCTAGATGTTACAGAGCTTGAAAAAGAAAAATATGGTTATATGCCTGATTTTAATTATCTTGAAAAAATTAAAAAATTATTTGATGAAAAGGAGCAAAAAGCTAAAAAAACCATTGCTGCACAAACAGATAATTTTAAAGGAATAATTTTAACACTTGGAGAAGAATTTAATATGCCAGCTGAATATTTAGAAGGAATGAAATTAAAAGATTTGATAATTACATATATTACAGCAGCAAAAATAGATAGTTTTGTTATTCCTGATGATTGAAATAATGATAAAGCAAATCTAAGCACAGAACAACTTAAATTACTAAAAGGTAAAATACCATCTAAAGTTTTTAAGTTAGTTGAAAATATTCAGAAAAACAAAGATATGATACCAGAATTGCAAAAGGAAAAGAAAAATGTTCCTACTATTTCAAAGAAATATGAAGAATTAATATTAACTAGAAAAAATGAAGTTGAAAAAACTCTTGCTACAAAAACGAAAGAATTTAAAAAAATAATTTTAACACTTGGGAAAAAAGTCAATATGCCACCTGAACATTTAGAAGGGAAGACACTAAGAGATTTGGTAGTGACATATGCTTCAGTAGCAAAATTAACTAGTTGTGTCCTTCCTGATAATTGAGGTATTGAAGATGTAAATCTTAACGCAAAACATCTTGAAACTTTAAAAGGAAAATTACCTTCTAAAATTTTTAAGTTAGTTGAAAGTATACAAAAAAACACATATATATTTAAAGAACTAAAAAACGATGCTGATAATATTCCTGCTGTTTTAGAAAGATATACTACAGTTCTTGATATGTGAGAAAGCACTCAAAAGCAAAGAGCAATTTTGGAAAAATATGCAAAACTTGCAAATAAAATTAATAGTTTTTGTGGTCAAGAAATGGGTATTAGTGTTAAAAATATGCCAACAAAAATTGCTGCAAGTGCATGTTTAAATATTACTGAGGCTGCATGTAATACATTAGGAGTAGAATGTAATAAGATATTACATAGAGTACCTAATTTATTTCCAAATACAACACAATACAACCCTGTGGTTTTAGTTGGAAAAGAACAACAAGATATGCCCTTTGAAGTTACACAATTTGAAGGAGACCAATTATATGATTATGTAATTTCTAAATGAGAAAGAGGTGAAAAAATCCACCCATTGAAAAAATTCCAGCATTTTTCTGTATATTTGGTAAGTAAGTTTACTTCTTTATTTACTGGAAAATATAATGAACCTCATATATATATTGATAGATTTTCTAGTACTAAAACTCAATCAACAAACACACAAGATTCTACAGCCGAGCCACTAAAACCTGAAGAAACACAAATTCCTAATAAAACATTACATAAAACTAAAACGACTGCCAAAACTCCATATGTTTCGAAATTTTCTGCTAAAACTGATGTAGGCGTATTATCTGTTTCTGATGCTTTATATACTCTTGATGCAGAAGATAGTGACTTGTCTTTAAAAGAAGGAAAAAGCACAGTAGTCATTGGAATAATAACTGAAAAACCTACAGATATGCCTGATCCAACTAAAGTTTTCCACTACCCAGTTGTTGAAGAGGTAGTTGATATTGTTGATACACCTACTGCTGCACCAATGGCTCCTAGTGATCATATTGATGAATCAAATGATTTAGAAAATCATTCTTCAGTTGAAAAAGATGTTTTGGTAGATGTTGATGGTAAATAAAGGATGTAAGCTATTAAAGAATCATTAATTTTTTAAAATAATACATTATAATAATTTTCTAAATTCATTGTCTAAAATATTTGAGAAATTGTCAATATTTTATTTTACTATATAAGGTATATATTAGGCTAAAATTTTAAATTTAAAAAATATTTCATAAAAACCATATATATTTATATATGGACATTTTTTAATAAAAAAGACTCAAAAATTTTGCTATAAAATGGTTATATGAATTGAAGACGTGCTTTGAATATTTTAGGGATTAGCATGATTGCTGCAACAACAGCAACTGCTGGTATATTGATATATAATCATGTTTTAACATTTAAACAACCAATATTACAACAAGATTCTGAAAATACTAAAAATGATACTATATCATTGGAACCAATAGATTTAACTAATCCAAATAATAAGATTAAATTTAAAAGTTATAATCCAATGGCTACTGGTATTGAAGATGGTATTTATCAAATAAAACTTGATCAAGAAGATATTACGGGTATTAAAAGTTATGCTGGCAGCACTAAAATATTATCCTCATCTGTTGATGTCCAACAAAGTCCACAATTAAATATTATTAGATCAGCATTATTAGAGCAATTTAGTTTTACCCCTATTCCTAAGGAGGGAAGCGAAGATATATATGATATGGGTAAAAATAATGGAGTATTTAAATACACTGACCAATGATATTTTTCTTGTTGGTTGTTGAGCAATGGTGATTCATATGATGAGTCTAGCGATCCAGAAAATATAGTTGGTGTTAAAGTTAAACCTTATAGCTATTCTATAAATTATGATACTACTACTGAAGCTTGTATTGAGTGAGAATCAAGAGAATTAGGCAAAACAACTTTACCAGAAAAAATTGTTTTACCACCTGTATACACAAATCCAAGATACATTGAAACAGTAGATGGTAATAAAAAAATACATCCTGCAAGATTAAAAACAAGTGATTTTGGGATTAAGGATATATTGCAAATTTTGGTATTGGAAGGTTCAAATTTAAATTTTACTGAATTAAATTTGCGTTTTGATAATGGTGAGTCTGGTGCAAACCACATTTCAGGTGCTTTTATTGAAGTAAAAGAAAACTCCTCTATCTATAATAATAATGGTAATAGAAGCCAAATCTTTATCAATTTAGTTAATGCTTTGACTTTCGATGGTGCACCAATAAACTTAAAAGCTGGTGATATTAACAAAGAAATCAAATTCAAATTTAGTAATAAAGATGTATTACAAGCTAATGAAGTAGAAGTAGACATACTTTATGATAATTTACCTGCAACAATGAAAAAAGTCAATTCTGCTAATGAAGTAAAATTATGTAAGAGTGAGGAGGCAGATCAAGCTAACATTATTCTTCAAAAAGATACTAATTCATGAAAACTTAGCTATACTGGTTTTACTAATGTACAAAGACAAGGTAATTTTTTTGAAAACATGACAATTACTTTAAAAGCCACTTATAAAAAAAAAATTAAAAAAGATAATACTGAATTATATACAATTCCTCACACTGCTACACATAAAGTAAATATATCACGAAATGGAGTTGGCCATGAAGACCACACAATGACATTTAATAAAATTGCCAATGACGAACTTTTAAGTATAACTGATGTTAATACTACTGATTTAGTTTTCTATAGTGAAGATAATATTAAAAATATAGAAGATAGTTTTAATGGTGTTCTTTTATCAAATAATGCAAATACAAATACAAAAAATGGTGAATACTATATTGGCAATGCCAATGATCATACATTCTGAGAAATACAAAATAAAACTACAGGCTTTGGAATTATAGATCATGACAATATTACTAATTACACAATTACTGATGGTACAATGCCGTCTGATCCATCAATTAGCATCCCCACAAATAGTGAATTAGTTTGTTCAGGAAATGATATTGTTAAAGACATCAACCCATATGGTGTAAATTTAGGCACTAATGGTTTTATATTAGGAACTAGTGTATTAAACACAAATCCTGTTTTTGCTTGTACAGTAAAACCATCAGTAGGACAAAATTTTTATAAATTTAATGATTGAAAAAAAGATTTATCTAGTGGTGAAAAAGGCAAATATAGTTACTATGCTTCTTCACTATTTTTAGTTGATGAGTATGACAATGTATTGTTTTTAGATGTCAATGATAATAAAGTTTATACAAAAAGTTCAAAGAAACCTGGAGATGAATTCACTGGTAGCAAAGCATATGCTAAATTTGTACATTTTTATTATTTTTTATTTGATGAAGCATCGAATGCTGATTTTTTTACAGGTGGAAATCCAAAAACACTTAAATTTTCATACATTCCAAATTACACAAGTTAATCATTATGCAATTTAAATCCAAATTATTATTAATATTTTCATTATCAACAATGTCAGTATTATCTTTTGCAGTACCTTTGCTGCAATCTTGCCAAGCAATTAAAAAAGAAGAAAATAATGATACTAAAAATAAAGTACCAGCAACAGGAGTAGGAGATTGATATGCTAACATGTGAGCTTGTGATAATAATGGTGAAGAAGACATAATACAATTAAATTCTCCTGATTACCTTTACCCTGAATCTTATTGAATGCGAAGTGAAGAAAAAGATTCTGGTACTGGGTCTTATAGGGGTAAACTTCTCTCATTAGAATCAATTCATGATCTAACTGAATTAAAATACTTAATAAATTCATCAAAAGCTTTTTATCCATACCTAATGCATACTGCTTTCACATGTTCTAAGCAACAGATTGATGGTGAAGATGACTATGTTTATATGAGAGATTACATTGCAAAAAACAATAACGATGAAGAAACATGGAAACAAGCTATTGACTATTCTAAATATTTTGTTGATGATGTTAAAGCGGAAGAAGCGGAGGATAGAGAACTTTTCGATGGAATAATAAAATTTACAATCAAAAAATATGATGATGAACCAACAGACAATCCAAGATTTTTACTGTATTACAAATATGATGTGAAACTTGATATACATAAAAAAATTGCAGATTTAATTAA
Source organism: Mycoplasmataceae bacterium (assembly GCA_031255095.1). Lineage (GTDB taxonomy): Bacteria > Bacillota_I > Bacilli_A > Mycoplasmatales > Mycoplasmoidaceae > Malacoplasma_A. The sequence goes on from JAIRTE010000020.1 coordinate 33,581, forward strand.
AAAAGGTGTTAAAACCTCTATTGATAATAATAATGGTGATTTTTTATCTGAAGAATTTAATGATTTTATTTTTACAAAAGAAACAAATAAACCACTGAGCAAAAATATAAGTTTTATCAAAGGTGGCGACGATAATGATCCTTATGCTTCATTATCTAATGGTCAATTAATTTTTAAATTAAACGATGAATTAGATTTTTGATTAGGCAATCGAAAAGATGAAGACATTATTACTAGTGCGAGTGTTAAAAATGCTATATTAAGTAAAGTTTATACTAAACTAAAAACTTTAATTGATTTTGATGAAGATGAAATCAACTTTAATAATCTTGATTTAGTTGCTCCAAACCAAAATGAGATAACAGATCCGGAATATCTAAAAAGTGCAGGTGTAGATAAAAATTTTCAAGATAGAATATGAAGACCAACTGATGATTGTTATACTGTTTATTTAACAGGTAAGAAAAATTCTGAAATATATAGCAGTTTTTATAACAACAGTGGATATTCAACTAATAATAAAAATTTTATTGCTATACAATTTAATGGTCACCGTCATTCTATTAATGATTGAGAAACTACATATAGCGTTAATAATGGCACTGATACTGAGATTTTTTATTTCAAAGGTCCAAAGGATTGTATATATGAGCAAAAACCTATTCCTATTAAAAATGTTTTTTCAACTACTAAACCCACATATGGTGATTTAACAACACAAATGTTAGAACAGAATAATGATTTTTTCAAAGAAGCATATAAAAATTCATTTGACATTGATGAAATTGATGATAATTATTATAAATTCATCAAAGAATATAGTGTTAAAAATGCTTGGTCAGGAAATACTGAAGATAATATTCAACTTAAGAAATATGATGAAGCTAACCACGAATGTTCCATAGATATAAAAGATAATTTTAAAAATGAATTTTGAGCGACTGAAACACAATTTTTTACAAGTTTGAAAAAAATAAGTGGTTTTAAAGATTTTACAATCAATCATGGTGGTATTAATATCTTATATTCAAATATTAAACGTGACGAAAAATTAGATATAAATACTAAATATTTTTTTCCAAAATTAACTTTTATGCTTACGGATGAAAATTATGAAAATTTCCACGATAAATTTGGTTTTTTAAGCACGGTTGATGGAAAAGTAGTTGATGGTTATGATAATATTGATGATAAAATTGTTAATGCTGCATTTTTTCCTTCTAATATTACACCTTCTAATCCTAATATGAGTGTTAAAGATAAAGAAGATTTTAAAAGTAGTTTGAAAACTTTTTTGACTGAAGAAACTAAAATAAATAATTTACCTACAACTAATTGATCAAATAACTGAATAGATCAAGATGATGAATTTAAGAATATTTTTGATGCCAGTGAAGAAGAATTTAACAATTTTAAAAACCATTTTTTTATAGGTAGTGAAGGTATTAAAAATCAAAATTTAAATTGAGATGAAATTAGTTTAACAATAAAAGAAGAAGGTTACATGGAAATTGATGATGAAAAAAATTTCCCATATTCTGCAACACTACCATATGATGGAAAAACTAAACATAATTATAATATTTTTAAAATTACATTTGGTGTTAAAAATACTTCAAAACAATACTATCAGCTCCCTGAAGATAATATAGTTTTATATTATGTTAATTTGAATTTAGCTGCAAATGTGGATGTTACTAAAAATGTTAAATATTTTGAGATGGATTACACCCCATTGCAAAGTGAAAAATGAGGAGAATTTCTTGAATATTTAAAAGAAAATAATAAAGGTGTAAATCCAGGAGCATAATTATGAACACTAATATCAACAATTCCCAAACACTAAATAATAAAAAACCAAATACTCCACCTCTTAATAAAAGACAACAAGAAGAAAAGGATTTAGAAAATAGAAAGAAAAAATTTAAAATATTAATATTATTAATTATCACAATAATAATCATTATTATTGTTGCTTTATTAACTACTTGGTCTTGTTCTACAATAGCTGCTGGTAAAGATGCAAGCAAATTAAAAGGACATTTTGGTTATCAATATCAAAGATATTTTAAGGGTAGCGAAGAGAGGGAATATCCTTCAAAAGATCATGAAACAGAAGCACAAATCAATCTTACTGATTTTCATGCTAGAAAATTAAGTGACATGGTAGTTAAAAATGAAAGAAATGCAGTAAGAATAATTTTCCTTCCACAAGAAGGGGCAAAAAGTAGTGAAATTTATAATGAAGAAACAGGCGAATTATTTTTAAATGTGAATAATTTCCAATTATGAAATAATTCTGGTTACAATTCAGGTTTAACAATGGAATTTAAAGCCAACTATAATTTTTCTCCTGATGTAACTAAAAATGCAGCAGATGATTCAGTAGAAGTAGATTTAGAACCCAACCGTATTGACACTGAATGATCATTTGCCATGGAACAAGCTTTAGACAAACATGATTGTTATTTGCATTATCTTTCTGCTAACAAAAGAATTGATTTTAAAATTGATCTAAGACCATCTGATGGTAAATTAGATTTTTATGATAAAAATGATGTCACTAAACAAAAATACTATTTTAATTTTAGCACTGATGCTATGAAAAATGGTGACAAATTAGACTATATTACAAAAAATCCTAATCCTCAAGTATTTGATTCATTTACCATTGCACATGGTAAATACAATAATAAGAATTTAAAAAACCAAAAAATTATCATTAAACCAAATATGAGTAACTTTTCTAATGAAGTATATAAAAAAATGATTTTGAAGATTGGTTTTGATGATAACACAATTGATAAGGGCGATAATACATGATTTGAAGTTGTGTTTGATGTTGATAATAATGGAACAATTGCTACACAAAGTTTAGCAAGATACACTCAAAAACTACTTTCTGCTGATCCTGATACTGATTCTAAAATTAAAGTATTAGAAGCATTAGAATTTACACATGTTAATACACATGATGATCACCAATGAGAAATATCTTTTGGTAATAACGATGCAAAATTGAAGGAATTAGCTAAAAATGTTTCTGTGGATGTGCCCTTGACTTTTGCTATTTTCTTAAAATCGAGAAATGATCAACTTGTTGATTTAATGGCAAATGAAGGTGCCCAATATTATCCTAAAATTAATATTAAACCAGTTATTTATAATTCTGAAATTACACAGGTTTTTGGTACAAGAAAAGCTAATGAGGAACAATCTGAAGACTTAAAAGAATTTTTTAATGATGTAAAAGATGCAAAAGATGCAAAAGATGTAAATGGTTACGATTACAATGATCCCACTGACATTATCAATACAAAATTTTTTTCTTCTGAAATTGCTAATTCCCGTAATTTTTTAGTTTATAAACAAACGTTTGTTAACTTAACTGAAAATAATTTTGCTCCGAAAATTGAATATTTGTCTAATGATCATTCTAATCTTTTAACCACAATAAAAGTAAAAAAGGCAAATAATTCAGAAACTTATTATTATATTTTTAGGGCTGGAGATTTTGACAAACCCAATATTAGACCAGGTAATAATCTTATCCTTAATATTTCTTCAGCTATAAACAATGCTGAACTAATAAATTTCGAATATGAAAATGCTGATAATTTTTATAAAAAGAAAATTATATATACCGCAAATACTGAAGTTTTTTTAGGATTAAGAGATAAGGAAAAATTAAAAAACAATGGTGACTTCATTTTGGATTATACTAATAATTCATCATTAACTAAAAGCCAATTGCATATTTTTGACCAACCTAAATTATCTTTAGAATCTTCTGACACAGGAAAAACAATAACAACATTTGATGAAGAACCTAATTTTTTTTCAGATTATTTTTCTTTGAATATTACTAAAAAATTTGATACAGGCTTTGCCAGTTATACTTTTTCAAGAATTTGAACTAATAAACTTGATAATAAATTTGCAGAACATTTTTATCCTCCTGGCAGCGCTATACCACCTGCAAACGCAGATGGTGTTCCACTGGATATCAAATTTTGTATTGAAGTTTTTGACAATGCTGGAACGAAATATAATGCTTCATGTTTTGTCAGATTATATTTGGAACAATCTTTAACTGCTGAAATTGATGATTTGTCAAGCAATCCAGATAGTACAAATTGATATGTAAATGATCATAATATTATTACTGGAAAAGGAAATTTGGTACTTACATTAAAAGGTTCATCTTTTTCTAGAGATTTAGACAATAATCCTATTATTAGCACAATAAAACCTATTAGTGGTCCTTGGGATGGTGGTAATCTTGAAGATTTGCTGGCTGTTGATATAAAACCTGCTATAGGTAGTGAAAGTGGAGATGGATATAGAGATAGAATTTATAGTGCAATAATTTCATATACTGGAGATAAAGAAGATGATTTTACTTTTGAAATAACTTTTGGTTTTACAAATGATGCCGATCCTACGCAGCCTGACACAACATGACAATATTCAAATCGTCTGATAGTACACTACAAATTTGCCAAAACAATAGCAATTTCAACTGAACCTGGTGTAAACGATGATGCAGTATTAAGCCTTGATGGTGAAAAAAATAGATTTAAAGCAACTGTAACATTTGGTAATATGCCATTTGAAGATATTGATTTTGAAAATATAAAATATTTTATTGTTGATAAAAATGAGTATGATCTTGATAATGATAAAATTGATGATATCAAATTTTCAATTCCAGAATGAATCCAAATTTCTAAAATTAATGAATTAAAACATACAAATATAACATTATCTGCAATTGAAGATCCACTACTATTAATTGGTAAAGATGGTGAGGATGGAGATGAGTTTGCAAAGTATTGAGATAAAAATAGAGATCATAAATATACAATTAGGGTTGAATATACATATAATGGTACTGAGAAACTTTCATCATTATTAACACAATCCACTTTTAAAATAGCAGCTCCAGAACATAAAATTAAGTATAGTGTTGATAATAATGTTATTGCTTCTGAATCAATTGCCTATAAATTTGTTGGTGGCACAAATGAAGAAATATCTAAAGCAGAAAACTCATTTAAACTTTCAGGTACTGATACAGTTACAAACCAAGAAATTCTTATTGATGATAAAGAAATGTTTTTTTATGCTAAAATTTCAAGTGGATCGGAAGGTAAATGAACACAGATGCTTGCAGACAAGCAAATATCTCCAGATCCTGAAAAAAATTATTTCATTGATGAGAATGGCAATACATATTTTAAGTTAAATGCTCAAAAATATCATAATAATGATGCTGGATATGCAAATATTTTAGAATATAAAGATGCGACATCAAATTGGAAATTATCTGTACATAATTTTAAAATACCTGAACCTGCAGAAATATATGTAAGTAACGGAAAAGAAGGCACAAAAGAAAAAATTGGTGCAACATTAATTCCTAGTGAAAATGTCTTGTTCTCAAGTATTTTAGGAAATGAAGGCGATACAAATTTCGATAAAAAAAATAAAAAATTAACAATTGATTTAACTAATGAAGAAACAAATTTATGAATAGAGGATTCGTTAAATATTAATAAGGCAATAGAAAAAATAACAAGTGTATTGAATAATTTATCACAAAAAGGCAATATACTTAATGATGATACTGCTGGTAGTGTTAATTATACATTTGTTGAAAATAATATAGAATACATCGGTCTTGAACATGCAAGTGATGGTGATAGTAGATATTCTAATGGATTATTGAATTTCAAAATTAAAAATGATAGTGAAAACCCATATTTTAAATGTACAGACTCAACAAATCCTTCTACAACTACCTACCCACAAATTAATTTTGATATAACAATTAGTGTTAATTTCTTTACAACCGTAACTGATATATATGATATATATGCAAAAGTTGGTGAAATCATATATAGTGATAAGAACAAATCAGATGATAAATATAATGCCTTGAGATCTTTAATTAAAAGAAAAGTAATTGGTACAACAACAGATGGAGGCAAAATTTATGAATATTATTTATCATTAGGTAATGTATTCTTACCAACAGGACATCAAGTTGCAACTGCTGATATTGCATTAGCATTTAATAATGCTATAGAAGAATTGATCGACAGTGTCGACGCCGATGATGTACAAATAAGAAATTTTTTAAATTCTATATACTATCCTGAGTTAACATTAAATAACCAAACTAATACATTATTAGCTGAACAAAAAGTTGTTAATGCTCATCATGGAAAAATAGCTATATACTGAAATGAAGTATTTGTAAAAAATTAATAAAGCAAGGTTTGCATATAGTTTTAAAAATGCAAGAAAGAGAATACAAGATGATTACAAATTCAGAATATTTTAAAATTGAAATGACAAAATGAGGGGTGAAATTGCTAAAATCCTTACATTGTTTACTGAAACAAAAAATAATTTGGACAAAGATGCTATAGCAAGAAAGGATTTTACCATAACAATGAGTAATAAATTTCAATTCGTTTAGGGAAATGTAACAGGTATAGGTACAAATGGCACAACAGCACAAACAGTAAATTTACTTTTAAAATCACCTACCACTGAAGTTACCCCAACTACTTCAGAAATATGCAAAATTGTGGCTTATAGTGATGAAGGTGCTTGAGCAGCACCTGCAGCAAACACAACAGCAATTATTCATATAGATCCACCAGCTTAAAATATTTCATTTTAGCTTTGCACCTGCTTTTGCAAATATTCCAAAATTATTCAACATATAATAATTATTTTTTCTTAAACACTTAAAAAATATAATATTAATATATATTAATATGGGCAATACTTTAGAAAAAATTAATATTTTTTCACCATCTAGGAAAATTTTAAAAAGAGCTAAGAAAATTGCAGCAGCAACAGATGCATTAAAAGATAAGTTTAAAAATTTAACAAATGGGCAATTAACTGCTAAAACGACAGAATTTATTAAACGTATTGAAAAAGGAGAAAGTTTAGATTCAATAATGTGCGAAGCTTTTGCTACTGTTAGAGAAACAATTTTCCGTGTTAAAGGTATGTTTGCTTACAATGTACAAATAATTGGTGCAACAATTTTACATTGAGGAGATTTTGCTGAATTATATACAGGTGAAGGTAAAACACTTGTCTGTGTTTTAGCAGCATATTTGAATGCTTTATTGAAAAAAGGTGTGCATGTAGTTTCAGTTAATGAATATCTTGTAGAACGTGATGCAAGATTTTGTGCTGAATGTTTAAACCCATTAAATATTACTGTTGGATATAACCTTGCATCTTTTGATGCAGGTACTAAAAAAGAGATGTTTGCTTGCGATATTACATATACAACAAACTCAGAATTAGGTTTTGATTATTTAAGAGATAACATGGTTAGAAACTATGAAGATAAAGTTATTAGAGGTTTAACATATGCTATTTGTGATGAAGGCGATTCAATTTTAATTGATGAAGCAAGAACTCCATTAATTATTTCTGGTCAACCAAAACAAAATGTTTCAATGTATATTGAAGTTGACCGTTTTGCAAAAACATTAGTTAAAGAAGACTATAAACGTGATTATGAAACAAATTCTATATCTCTTTCTGACACAGGTGTTATCAAAGCACAAAACTATTTTAAATTTGACAATATTTATAATATTGAAAACTCAGATATAGTTCACAAAATTAAAAATGCTTTAATGGCTAATTATGTATTTCAAGCAGAAGTCGAATATATAGTTAGGGAAGATGAAATTTTATTAATTGATCAATTTACTGGAAGAATTATGGAAGGTAGAAGTTATAATGCTGGTTTACAACAAGCAATCCAAGCTAAAGAATATGTTAAAATTGAACCTGAAAATGTTATTGTTGCCACAATAACTTATCAATCACTTTTCCGTTTGTATAAAAAACTTTCTGCATGTTCTGGTACTGCTTTTACTGAAAGTGAAGAGTTTTTGAAAACTTATAACATGGTTGTTGTTAATGTTCCAACAAACAAACCAATTGTTAGAAAAGATTTGAATGACTTTGTTTTTGATAATAAATATTCAAAATGATACCACGTGGCTGCCGAAATTGAAAAAGTCAATACTTCAACTAAACAACCAATTTTGGTTGGTACTGCTTCAGTTGAAGATTCGCAAGAATTAGCAAGTATTTTAAGAAATAAAGGTATTCATTTTGAATTATTAAATGCCAAAAACCATGCTAAAGAAGCTGAAATTATTAAAAATGCTGGTACTTTAGGAGCTGTAACAATTTCAACTAACATGGCTGGTAGAGGAACTGATATTAAAATTACACCAGAATCTAGACAAGCAGGTGGGTTATATGTAATTGGTACTGAAAGACATGAAAGTAGAAGAATTGATAACCAGTTACGTGGTCGTTCTGGAAGACAAGGTGATCCAGGTGTTACTAGATTCTTCATTTCGATTCAAGATACCCTATTTAAACGTTTTGCAATTGAAAAATTGCAAAAATCAGCAGATGAGTTAGATAATGATTTTTATAACTCTGGTTTCTTTAATAGATTATTAAATTCTACTCAAAAGAAAGTAGAAAGTGTAAATTTTGATATGAGAAAGAACTTAATTGATTATGATATGGTTTTAAGTAATCAAAGAGAATTAGTATATAAGCAACGTGATCAAATTTTATTAATTGATGATAACTCAAATACATTATTGCGTATGACAAGAGCTGTTGCAAAGGAAATTGCAAGTAAAAACATTGATGCTGCAAATGATGTATATGTTGACGCAGTTAAAGTTGCTAATATGCTTAACTACCGTTTCTTACAAGCACAAATGATTAAGCCAACATACTTTAATGAATGTTCAGTAGAAAATGCTACTGATAAAATTGAAAACATTTTAAATGTGATTGTTTCAACACGTTTACAATCTTTAGGTTTAAATGCTAATAACATTATTAAAGACATTATGATTCAAAATTTTGATTATTGTTGAACTAACCACCTTGACAAAATTACTAAAATTAGAGAAGGTGTAATGTTGCGTAGTTTGGAACAAAAATCACCTCTTAATATATATGTTATTGAAGCAGATAAAAATTTTGAAATTATGAAAGATAATGTAGCCAATGGATGTATTTTAGCAATCTGTAAGTTCTTTATTGCTGAAATTAATAAAAAAATATTTGAAGTACTTAAAGCAAAGATTAATGAAAAATATTTACTTGACTATGCTTCTACTGTTCAACAACAACACATTAGACCTGCAGCAGGACATATGAAAATTGTTGTTGATGGGAATACAGAAAATAGTGATAAAATTGATCTAGATGCCATGATTATGCAACAAGTTACTAAAGATAGCAAAAACATTGCTAAGGCAAAAGAATTTGAACAAACTAAATTAGATAATGCTCGTGAAATTGAAATTAAAGAAACTACAAGTATTATTAATGGTGAAGAGATTCAAAATGCAAAATACGAAAATAATTCTGATGAAACACAAGAAACAGACAAAAAAGAAGAAAAATAATTCTATTTGTGTTTCTTTCTTGTAAGTCAAAAAGTTTTATCTTTGGCATTAATATCTCTAATATATTGATATACACCTTTTAAATTATGTTCTGCTTTTTTTAAATAATAGTTGTTTGGATTTTGATAATTACCATTTTTATTGCTTTCTAATTTATCAGCTAAATATAAAATCATCGTTAATTTTGGTGCATGTTGTGGTGGCATAACATGATCAGCTATAGCATTTAAAACTTGTTTATCAGTACAAGCAAATTTATGCCTCACAAAATTTGCTGATGCAATACCATGCAAGAGTTTTAAATTTGTTGTTTCTTTAAAATATTCCTTATCTATTCAATGTCTCATTTTATCATCTTGAAATTCCTTGCATACATCATGATACATTGCTGCTAAAAAGGCTTTAATTGGATTAACGCCATTAATATGAGCTAATTCTTCAGCTATTTTTGCAACCATAACAGTATGTATATAACGATATTGACTCAAATATGGTTTTATTTGTTCCTTAACAAGTTTTTTAGAAAAGTTCATTTAATTATTTTATAATATGTAGTGTTAAAGCTACATTTAAACAAAAATAAAATAACATCTTATTATATACAACAATATTAACTAAAAATATTTTAAAGTTTACAAAACCTGTTTTTTATCATTAAGTTGTAAGTTGAATTTAATAGTCCTTTTTTAAAGTCTGTTGTTGGATTATTATTGAACAATATATTTATTATGTTTCCCTTCACTATTGTTTTAATTCAATTTATAAGAAAAGCCATTAATTAACTATGGCTTTTCGCCATTTAATACTTTTAAATTTACTCCAATTTATGAATAAACATGGCATATTTCCCCACAAAAATGCATTTTTTGTTTTTTTCATTATAATAGTGTTATGGAAAAGTTTTTAAACTCAGATTTTTTGAATGACACAAAGCCAAATACTTCTTTTGCTGCTTCTTCATCAATAGCGCCTACTCCTGGTTTATCAGCAGCTGTAGCAAAAAACATTTCTGCAAAAAGTCCTATTAAGCTTGACAAAAATGTTAAAGAACAAAAATATGATTTTATTGGAAACAATGATTTTGACAAATTATTAGACCAATTAAAAAATAATAATAATTCTAATGTTTCAGCACCAACTGATGTTATGGATGATTCTTTATATTCTCTTTATGGTATTAAAATTAATACTGAAAAGAGTTTGTTTCTTAAAAAATCTATTAAATTTATCATTGCACAATACTCATACATTAAAAATGGTAGCATTATTGAGGAAACTACAAAAATTAATTTAAATAATTTTATTTTAAAACTACAAAATGATATTTTACATACTTTACATCAACCTAAAGGTTTAGTTTCATATGATATTGAACTTAACCCTCAAGGTATGATTATTTATTTAAAAATTAAACATAAAAAAAGAACAATTGAAGAACACATGCATTCTAAACGTATTTTTTTAACAAATGATCAAGTATTTAAATTTATGTTAGCTGAATTTTTACAAGATCATTCTTTATTTGAAAAAGTTTTTGGTGATGTTGAATAGTTTAATTAACTATTAATATTTTATTATATTAAATATTTTACTTAAAATATTTATTATTCTCATACAATATGCTTTTAATAATATTACTAATTTATGAAAAATATTAAGAAATTGGTGAACGCAATTGACATGAAATTTCGAAGACAAAGACTTGTTGAATGATTAAGAGTAGCAAAAGATCCGAAAAACCTTGAATTAGGCAAAGATGAATATATAGAACTTTTTTTTAATCTGCCACTTAAAAATGATGAACTAATGGATCATTATATATTCTACCTATATTTTAGTAATGTAAAATATGATCAATCTGTGATTATGGAATGTATTGAATATTTAAATTTTTTTATTTTAAGAAGAATAGGCATAGTGACTAGTATAGCACTAATGCATCCAGTAATAATAGATCAAAGATGCCTTACAGATACAGAAAATATTTCAGAAACAGATCCAGAAAAATGTGCTGCTATTTTTTTAAAAAATAAAATAGACATGTTTCCTGAAATTTTAGAAAAAATTATTTTATCTTATACCAAAGATATTACAATGCCCGAAAAAGTGTTTGAGGAATTAAAATGCATATTATTTGATTTCTCTTATTTTTCCTATAAACCTGCAAATATTTCTGAACTTTTTCAAATTATTTCCGAATGTACTCCAAATAGTATTGAAATTGAAACTTGTCATAAAGTTATTAAAGAAAAAAATGTTTCAAACTATACTCTTTTAGGATTGATGATAAAAAGCTTGTTTACTAGGGAAATTGACAAACCTTTACCAAAAAGCATATTTCAAGATTTTGTATATCACTCAACATTGGCATTATATAGACATCTTTGTAATACCTCAAATCCTGAGACAAAAAAATTATTTCTAAATTTTTTGAGACCTAAAATAATTAATACCATTCCTGCAAGCATTTATGAAGACTATAAAAACTTATATTCATTAGAAACTGACGGTTCTACATTAAAGAAATTACATACATATTTTGATTTTCAAATGGCTAATTTCCTAATAAGGCGTGAGGAAAACATAGTAAGGGAAAAATTAGTAAATTTTTTAATGGACACGGTAAGTTGTAATTATAAAAGCCTTAAAAAATTTGCTATGTCTAAATGCAAAGCATGAGATGCTTTTTATGAACGGTTAGGAGAAAGTGTTGAAAGATGTTTTTTTAATGATGGAATAAAATTTACTGAATTAAGAGCATTTAACAAAGAAACAAAAACATGAGTTCTTACTAAAAAAGGAGAACTGCGATTTAATGAAATAAGACCACAAATAGATGAAATAGTAGCGCATACTGAAACATGTAGAAGAAATGTAAAATTTCATATCAGAATAAATGAATTTCAAAAAATTAACGAACTTATTATCAAATATCATCAATGACTTATAGATTTTTTACCGCCAAGAGATGAAAGGCATGAGCATCAAATAATGAGTGAATTGCAAACTTTTATAAGTTTTGAAGGTGAAACACCATTGAAAGTTGAAATTAGGAAACATATAGATTTTTTAATGCAAGAAAAAGTAATGAATGCAAAAATCAAGTGACAATTACAAGGTTTATCATTAAGAAAGTTTCAATATACTGAAGAATTAAATCCTGAGAGGGAGATGGAAAACATTTTAGCTTCACTTAGGATGAAAGCACGAAGAAATACTTTTTCATACATAAAGACAGATGTTTTAGGAACAATTAGATATATGGTTATTTATGCCGATGACCTTTATAAAATAACCAAAAATTTTGCAAGCAATAGATTTTTAGGTGATCCAAAAATAAAAGAAACAATACAAGCTTTTGAAAAATTAAAACAAGCTGTAAATGATCAAAAAATACCGCATATTAATCCGGAATTTTTAGGTGAATTTATTGTATCCAAATGTGAACAAGTCATTTATGATAATTCCAAAATAATTTATGAAAAAAATAAAACTTTTTTCAATTTATTACAAAGCTTTAAAAATCCCCATAAGCAAAAAATTTTTTTAATACTTTTTATGGATTTTCTAAACGATGATGATTTATTATTAAGAGACTTGAAAGATGCAGATGAATTCTTTGAATCTTCATCTTCACTTGCAATAAAACCATTTGAAATAATGTTAAAAAAAATTAGTGTTCTTGCATCTGATGACATGAAGAGTATCAAAGTATTTGAAGATATTGCAGAAAATAGAACTGGACTAATAATATCGAAAATTTTAGAAAAGATGATAATTGTATCTGCTAGACAAATAACATTATTAGAAGATCATAATGAAAAAATATCTAAAGCTGTAGATGGCAAAGAATTATTAGATATATTAAAATTAAATGTCCTTAGTGATGTAAAATTGGATCCAAAATTGTTAAAAATATTACCAAATAGTCCACATGATTTAAAATTACCTGTATTTTTGATCACATCACCTCTTTGTAATGGGAATTTCAAAACATTAACTGACAAAGCAATATTGGAACAAAGAAATAAAATTATGGAAGAATTTTCTGGATTTGATGAGGTAGATTTGCAAAATAGTGTATTTAAAAAAATAGTTCTTAAAAAAATTGAAAATATGACAAGCTATGAACTCACAAAATTAATATTAAAAAAAAGTTCAACATATCAAAAAATATTACCAAAATATTCTGCAATTGAAACACGAGATAAACTTTTAACTGAAATAAATAATGTGCGCGGACAATTCAATAACTTAATAATTACATTAACACCGGCTGTTAAGTCACATTTACAAGAATTATTTTTAGGTAAAGATGATTTAAGTTATTTAGATATTTCTGAATTACAAAAACGTGCAAGTGAAATAGAATTTGGTGTCAGAGTTATTACAGAAACTCACAAAAGGAAAAGAGTTGATTTATTAGCAGCTGCAACTTCATCAACGCAACATATAAGTGATGAAGATATTGAATATATGAATGTAAAAAGATTTGCATATAGTGAAAGGTGAACAGCTGAAACACCAAAAAAAATAAAAACAATATATGATTCGAGATTTTTTATATGCAATGAATTAAAAAAATTGATTAATTATCAAGAAAAATTATTTGAATATAAAAAGAATACAATGGAGAAAATTTTAGGATTTGAAAGTGATGCAGAACAGATGAGTCAATATGAACAACAATTTGAAGTCACTGAAGATAGTAATTTGGATGAAATGCAAACAACTGCTGAGGAAACTTTTGCTTATGTGCTATCAGCAAAAAAAGAATATGAAACGCTTTACAGTGCATGCAAAATAAATTTTGATGAAACTATGACTGCATTAGATGCTGAAATTACAAAAATACAACAAGATATTAGTTTTGCACTTGATGAAAATTCTGCAGATAGAGAGTTTTATCATGAAATTATGTCTTCATTTATAGAATTTACTGAAGAAGGAACTAAGATTATAAGAATTTTTGCAAGTAATCTAGAAAATGCTGTTTTGGATCTTTCTAAGAGCAAAACAATGGCAATATTTAATGAAATTGAAGCTAAAAAGGTGCAACGTGCAGCTGCAGTCCAACCACAACTAACTGTAGTACAACAATGTGCAGACCTCGATCTTGATACTTTGTAATTATTAAATAATATTTAAAGGTTTATTGTTTATTTTTAGCCTTATCTCTTAATTTTTCCCTAAATTTAGCTTTAATAATTTTATCTATATGTTCATGTTTCTTTTTTTGTTTAATTTTTAATATTTGTGATTTAATTTTTTTCTTATAACATGGTTTTACTCTCTTAGTAGATTTATTATTTCTGATAACTTTTTGAATTTCTGAATTTGTTTCTTTATCAAAAACTATTTTTTTTCTCAATCTTAATTGCAATGGTTTTGAAATAAATTCATTTTGCGTAACTAAAGAATAATTAATTTTAATACCTTTCTTGATTAATTTAGCAATCTTATTATCATCATTTTTGCAATACACAATAAAACTATCACCACCTTTTTTGTTTCTACCAACTCGACCAGAACGATGAATATATCATAATGCATCATCTGGTAAGCCATATGATATAACTAAATCAGCATAGGGTAAATCAACACCTCTACTAATTAAATCAGTTGCCACGACATATTGATATGTATAAGAGTTTATTTCTTTAAATATCTTTCTACGTTCATGGTTTGTTAAATCCTTATGGATAAGAGCAACATTATAATTTGCTTCAACCATTGCTTTATAAATATCATTAGCAATATTTTTGGTATTACCGAAAATAATACACAAATACGGTTTAATATTGCCTAATAAATTTTTAAGTGTTTTGTTGGCATCATAATCTTTTGTATAAACAACAGTGTGTGTAACATTATTATTTTTTCAAATGGATTTAGCATTTTGAATTATTTCCGTATTTAAAAAGAATTTTTTTAATTTGTTTGCAAATGCATCATGTAGTGTTGCAGAACAAGCAACTTTAATAATATTTTTATTGAGCATTGTGAAAATATTGTTTATATCATTCATAAAACCTAAATCAAATAGCATATCAGCTTCATCTAATATGATTTCATTAAAATTAACTGGTATTAATTTATTTTTTAATAATTCATAAACTTTATTTGGTGTTGCAACGATAATATTGGTGTTTAAAAAATTATTCTTGGTTAGATTAGAACTTGATTCACCACCAATAATTAATTTTGGATGTAATTCCATAATATGTTGCTTAAATGTCAAAATTTGAGAATATATTTGTCTACATAATTCTTTAGTGGGTGTAATAATAATTGCACAATGATTTTTATTTTCTAAAATATGGTTAAATAATGGCAATAAATAACACAATGTTTTACCACTACCTGTTTCTGAAACAATAATAGCATTCTTATTAGAAAGCAATAAAGGCAATGTTTTGCTCTGTATTTCTGTAGTTTCAACAAATTTTAATATGCTTAAGGCATCTTTAAGTTTTTCATTTATATTTAGAATCTTAAACAACATTTATAATATTTTTAATAAGTTATTATAATTATAAACTATGTCAATACCATATATTGATTCAATACGTAAACTGTTAGATGATCTTCGTGCATTAACAAGAGCTGATAAATGACTTGAAGCAATCCAGCTTGCAGAAGATTATCAAAAAGAACATATTTTAAACTGGAGCGAATACACTGAAGTTGAAGATATAATTCATGCAATGAAAAAACGTTATGAAAATGATAATAAATATTGATATGAAAGGATTATGATCACTGAAGAAACTGCTGAACATAAAATGCTTAATGAGAAATTTGCAATATCAAATTATTTATTTTATCTAGAACATTTAAGTGAATCTTTTCTATCTCCTAGACAAAAAACTGTAATTAATAAATTGCTTATGTCTGATGAAGTTGAAAATAAAGATAAAATATATATTTTAGAATCACTTAGAGATTTAAAAATTTCAACAGAACTTACATATCGTAACAGTTACATCAAAAAAAATTATATACTTAACCCCATGACTATTACTTTTTACAAGAATGATAAAAATATTAAATATATTTTAGATTATGTTAGTACAAAGTATAAAGCTTATGCTAAAGATTCACTTTTATTGTTCTATTTTGAAAGTATTTTAGAAGAAAATTGATATAGCTTCTTTTTTCCAATAAATGAAAATGTAAATTTTAAATTGATTGCAGATATGATGGCTAAATCAATAAAGGAATATGTTGATATTTCTAATAACGAGAAAAATATGGCTAAAGATGATGTTGAAAAATTAAAAAATACTATTAACAATCGTTTTTGCAAAGATCTTGAACAACTCTATGGGGTAAAAAGCATTGCTAATAAAAAAGAAGGAAAAAGCTAAATTATAAGCAATTTAGTCACTAATATAAAATATAATATTTTATTCTTCAATAAATTCAATATCGTGGAAATCAATAACTTGTAATTGTTTTCTACCAAAAGAATTAACTTCAATAGAAGCAGTTTTATTTTGTAAATTAATTTTTTTAATGACACCAGCTTCACCTTTAAAACCACCATAAGCAATTTTTACTTTCATTCCAACATGGAAATTAAATGTTTCAGCTGAAGAAGTAACAGCACTAATTTCAGGCTTACTTTCAACATATGTGCCTGCAGTTTTTTCATATTCAGTAATTGAAATAGGAATTGGTTCAGTTTTAGAACCAACAAAACCTAAAACACCTGGAGAATTTCTAATTGCAAATCACAATTGTTCACTCATAATTGCACTAATAAAAACATAACCAGGGAATTTATTAGTAGTGAAAGAAACTGATTTCTTGTATTTATCACCAACAACTTCTCATTGAGTTTTTTCAGTATTTTTAATTGTTTTAGGTAATGAAGGATCGTTTTTTGGAATGTATTCAGTAATTGTTTTGATAGTTTCAAAAATTTTAATATCTTTAACTTGAGAAGTTAAATTAAAGATATCTAATTTTTCCTTTAATGAATTAATAATACCCTTTTCTTTACCACCAATAACTGTTACAATGTATCATTGTGGTATTTGTGAATAATCCTTAGCCATACAATTATTATAATTAATATTTTAACATCATTAGCATATAAAGATTAATTTATGTTATTTAAATCCAAGTTTAGCAATTTATTAAATCTTATTTCTGCAGCTTGTTCAGGAGTTATTACACCTTCTGCCACCATGCCAAGAGTATTTGAAGAAGTATTAGAGCTTACATTATTCTTCTCATTGTAGAACATATTTTTTTCAAATGCAGCTAATCTGTTATATTCATGTAATGTCATCGAATTATCATGTCTAATGCCATTGCCTTCTGCATGACGTGTAATATATTCATCATCATAGTCTTTGCTATATTCACTATTGGCAATTTTCCTATTCAAAACATCAATCATTGTATTTCCATCTTGATTCATTTTAAAATTTCCACCATTGTCATAAAGATTTGTCATCATATTTTTAGCAGGATTAAAAATACTTTTATCTTTTCTAAGTTGCGCAATTTCCTTGTAATTAATTAATTTTGTGATGCAATTTCTTTCTAAATGTGCTATTGTATCATCAATTTTTTGCTCTTCATCACTTAAATATTTCTTTTTTGTTTCACAACTTACAGCTGTAGAAGTAGCAACAGTCTGATATGCATAAGCTCTTGCAGTTTTTTTAGCATCTTCTAAAAAGCCTGTCTTTTCTAAAATTTCTTGTGGGAAAGATTCATTGTCATTTTGTAATATTTTTAAATTTTCTAGTATTTGCATATTTCTTGGATCATGTGTAAGTACTTCTGGTATTGCCCTACCTTTTGTTTCTTTCTTAGCTATTTCCCTAATAGCTAAAATTGATGATTCTAAAACTGCTTTAACTTCTAAATTTGTTTCACTCAAGTAAAAATTAGAAAGTATTGTACACATATTGCAAAAATTATCAGCTTGTGTCAATAAAATATTACAATTAAACATATCTACTAAATCTTTTTGTGGTGTAGAAGTACTTGCAATATATTCTTTTTCAGCTAAAACTTGATCCATCATTCTAGTAATTGCAATTGCAGTGTTTTGTTTAACAAGAAGCATTTTCTCATTTTTTTCCATGCAATTTCATGAATTTATTAATAATTCTGCACCATCATAATATACTTTAACATCATCTGCATGGTCTTTATTAACAACTTTAAGTTCTTTCATATTAAAACCTTTTTTAGTTATGTAATCATACAAAAAAGCTGTATCTTGTGTTTGTTTTAAGCCATTTTTTGCTGACAATTGTCCCACATTTTTATCAAAGTGAGAAAACTTATTATTTTTATAGATTGGTCTAGCAAAAGAATTAATGAATTCACCAGTGTTTCCAACTAAAGCATCATAGAAAACACCAAAAAATGGTTTTTGATTACTGAATCTACAACCATTAACATTATTAGTGTTGTTTATTCTTTCATAAAGACATTGTCTAGTTCGATAATTAGGTGTAGTTTTGAAATATGCAACACTTGGTCCTAAATAATTTCTTTGATCTTGAAGTATGCCTGTTGGGGCATAAATAACAAAATTAAACATATTCTCATATTTTAAAGTTTCATGAACTTTAGATTTGATATATCTAAAATTTGCACGATTTAGGTAACTTACAGTTTCTGCATAATGTTGTTTAGGGTTGTGTACATAAAATTTTATTGATTGCAAATAATTGTATTTAGCACCTTTAATAATCACATTATGAATGTATGTTGAACTATCCATTGTGCTTGTATTATTCTTGTATACATCATTATAATAATTTGATGCTTTAATTTCAATGCTTTGGTTATCACTACCATAATTGCTAGCTTCAGAATAATATCGATCAACAAACCCTTTGAGGTTCGCAATCATAGTCCTAACATTGTTGATACTCATTGTAAGCCCACGTAGAGTAGGAAATTGACTTATATATTCTGAAGCTCCATAAATATCTTTGTAAAAATTAAGAAGTAAAAAAATATCTTTATAAGAAAAAGTTGTATTGTCTTGAGTTACTTCATGAAATAATTTAGGTGTGAAATTAGATAATTCAAAATTTCCATCTAAGATTGTTTTGAATAATTTTATTTCTTGAAAAGTTAAGTTTATATTTTTCATTTTGAATTATTATAAAAGCGTTAATATTTTATCATTATCAAATGTGTCAAATAAAATAAATTTTATCATTATTTAACTAAATATATTACATATATTTAGTAAAAAATTTTTAAAACAATGTTTTTAAAAATGCTTATTTTTTAGGAAAAATAAACTTTTCGAATAGCTATAATTATGTTAATGTTATTAGAAAGGAACATATATTTAAAAAAATTATGCAAGGTTAGAGATGCCAAGCTAATTAAAACCTTGACTGGGCCAAGACGTTGTGGTAAAACAACGGTATTTTTGCAATTCATTAAGATATTAAAAAAAGATATTAGAGATTACCAAATAATTTACATAAATTTTGATAAACGAGAAAATAAATATCTAATTGACATTGAACAATTAGAAAATTACATTGATGAAAGAATAATTAGGGGCATAAAAATGTATCTTTTTTTAGATGAAATCTCAAATGTTAATGGTTTTGAAGATTTGGTAGCAAAATATTTTAAAAACAAGCATATTGATATCTATTTGAGTGGTTCAAATTCATATCTTTCTTCAACTCATTTGAAATCTAAATTTTTTAACAGAATGGTTAGTATTAAAATGCTGCCTTTTACTTTTCATGAGTTCTATGATTTACATGCAGGTAATGAAAAATGTAAACAACAATTGTATAAAAAATATTGTCAATGTGGAGGTATTCCAATATTAATGCATTTCCTTGCTGATGAAGAATTGGTAGAAATAATTGTTAATAGCATTATAGACGGAATTTTAGGTCGACATGTTATTCCGAGATTTAATATTAGAAACATTCTTTTATTAAAGAAAGTTTTAGAATTTGCAATGATCAATATTGGAAAATATTTTGATGCTAATGATGTAGTAGAATTTTTAGTCAAAAATAAATTTAGGCATACAAGTTGTAAAACTATTGAGACTTATATTAAATCATTGCAAGATTGTTTTATGCTTGTAACAATTCAAAAATATGATATCATTGAAGATAGAGCAGATATATATTTTTATAAAATATATGCTTTGGATATCAATGTTAGGAATTTAATTACTAATCGTGATTACAATTTTGACTTTGATATGCAGTTGGAAAATATTGTTTTGATAAATGTCTTTTTAAAATTTCAAAAAATATACACTGGTGTGTTTTCTATCATTGATGAAAATGAAAATGTGGAAATATATGAGGTTGATTTTGTCTGCATTAACAAAACAGATAAGCTATATATTCAGGTTTGTGAAAATTTAGCTGATGTTGAACAATATTTAAAAAAGACTAGTACATTGCAAAAATTAGATGATGGCAGAAAATTATTATTAACTAATTCAAAAGTTGAGGAACAACCTTTTGAAGATATTGAAATTAAAGAAGTTGTTGATTTTTTACTTGAGTAATTTTATTATTTCACTTCCTGAAATACATCCTTCTCTAATAATTTCTTTTGTATCAAAATTAATAATTGTTGAAGGCAATGAACTATTTTTCTTCCCATCTACAAATATTAAATTTTTAATATTATCAAAATCTTTTTTTGCTTCAAAAACATTTTTAAATACTTCATTACCTGAAATATTGGCAGACGAAGAAAAAACTGGTCCAACGATGCTAATTAATTTTAATATATTTTTTTCATTTGGCATACGATAAGAAATATTATTTTTAATAATACTTAATCCACCAGGTCAAAATTTATTTAAAACATTAATTTCTTTTTCAGTTAAATTTTTAATCTGATTAATGTCATTTATAAATGTAATTAATTTTTTATTCTTATCTCTTTTTTTAATTTCATAAATTAATTCTGGGTTTAATGAAATAATACCTAAAACTGTATCAGTTTCTACAATGGCTGCATTATTGGATTTTATCCTATTGCAAATTTCATTGAAATCATTTTTTCAATCAAACATATTTTATTCTTCACTAAATTGTGATTCATACAATTCTTTATAAAAACCGTTTTGTTCTAATAATTCACTATGATTTCCTTGTTCAATAATGTGTCCATCTTTAAGCACTAAAATTAAATCTGCATTTTTAATTGTGCTTAATCGATGAGCAATGACAATACTTGTTCTATTTTGTGTTAATTTATCAACTGCATCTTGAATTAATAATTCTGTTTTTGTATCCACGTTACTTGTTGCTTCATCTAAAATTAAAATAGGATTATTTTGTAATATTGCTCGGGCAATAGTTATTAATTGTTTTTCACCAGCTGAAATGGTTGTTTTTTCGTCTAATAAAGTATCATAGCCTTTATCTAGAGTGTTAATGAAATGATCAACGTTGGCATTTTTTGCTGCAGTAATGATTGTTTCATCATCAATATGTTTTAAATTATATTTAATATTATTTTTAATTGTATCCTCAAAAATATATGTATCTTGTAAAACCATTGAAAAAATATTTCTTAAATCTTTTTTATACATATTGTAAATTGAAACATCATCAATTAAAATATCTCCTGAATCACATTCATAAAAATGCATTAACAAATTAATTATTGTAGTTTTTCCACTACCTGTTGGCCCAACAATGGCCACTTTTTTGCCTGGTTCTATTTCAAAACTAATATTTTTTAATATTTGTTTATTTTCATTGTATGAAAAAATAACATTTTTGAAAGTGATTTTGCCCTTAATTTCTTGTTCACATTTTATTTTATCTTTTTCAATTTTTTCTTCTTCTAAGTCTAAAAAATCAAATATTTTTTCTGAAGTTGCAAAAGTCATTTGAATGGAAGAAATATTTTGTGCTAGTTGCTGCAAAGGATTGTTGATCAAATTTGCAAACAATAAAAATGTAGGCAATAAAGAAATACCATACATTTTTTCAAAAGTGCCATTCGAAATTAAAATTGCACATACAAATAAAGCTAATACTAAACCTAAATATCTAAAGAATAATGAAATTGGAATTGGAAAAAATGAAAAAAAGTTTGTCAGTGCATTATTTTTTTCTAATTTATTATTTATTTCATTAAAAGATGCTTTTTCACTTTCATTAGCATTAAAAATTTTTACAACATTTAAATTATTGAAATTTTCATCAATTTTTCCATTTAATTTTCCTAAATCAGCTTGTTGCTTAACAAAATATTTTTGTGAGAATTTTATAATTGGGAAAACAGTGAATATTATTAAAGGAATAGTGGCAATAATAATTAATCCTAATTGTCAAGAAGTTACTAACATAGCAATCATTAATCCAATAATAAAAAATACATTGCTTATTGTATTAGAGATTGTATAAAATGACATATTAAATGTATCGATATCATTAGTTAAAATACTTGTTGTTTCACCAATTTTTTTAGAATCAAAATATTTTAATGGAATTTTATTAATTTTATTACTTACGTCATTTCTAAAACTTCATGTGAGTTTAGCTGAAATTTTAGCAATAAAAAATGAGCTGATTGCATTATTTAAAAAAATAATTACATAAAATAACAGCAGTATACCACAATACAACATTACATTATTTACATCTATAGAATAGGTTCCAACATTATTAACATCTGGTTTAACAAAATTTTGAATTATTTTTTGTAGCATAATCGGAGAAAGACAATTAAGAATTGCTGAAATTAAGCCTAAAATAATACAAAAAATAAACAACAATTTGAAACCTTTAGCATAGTTTCATAGCATTAAAACAGTTTTTTTAAAGTTTTTAATTTTCTTTTTTTGTTGTGGTTGAAATGGTGGCATATTATCTTAATTCGTCAGGATTGATTTGTGAATAAACAATGTCTTTATAAATTTGGCAATTATTTAGCAATTCATTGTGTGAACCAATTCCCACTATTTCTCCTTTCTCTAAAACAATGATCTTATCAGCATTTAAAATTGTGTTAATTCTTTGAGCAATAATGATTTTGGTTGTTTCTTTTAAATCACGTGCTAAATTTTCTCTTAAAATTAGATCAGTTTTGTAATCTAATGCTGAAAAACTGTCATCAAAAATTATTACGGGTGTATTTTTAGCAATTGCTCTAGCAATTGAAACACGTTGCTTTTGACCACCTGATAAATTAGTAGCATTTTGGGAAATAATTGTTTGATATTTATCATCCAATTTTTCAATGAAATCAGCACATGCAATTTCTGCAGCATTTTTAGCAACGGTCATATTTTTATTATCTATCCCATAACAAATGTTATTTAATATTGTATCATTAAATAATGCTGCTTTTTGCGGAACAATGGTAAGTATTTTAGAAATATCTTTTTGTGAATATTCTTTAATGTTGACATTATTAATTTTTATTTCTCCAGAAACAACATCATAAAACCTTGCCATTAGCATAGCCAAAGTAGTTTTACCACTACCATTTGCTCCAATAATAGCAATTGTCTGCCCAGTACCAATACTAAAATTCAAGTTTTTTAATATTGGTTCAGCTGCATTAGGATAACCAAAAGTTACATTGTTAAATTCAATAGATTTAAAATCATCATAGAATATATCAAAAGATTGATATTTAATTGTTACTTCAGTTTCTAAAATTTCATTAATTCTTTTAGCACTCACCAAACCTCTAGGTAAAATTACAAATAACATAATTAACATTAAAAAAGATATAAAAATAATTGCTGCCAATTGTACAGTACCATTAATGCTTGCTAAGTCAATTGCATTAAGCAAACCAACTCAGAACAATAGCAATACTTGCAAAGAACTAAATAAATCAATTAGAGGCATAGCAAATCCTCACATCGAATTTGTAAATAAAGTATTTTTAGTCATGCAATCATTTACATCAATAAAATTTTTTTTTTCATGTTCTTCAGCATTAAATGCTCTGATTACTCTAATACCTGCAATTTGATTTCTAGAAACTTTGTTTAATTTATCAATCAGTTTTTGCATAACCTTTGTTTTAGGTAATGTAAAAATTAATAATACCATAATACACAAAAAAAGTGTTGTAATTGTTATTATTACTGGATAAATTAGTATTGTTGAAACTGAAATATTGGAATGTAAAAAGAATTTTAAGATACCAACAGATAACATCATTGGAGCGAATAATCCCATTCTTAATAATGTTGTCATTGAGTTTTGCACCATAGTTACATCGTTACTACATCTTGTAATAAGAGAATTTGTGGAAAATTTATTAATTTCATTATTCGAAAAACTATTAATTTTTTCGAACACTTTTTCTCGTAAAATTTTCGAAAATCTTGCTCCAACAACTGCAGATAAATAAAAAGTTGTAACTAATATTGCAAAATCGACCACAACTAAACATATCAGCATTCCACCATTAAAAATAATTGCACTCAAAGATTCGTTTTTAGTAACACTACTAGTAATTTTTTCAATTCAATCAGGAATCGTAATTTCAATATATACTCTTGCAGCTAAAAAAACTATCAAAATCGAGAAAAATATCCATATTTTTTTATCAAAATATTTGAGTAATTTAAACATAATCTAATGGTGAAATTATTATACCTTTTTTATCCTAAAAAAGGAATAAAAGTATTAATTATCATTAGTAATATTAATAAAACAATCAATATTGCACCACCCCAAATTGCTATTGGTTTTATTTTTTTTCACAACTTTTTTTGTTGTTTCACAATAAAAGATTCTTTTTCTTCATCTTTTTTATCTTCTTTTTCCTTTTCCTTTTTGTTTTTAGGATCTTTTTTATCACCTACTTGATTTTCATTATCTTTAACTCTCCTTAAGCCAAACAAACCAATTTCAAGTTCACCTTCAGAATCTTCTTCCTTATTACTCCTTGCAAGATCTTTAATTAAGCTTCAAAGTCCAGCCACAACTTAAATTACATTGTAATTTTTTTCTTAGAATTTCTAATGTAAGAAATATAATTTCTTCTAACTGGTGTATGTTTAAGAAATTTTACATCAACAACTAATGGTGAGTGTAAAAAGAAAGATTTTTCAACAAAAACACCAGAAACATCTTTTCTAACAATAAAAGTAGTTTGTAAACCTTCACCTCTAACACGCATTACAATACCTTCAAATTTTTGAATACGTGTTTTATTACCTTCAATAATTTTTTCAGATACAACTACTCAATCACCTGTATGTACATCCAAAACATTAGCCTTTAATTGAGAAGCTTTAACATCATTTAAGATTTGACCAATATTTAATTTGCTCATATGTGTATATATTTATTATATATTTTTGGTTATAAAATGTTTGTTATGTCTTGTTTTAGAGACAAAAATCCATATAAATAGTTTAATTTTTTCTCAAAAGAGGTCTTTTTTAGAAATTTAAAAATATTTTTTACATTCAATAGAATTTAAAAAGTGTCCGCAAATTTTACAAAATGTAGGAAAATTATGCATTTTTACTTATCTTTGATAAGTAATAAAATTTTTCTCAAAAAAATGTCCGTTTTTTGACGTTTTTCTTGTAGTATAGGTATGGAAAGAATTAATAATAAAATCAATTTCTATTTAGTTTTAAAACAAAACTATATTAATATTATAGATTTTTTATTTATGAAAGGAGATAGAAGGAAAATATAATCTACAATGAAGAGTTCAAATAAAAATATGAATAAAAAAGTAATTGTAGATTCAGAAGTTCTAGATTCAACACAAAGAAAAAGAATTGGGGCCAAGGAAAAATTATCCTTATCTGGCATTGAAATTAATAAGATTATTGATACTGTTAGTATAGATAAAACTCACAAACATAAAACAAAACCTACTACACCACCTCAACCTCCAGTTGATTCTGATGTTACTGTTGAAGATGAAAAAGAAGGTGCTACCAAAAAATCAAGAAGTAAAACAAAACCAAAAAAGAAAAAAAGTAATAATAGCAAATATGTATTAAAATCAGATTTTAAGGTACTGGAATCAGATTTTAAAGTATTGAAATCAGATTTTAAGGTATTGAAATCTGATGTTGAACATTTAAAAATTGAGGTTGAAATTTTAAAAACAGATGTCGAAATTTTGAAAACCGATGTTCAGCAATTGAAATCTGATGTTGAACATTTGAAAACAGAGGTTGAAATTTTGAAAGCTGATGTTCAGCAATTGAAAACTGATGTTCAACATTTGAAAACCGATGTTGAAATTTTAAAAAAAGAGTTTAGGGCTTTTGTAGAAGAACAAAGAGCTATTAATTATAAGAATGCTCAGGATATTGCTGACATGAAAAGTAATATCAATAAAATTCTTGATCTTTTGACAAAAGATAAAAAATAGCAAAATTTGCCAAAATACACCACAAAAATATTCAAAGTATATTTATAAATAAATATAAAAAATTTTTCTTAGCACTAACAGTATAAAAGTGCTAATTCATCACTATAATATTTTTGTATGGCAAAAGAAATCATTTTAGGAA
>JAIRTE010000034.1 GCA_031255095.1 Mycoplasmataceae bacterium
AAACTAAATTGAAATTGATTTTATTTTTGATGTTTTCCATACCTATACTACAAGATTTGCTATTTTTGAGTAAATTTTTCTATAGGAAAAAGTGTAAAAATATATTAGCTTTTATATACAAAGTATATAACTAAGATTTTTAAAAAATTTTTGTAATATATACATAGTATATATTAAATTTTTTTCCTCCTCAGCACAACATCAAACATGGCCTAAAAAATGCATCAAAAACAATATCAAAAGTGATTAAATTTAAGACATCATGTAAATTAAGTAATAAATAATCTTTATTTTAATAAAATACCATCCAAAATATTTGAAAAACAGCATATTAATATATAATATTAATAACATGGCAAAAGATAACATAAATCAAATAAAAAATGATTTATCACAAACAAAAATTTTAAATTGTCCTATTGTCAAGGAGTTACAAACATCATTTCTTGAATATGCAATGAGTGTTATTGTTGCCCGTGCTCTTCCAGATGCAAGAGATGGTTTTAAACCAGTTCACCGTAGAGTTTTATATGCTGCATACATGTTAGGTTTAAGTAGTGATAAACCACATAAAAAATCTGCAAGAATTGTGGGTGAATGTATGGGTAAATACCACCCACATGGTGATTCATCTATTTATGAAACAATGGTTCGTTTAGCACAACCATTTTCTGTTAGATATCCATTAATTGATGGTCATGGAAACTTTGGTTCAACTGATGATGAAGCAGCTGCAATGAGGTATACTGAAGCAAGATTATCAAAATTAGGTGATTTAATTTTGGATGATATTGAAAAAGACACAGTTAAATGAGTGGATAACTATGATGGTACTGAAAAAGAACCAGAAATTTTAACTTGTGTTATTCCTAATTTATTAGCCAATGGTTCTAATGGTATTGCTGTTGGTATGGCAACAAACATTCCTACACACAATTTAAGAGAATTAACAGCAGCTGTTAAATTAGTTATTTCTAATCCAGATGTTTCAACAGCTGAATTAATGGAAGTAATACCTGGACCTGATTTCCCAACAGGTGCTGAAATTATTGGTATTGAAGGTATTGCTAATTATTTTGAAACAGGTAGGGGTTCTGTAAAAATTAGAGCAAAAACTGAAATCATTGAACGTGAAGGTATTCATACAATTGTTGTTACTGAAATACCTTACATGGTTGCTAAAGGTGCTTTAATTGATAAAATCATTGAGTTAGTAAGAGATAAAAAAATTGAAGGTATTTCTGATATTCAAGATTTCTCCTCTAATGAAGGTACAAGATTAGAAATTAAATTAAAAAGAAACATAATTCCTGAAGTATTATTAAACCAATTGTATAAAAATACACAATTGCAAACTTCTTTTGCAGTTAACATGTTAGCAATGGTTAAGGGTGAACCAAAAGTTTTAAACTTAAAAGAAGCATTATTAATTTATGTTGAACACCAAATTGAATGTTTGGTTAATAAAACAATTTTTGATAAGAAAAAAGCAGAAGCTAGAAAACATATTTTAGAAGGTTTACATATAGCTTTAGATGATATAGATAAAGTAATATCAATTATTAGAGGTTCAACTGATAATGATGCAGCTGTTGCTGAATTAATGAGTTATTTTAAAATTGATGAAATTCAAGCAAAAGCAATTACTGAAATGAAACTTCGTGCATTGTCTGGTTTAGAAAGACAAAAAATTGAAGATGAATTAAAAGCTTTAACTCTTTTAGTTGAAGATTTAGCTGATATTTTAAACAACAAATCTAGACAATACACTATTGTTGTAGAAAAATTAGAAGCAGTTGCTAAAAAAATTGGTGATGAAAGAAGATCTGTAATTCGTACAGATATTTCTTGTGACATTAATAATGAAGATTTAATTCCAAAAGAAGACATTTTAATTACTATGTCTTCTAAAGGATGAATTAAAAGATTACCAATTGATGCTTTTAAAACTCAAAAACGTGGTGGTGTTGGCGTTATTGGTGCACAAGTACACAATGATGACGATGTTAAAATGATTGTACCAGCAAACACTCATACAGATTTATTATTCTTTACAGATTATGGTAAAGTTTATCGTATTAGAGGACACCAAATACCTTTAGGTTCTAGAATTGCTAAAGGTATTCCAGCCGTTAATATTTTTGAAATTCAAAAAGATGAAAATATTCTTTCAATTTTACCAGTTGATTCTTACAATGAAGGTGAATATTTATTCTTTGCTACAGTTGATGGTGTTGTTAAACGTACAAGTATCGCTGAATTTGATAGAATCAACCGAGGTGGTAAGATTGCTATTACTTTAAGAGAAGGTGATAAATTATTAGAAGTTATTAAAGTTGAAGACAGCACTGAAATTTATATGGGTGCAAGCAATGGTAAAATGATTAGATTTAACTGTTCAGAAGTTAGAAGCATGGGTCGAACTGCTGCTGGTGTTAAAGGTATGGAAATAGGAAACAAAGATAAAATTATTGGTTTATCAACTTCATTAAATGGAAGTATGATAATTTCTGTTGGTGCAAAGGGTGTTGGTAAAATTACTCCTGTATTGGATAATGAACCTGCTGCCGATGGTGAAGCAGTTTCTAACCCAGAAGAGAATTACAACTTCAGAAAAACTCATAGAGGTTCTAAAGGTGTTGCTGCTTTAAATACTGAAAAAGCAGGTAATTTAATCTATATTGAAGCAGTTAATGGTGATGAAGATTTATTAATTATTACTAATAAAGGTAAAATTATTAGAATTAAATTATCTACAGTTAGAGAAACTGGTAGAAATGCTAAAGGTGTTAAATTAATTGATTTAGATAATGATGATAAGATTAAATCAGTTGCAGTATTTAAATCTAGTGAAACTGATACTGAAGGTAGTGAAGCAGATGCAGCAGCTGAAACTACACCTGAAGCTACTGAATAGTTTTTTTAAACAGTGTGGAGAATTGTTGTAATTGAATCAAATGCTAAATTATCTTACAAATTAGGATATTTGATAGTCAGAAACACTGAAGAAAAAAGAGTACATTTAGATGAGATTTCAACATTAATTGTTGAATCAAATCAATGTGTGATTACTACTAATTTAATTAATGAATGTGCTATTAGAAACATTAATCTAATTTTTTGTGATGCAAAACACTTGCCAAGTGTTAATTGTATTGGTATTAATGGTAATACTTCTGCTTCTAAAAGATTAATGAATCAAATTAATTGATCAAAAAATAAGAAAGAATTATTGTGGCAAATAATTATTAAACAAAAGATTTTTAATCAAGCATCAATTTTAGCTAAATACAACAAAAATGAGGCTTATGAAAAATTAATTCTTTATGTTGATGAAGTGTTGATGAATGATAGTACCAATAGAGAAGGTTTCTCTGCAAAAGTATATTTTAATGCATTATTTGGTGCTGGATTTGATCGAAGAAATGAGGAGATTGAACCTAATGGAACATTAAATTATGTTTATTCAATGTTGTTGTCATTATTTAGTAGATATATTAGTGGTTATGGATATTCTAACCAATTGGGAATATGACATAAAAATGAATACAATTTTTATAATTTAGCATGTGATTTAATGGAACCATTTAGAATGATAGTTGATGATTTTGTTTTAACATACAAATATAAAATTGAACAAAAGCATCATTTACATTTATTTCTTAAAACAGAAGTTAAAATAAATGGCAAAAATGAAACAATTGAGAATTCAATTAAAACTTTTATTAGAATATGTTTAAATTATTTAGAAAGCAACGAACATGTGACAATACCAGTAATAGAAAATTATGAATTTAAAGACTAAATTCATGCGTATATTTGTCTTTTTTGATCTACCTAATGTTACTGCTGATGAAACAAGAAAATATTCAAAATTCATGCGGTTAATTTTGAAAGAAGGATATATTAGAGAACAATATTCTATCTATTCAAAATTAGTTATTAATTCCAAAACCGCCGATGATGAAAAAATATACATTAACAAAATTTGTCCTTCAAATGGATTGGTACAAATTTTAATAATTACTGAAAAACAATATGCATCTATTGAATATGTTGCAGGTAAAAAACAGACAAAATTTATTCAAAGCATTGATAAAATTATTTACCTATAACATTTAATACAATATATTGTATTAGAGAAAAAAATAAAAATACTATACTAAACTTATGACATTTATCTATAAAAAATTCAACAAAGAAATTGTATTGGAAAATAAATTAAATTTTATTCAATTTGATAATACAAATCAAATGTATGAATTTGGTTTGGATATTAATAAAGATAAAAATGAAGATGAATTTTACATCGTTGATGACAAGAATAAACAACTTAAATTTGGTAGTTGTGTTGGCATCATTACTGATGTATTTACATTAGACATTAATGACAAAAAGATCCTTACCAAACTTTATAAAAAAATACAAGTAGATTTTAATGAAGATGATAATAAAATTTATGATGCTGAAAGAGTTATTAGAGAAGCTTCATTAAAATTATTAGAAGAAATAAATTCTAAAGTTAGTATTCCTCTAACTTACGATGACGATTTTGAATTAGCAGAATTTTTTAAATTATTCAATTTAAAAATTAATTTTAATGATAACAATTTGATATTTAATGTTACTAATTACATTGAAGTAATGTTAGAATTTTATGAATATAAAATAATCATCATTCCTTTTATTAGTAATATTTTAAGTTCAGAAGATATTAAGAAATTATTAGAATTTGCAACACAACATGATTTATATATTTTAAGTTTTGCGAATTTAAACAATAAATTTGATGAAAGCAAAGATGATAATGTTATTGTAGTAGAGGATGACATTATTTTATAAAAATAGCAATTATAATAAAATTAGCTATTTGAAAATTCAAATATAGGTTGTATTACATCGTATTTTACATTTTATAACGATGTAACAGATTTTGCTAGGCTGTTTTTGCCACACTTTGATTTCAAACCAGAAACATTTTGTTTCTGGTTTGAGACGGGTGCAAAATTACAACCGTCTCAAACATTTAAGAAAGTTAAATACTCTTCCATTTCGTTTGAGACGGGTGCAAAATTACAACCGTCTCAAACAAACGAGAAAACAGAAGCATCAGTAATCAAGTTTGAGACGGGTGCAAAATTACAACCGTCTCAAACAATAATACTAATTTTAACCCCGAATTAGTAGTTTGAGACGGGTGCAAAATTACAACCGTCTCAAACGAATCATTTGAGACTATTAGACCTAACTATGTTTGAGACGGGTGCAAAATTACAACCGTCTCAAACAAAAAACTATAAAAAACTTATGTTAAACTAGTTTGAGACGGGTGCAAAATTACAACCGTCTCAAACCTCAAATATAAAAATTTCCTGGTTTGTCCGCGGTTCTGCACCCGTATATTCAAATAAATTTAAAATGTAAAGTTATTTATCCACCGAAAGGGGATAAAAATATTAATTCATGCAATTTGTTAATTAAATTGCGACAAAAAATTATTTATTGACTAAATATTTTTTATTCTTTAGCATTGTTGTGCTAGGTAATAAAATTGAAACTTTCTCATTTAATGTTTTACTTTTAGTTCTTCATCAATTAACTTTTTTGCCTTCAATTGAAATTTTTCCTAAGTTTCCATTACTACTACCTTTTACTAATTTATTTCACATTTCTAAAACTAATGTGATATTTGAATATCATTTCCAATTTTCATTA
The DNA here is from genome assembly GCA_031255095.1 of Mycoplasmataceae bacterium. Classification (GTDB taxonomy): domain Bacteria; phylum Bacillota_I; class Bacilli_A; order Mycoplasmatales; family Mycoplasmoidaceae; genus Malacoplasma_A. Next base: position 5,716 of record JAIRTE010000034.1, read on the forward strand.
TCTCAAGATTCTTGATATTTTTTATCACTTTTTAATTTTTTATTATTATCTTGTTGATATTTTGTTCATTCAACATATTCTATTGTTGAACGTAATAAATTATCTCTATTCATCTTGTCATCATCTACGTTTCCAGTAAAAAGTTTGGTTAATGATTTAATTCCACCCATCTCTTTATTGCTAATAAAATTTCATAATTCATCTTCTAATTTATAGATTTCAGATAAATTAAGTGATAAATTTGGATTTAACTCCTTTGTAGTATTATTTTCATTTTTGATAATCTTATAGTATTTTCCTTTATTACTAATAATTTTGTCAGAATCATTCAATATTTGTACTAATATTTTTTTATTTTGTATAATGCCTGTAGTATTTACAAAGGCATAGTAAAAATTATCGCCTGCTGCATTTCCTCCAATAACAATTTTATTTTTATTGTTGGCAGTTCCAAATTCCAAAATACTACCCTGTGGTATAAAAGGATACAAAATTTCAAAATCACTAGAATCCAATTTATAAATATTTTTGTTGTTAACAATTACTTGTTTAATATCTTCCTTACATTTTTTAAAATTTTTCATATCAATAGAAATATTTCTAGTTAGCACTGCATGAATAGCAATCATTTTAACTACATTAGTTTTTGTTTTAATTACAGTATAAAAATATGATGAAACACTACTATATCCACCATATTTTTTAGCATCTAATTTATGTTGCAAATTAAATGATAGTGTATCAGATTTTTTAACATCATTTTTAGTTTGTTTTGTTTCATTTCAAAAACCACCATTGCTTGGCTCATATGAAAGTTTTGTTGTGATATTAACATTTAATTTTTCAACAACATCACTGATTTTTTCAGTCATCTTCTTTTTTAATTGAGATTTTAAAATACAACTATAAAAATCATCATAAGCATATGCTTTTTCCTTTTTATCATTTTCAAAAATTATTTTTAAAGAATTAAAAAAATCTTCATATCTTAAAAAATTTTCATAACCACACAATATATCACCACTAACAATATTTAAATATGCATCAACTGCATGATGAGAATCATCTAAGTCTCTACATTTAACAATATTAAATATTTTTCTTAATCTTTTAGCATTTACAGGTTTATTAGGAATAATTTTAACCTCATTACCATATTGTTCTTTGTTTCATTCAAAATATTTTCTTAATAACTCAACTTCTCATCCAGTTTGCACCAAATCTCTATTAATAAAATCGTTTATTATTTTATCTTTTTTACATTCATCATTACAAATAATATTTTCATATTTAGTGTTGCTAATAATTTTATTCTTCTCAAATGAATCTAAAATTTTTCTAGCATCTGTGGATATTTTATTGCCAAATGGATATACATCTTTTTTTACATCTTTATTAAACTGTTTGCTTGTTAAAACTTTGTTTTCAATTGAATCATTTTTAATTAGACTTCTAGGAATAATATGATCCACTTCATAATCATTAATATTATTAATATCGATTGTTTTTCCAGTATACAAATCTTTCCCATGTTGTAAAAAATATAAAAAATATTTATCATCATTTAAATCAGATTTATGATTATTAAAATTATCTTTTAAAGATGTATTGTGTTCTTTGTTATTTTTGTCTTTTGTATCTAATTTTTTTAAATGATTTTCTATTTGTTTTGTTCTACTAACAGTTTGCGTACTTTCTCCATTAAATCTTGTGGTTTCAATAAAAATTTTTTTAGGTTTACTACCTAAACATTCTATATATTCATCAACAACTTTAATTGCTTGATTAAAACTTCTAAATACTCATGCTGGAACTGGTGCTTTAGAAACTTTTAAATATTCTGATGGTGTTTTTACAGTCTGTGTATTATTTTTATCTAAATAATTTTTATTATGGTCTGTTAGTGTTTTAGTATCAAAAACTTCTTTATTTCCAATAATTTCCATAAAATTATATGAAGTATTTTTCATTCAATTTAAAACTGTTTTAGCTTCACCGCTATCTTTTTTAGTAATTAGTAATTCATCTAAACATTTTTTTGAAATTCGCCCTCATCCTTTAAAAGAAAGACTTTTAATTTTTTTATCATCTCCATCGCTAACGGAAAAAAATTCTTTTAATGAAGGACTATCTTGTATAGCATCATTAATAATATTTCCTTCAGGCAAAATTGTTTTCAATTTAATTAATTCGTTGCAAACTTCTTTATTTTCTCATACTTTTTTAGGGTCATTATTAAAAAACATTTTTAATTTAGCAACAGAAGTCATTGAAGAAATATCTTTTTCTTCTTCTGAACCATTTCCTATTTTCACATCTTTTGATTTAATGTTGCAACCATATGATTCCCTTAATTTAGCAGCTAATATTTTTTTTGAAATTTTTTCACCCTTCAAATATAAATCATTTCAAAGTGTTTGTTTAATTGAAGAATCAATATATTCTTCTTTGCTATTCTCAGAATTAAAAAATTTCAATTTATTTAATTGGTTTAAACAACAATATTCTTGATATATTAAATCTTCTTTTGGCAACACTTCTTCACCATAACAATATGTACAATAATTTAACATTCTTTTAATAAAATCACTAGCAGTTTTGCTTGTATCCACAACTTCATCAAAATTCCATGGGCGAATTTTAACATCTTTGTATTTTTCTTTTTTGACCATTCAAGATGTTCTTCTATCTCTCTCAACATCATTTAATTTTTTGCTTCCATCAACTTTAGTAATACCGCATCAATATGGCATTCTAAATTCCATCAATTTTAAAATTTTATTACAATTTGTAAATCTACAAACATTGGTTTCATCATTGTTTACTTCATTTAAAAATGAATATTTTTTAGCAACATTTTTAAGTATTTTTTCAATTTCATCATAATGATATTGAAAAGGTAAATTTAATTCAGAATTACAAATTGATAATGGTTGTATTAAATGACCATTTGATTTAATAAATTCAGAATCATAATAGCAATTAAAATCCTGCTTAAATAATTCTGTATATTCACCTTCAGAAAAATTAGTATCATCACTATCTGATTTTTTTCAAAATAGTTCTTTAAGCTTATTTTCAAATAATTCTAATATTGTGTTTTTACCATCACCTTTTTTATTGATGTTACTTTTTTCTTTATCTTTACCAACTAATTTATTGTATAAACATTTTGTGTCTTTTTCATTGATAACATTTCCTGAAGTGTGGAAAAAAATTTCATAACATTTGTGGTCCCCATTTTTATCATCAATTTCTCTTAAAATTTTTTTTAATTTTAATAAATTTTCGTGATTGTTTTTATGAACATTAATAAAATATTCTGAAACAGCAGAATTGCCAAGTCTTTTGTATCTATTGTAAGATTGTGCAATAATTGCAAATTCATTAAGCACATCTTTTAATTCATCAATTTCAATTTTTTCATCTCAATTTTCTTTTAATAAATTTATCTTTTCTCCTTCATATTCCTCAAATCCAAAAACATCTTGTTTAATATCCGATTTGGAAACATTGCCAGTAGCAATTATTTTAATTATTCTTTCTTTTAAGCATGAAGGTTTTTTGATATATTTAATATCATTTTCCTTAATATCTTCTCTCCAATTGAAATTTTCAGGCTCTTCGGCTAAAATTTCTTTTTCACAAAAGAAAGATCTAATTTTACCAATTTTATCGTTTAAATTTGCTAAACAATCAGTGAATTTTGTACCATCTAATTTTGTACCCATACCTTCAAACACAAAACTACCTCTTTTCTTAATGATATGTTCTACTGCTAAATAAACAAGTCTTATATCGCTAATTGCTAAATTATGCTTTTCATTTTTTTCATCAATTAAAGCTTGTCTTAAATGATAAATTGTTGGAAAATTTAGATGATAATCTTTATCAGTAAAATTTGGATCATTAAATAAACTATATTTACCTATTTGTTCATTTAATTTTAATTCCTCAATGTTACTATCTTGTTTATTAATTTTTCCTTTATCTTCGTTATGATATCTTGAATTTTCCAATCTCTTAAAAAAATAAGGATCTTTTTTATCTATTTCATCTTTAAAAATTTCTTTTAATAGATATATTCTTTTTCTACGTCTTTCAATTAATCTTCTTGCACAACGTTTCATTCTTCTAGTTTGATTAGTTTCAGCTTTTTCAAAAATTCTACTAACTAAACAATCTTTGTCATTAAATTTTAAGATGTTGTAATTTTCATCACAACATGCAACGCCTACTGATCCAACTCCAATGTCTATTCCAATATAATAGTCTTTTTTCATAAATCCCTATATATTTATATCTATGTTTTATTTATAACTTAAAAATACTGTAATTTTATAATTTTTAAATAAAATGATTTTCCAAACTTACAGATTATTAATGAAAATAATCTTTCTATGCATTCATCATTAATCTTAAATCTCACCAATGACGTTTCATTAGATAAAAAAACATTATTGAATTAATAAAAAGATAATTTATTTTTTGGAGTTAAAGTCAGGTTTTTATTATTTTAACTCCACAATTTAGCATTATAATGTAAATATATGGAGATTATACGAACATTTTACCTTAATAAACTTGAAAAATGATTAAATATTAAAGACATTAAAATTATTACTGGTCTTAGACGAATTGGCAAATCGACATTAATGGAACAATTTAAACTTTTTCTAAAAAATGAAAAAGGTGTAAATATTAACCAAATCATTGATAAATACAATTTCAATGATATTGAAATTTTATCGAAAACTACTTGAACATCATTAATTAATGATATTAGAAATATTGTTTCCAAAAATAAAAATATTAAACATTATTTATTCATTGATGAAATTCAAGAATTAAAAGACTGGCAAAAAGCTATTAAAACACTTTTTGAAGATAAAAATTTAGATTTAGATATTTATCTAACTGGTTCTAATTCCGAAACATTAAGCACAGACTTAGGAACATGATTTACTGGTAGACATTTAAATGTTAGCATGTATCCTTTCACATTTAAAGAAATCATCAAAAATAATGTTTTAAATGCAGATATTAATTCAACATTAAAACAATATTTATATTATGGTGGTATTGGCAAAGTGATACCAAATTATAAAAATATTGAAAATGTAAAATTGTTATTAAAAGTAGTTAATGAAGATTCTATCCAAAAAGATATTTTTAAACGATATAGAATTAAAAATAAAACAGAATTTTTAAGTATTGTTAAATATATTTTTGATCAAGTTGGAAAAAATATATCCATTAATAACATTGCAACTGATTTTTATCAATCTAAAAAAATAAAATATTCATACAAAACAATTGCTGATTATTTATATAAATTAGAAAATGCTAATTTAATTATTTCTTTACCATATTATGATTTGAAAGGTCGAAAAATAATTAAATCTAAACAAAAATATTATTCTTCAGATTTAGGATTATTAAGTATTAATACTACTTTTCAAGGTAATAAAAGTTGAAGATTGGAAAATTTAGTATTTTTAGAATTATTACAAAGATATGATGAAGTATACACTTATACTACATCTTCAAACAAGGAAATAGATTTTCTTTGTATTAAAAATGAACAAATTACATATTACCAAGTGACTGATTATTTATTTGAAAAAGATGAACCTAATTCTAATTGAGAAAGGGAAGTTGGTAATTTAGCTTCTATAAGAAATAGTTGAGAAAAAATTGTTTTAGCAACAAATGTGGATTCACAAATTTTGTCTAATGGTATTAAAATAATTAATTTAGCTGAATGATTATTAGAATAATCCTAAATTACTACTTTGCGTTTTAAAAGATTTATTAGATCAATTATTTTAATACCATTATTAATTAATGATTTGAAATTTAAATTATTTTCACAACAAATAATTATTTTTTCAAATCCATCTCTAACTGCTAATAAGCTTCTAGTTTCTCTTTCATAATTGTCATCATTCAAAACTTCACATACTTGAATATATTTTATAATATTATCTTTTTTAATAACAAAATCAATTTCATGTTTTTGCTTATCTTCAAAACAAAAAATTTCGTAACCACATTTTTTTAAGAATAAAAAAACAACATTTTCAATTCTTATTGATCTATTTGAATCTTCTATATCAAAACCATTGACAACATTATATAATCCTAAATCACCACAATAATATTTTGCTTTATTACTTAATTCTGATTTTGTTTTAATATCAAAATATTTTACTTTATTCATTACCATTGAATCACAAATTCATTGATAATAATTTAAAATAGTAGGTTTAGAAATACTTTTTTCTCCATTTGAAATTAAATAATTAACAATATTTTCCGAATTCAGTTTTTTGCCAATTGTTTTTAATGCAAAATTTAAAACTTTTTTAAAATCAAAAATGTTTTTAATATTTTTCCTTTCAATAATATCTTTTTGAATTGTATCATTAAAAATTTCTGTTAAATTTATTTTAGTTTTTTTAATGTCATCATAGTTTTTTAATATATCTCCTAATCCTCCATTTTGCAAATAGTTATTAAAACTAATTTTATTATTGAATTCTAAAATTTCATTATACTCCAAAGGATAAACAATAAATTCTATTTTTCTACCACTTAATAATGTTCTTAATTCACTAGAATACATGTGTGAATTAGAACCAGTTAAAAAGATATTAAATTTGATTGTTTTATGTTCAAATAAACCAATAACGCATTTCTCTCAATTTTTAATTTCTTGTATTTCATCCAAAAAAACAAAATTAGTATCATTTGATGATGATTGGGAAATTATTTTATCATAGAGTTCCATATAAGAAAGATTATTTAATTTTGGATCATTAAAATCATAATTGATTTTATTGTGTGAAATATTTTTTATATATTCCTTTAATATATAAGTTTTGCCAACTCTTCGCAAACCAATTAATATTTTAATTTTTTTGTCATTTTCTCATTCTTTAAGATTATCTAAAATATCTTGTCTTCCAATAAACATGTTTATGTTATACTTTACTTTTTGGAAATTTTGCCAAAAAGTAAAGTAGAATAGCAAAATCCACTCGAAATTTATTCATTTAAAAACTCTTTAATCAGCCTTAAAATCTCATTTTTATCACTTAAAACGTACAATTCTTTAATTAAATTTCTTGAATTTTTAAAACCTTTTAAATATGATGATAAATGTAATCTAAAATTGAATACTCCAATTTTATCACCATATAGCTTAACATTTTCATTCAAATGTTTGGCCATGACCTCATATCTTTCACTATTGCTTACAACATACTTATTTTTAGTTTTAATTTCTTTAAATATTCAAGGATTACCTATAGCTGCTCTGCCAATGCCAAAACAATCTGCTTTGGTAATCTTTTTTATTTTTAAATAATCATCATAAGATTTAATATCCCCATTAGCAATAACAGGGATATTAACGTTTTTCTTAATTTCAGTAATTAAATTTCAATCAGCATTGCCAGTATACCCTTGTTTCTTAGTTCTAGGATGAATAAATATTGCTGCAATATTGCTTTTGGCAGCTATTTTAGCTATTTCTAAACAATTAATGCTATTATCATCCCATCCACTTCTTATTTTAATTGTTAATGGGGTTTTAATTTCTTTAATTAAAGCATTAATTATTTTAACAATTAATTCAGGTTTTTTCATTAATGCTGAACCTGCACCAGTATTTACTACTTTGGGAACAGGACATCCCATATTAATATCAATAATATATGGCTTAATATGTTTTTCTACATATTTAGCAGCAATTACAAATTCTTCAACATTACTACCAAATAATTGAATTGCTAAATATTTTTGGTTATAATCATTTTTAAGCATAAACATTGTTTTTTTATTTAAATGATTAATACCTGTGATATTAATCATTTCACTATAAACTACATCAGCACCTTGTTCAATACAAATTTGTCTAAACACTTGATCAGTAATACCGGCCATTGGTGCTAAAATTAATTTATTCTTTAGTTTCATTTCTTATTCTACTATTTTTATCTTTGTAATAAAAAAGTGTTGGTACAACAGTGATACCAAAACTTTCTCTAATTTTGTTTTCAATATATCTTTCGTACGTAAAGTGTAAATGTTTTGGATCATTTGTAAAAATAACAAATGTAGGAATTTGCCCCTCCACTTGTGTCATATAAGATAAATTTAACCTACCTCCTTTAAAAACACCAGGAGGATTGTTAATAACTGCCTGATTTAATACTCTATTAAGCATAGTAGTATTAATTTTTATTTTTGTTTGTTCTCTAATTAATTCAATCAAACTAAATATTTTTTCAATTTTATATTTAGTTAGAGCTGAAATATAAACAATTGGAGCAAAACTAAGGAATTTAAATTTGAATCTTATTTTAGCTTCAATTTCTTTAATTGAATTATTATGTTTTTGAATTTTATCATATTTATTCACACAAATAATAACAGGAATATGAGCATCATATGCCAATCCACCAATTACTTCATCTTGTTCATTAAATTCTTCAGAACAATCTAAAACTAAAATAATTAGTTTACTATGTGCGATTGCTCCTTCAGTTCGCATTACAGCAAATTTCTCTATACCATCAATTTTACCTTTTCTTCTAATACCAGCGGTATCAACGATTGTATATTTTTTATTATTAAAACTAAAATCAACATCAATGGCATCTCTAGTAGTATGCTGAATTGGTGAAGTAATCATTCGGTCTTCATTTAAAATTGCATTAACCAGTGTTGATTTACCAACATTTGTTCGACCAATAATACAAAATGAAAAAGAACTTTCGTCATTTTCAATATTTTGTTTTCTTTCAAAATTTTTAATTGTTTCATCTAACATTATACCAATACCATTTGAATGTTCTGCGGAAACATAATTAGGATTGCCAAAACCCAATGAAAAATATTGTTTTTCATTGTCAAAGTTTTTGTTTTCACTTTTATTAACAACCAAAATTACTTTTTTATCTTTAGCAAGTTTTTTAAGTAATTTACTAACATAATAATCATCGGCTGAAACACCGTCTTTATTTGAAACCACAAATAAAATTACATTGGATTCTTTAATGGCTAATTCTACTTGTTGTTTAATGTTGTCTTTAAAACTAAAATTTTCATTTGTCAATCCACCTGTATCAATCAATCTAAATTTTTGGTTTAACCAATGTGCTTCTGCATATATTCGATCACGTGTAACACCAGCAGAATCATCAACAATTGATTTTTTTCTACCAATAATACGATTAAATAATGTAGATTTACCAACATTAGGTTTTCCAACAATTGAAACAACAGCATTTTGATAATTTTCCATAATATTTATTGAGTTAATTAAATTATAATTTTAACTTATTTTTAAAATGTTAGATAATAAAAGTATCAATCTATGGAAAAAGAAATAAAACATTTGATAATAAATAATAATTTAGTATTTATGTTTAATAGTGTGTGTGTGTGTGTGTGGCTTCAATCATAAATTATGTTGAGAATACTTACTGCAATGGAACAAGGAGCAAATGAAACAGTAGGCTCAGTACAACAATATTTATCGATTCTTATATTGGTAATATTTATTATTGCAATGCATTTTGTCTTTGTTAAAAGAAGTCATAAAACAAAACATATTGTAATTATTGTCATGTTATTTATTGCTTTTGCATTGCATTTCTTAAAACCACTTTATAATAGTCCTAGCTTATATGATGGCACATACACTTTAAAAAAATATTTTGTATATCAAATTTCATTAGAAAGTATATGTGCTGTGTCTGTTGTACTTTTTCCTTTCTTATATCTATTTGGTTGTAGATTTTGAAAAAATGGCTACATTATTTTAGGTATTTTTTCAGGTGGTATATTATTTTTATTCCCAACTGAAGCTAGATTTTTTCATTTAGAATATGAACGTGATGGAATTTATGGGATTTTAAACATGTTGCGATTTTATATTCAACATGCTATAATTATTACTGCTCCAATATTAACCTTATCATATGGCATGTACCAAATGAAATGAAAAGAAGTTTGACAGCCTGGTATTTATCTTTTAATAGTTTTAGCAATTATATGTTTAAATCAAGTAATATTAAACAGAATATACCCTGAAGAATATTTGTTAATTGATCCTAATACTAAAGAAGCACTTAAAAATCAATTTCAGTGAGAAATGCCAGCAGAATTTGGTTTTATGAAATTTCTTATGCCTGAAGTAATATTTAAACCAAATGGCCATTGGATCCCAATATTTTATGCAATTATACCTGTTATGTTGTTAATGAGTTTTATTGCAGCGATGATAACATATTTCCAAAAATTACCTAATTATCAATATTTTATCAAGTTCAAATTGTTAGTTGGAAATTCAGTTCACAAAAATTATGTTAAAATTTTTAAGAAAAAAGGAAAACAAACTAAGAGTAAAAAACAGAAATAATATTTTAATTATATAATTAAGGAAAAAATTTTTCTAAAGTTTAAAAATTTTTTGTATAAATAAAGTGCAAGTTATTTAATGATTTGTATTTTAGCTTTTTTAAATGCATAAGTAATATTACTTGACTGAATTCAACACTTATTGTAGGTTACAATCTAAATGTTAAATTTAAAATTTAATATTATATATTTTAGTATTAAAAAGAGATAATAATTTGTGATAGTTAGTTAAAAAACACTGACAGTCACATACCAAAAGTCTTTTAATGATATTAAATTTGCTCAAAAAAGTTTTATATACACAATGTGATTAAATAAAATGCAAGTTGTGAGATAAATAAGGCACCTTGGTATTGGTGCCTTATTTTTTTATTACCCAAGCTTATTGAAATTAACTTTAAAAGTATATTATTATTTTTTGTCAAAAGTAGCCGCAAATTAAACAAAATGTGAAAAAATCATGCATTTTTACTTATCATTAGATAAGTAATAAAATTTTTCCAAAAAAATTGTCCATTTTTTGACGTCTTTCTTGTAGTATAGGTATGGAAAGAATAAACAATAAAATCAATTTCAATTTAGTTTTAGAACAAAACATTTTAGATTTTCTAAAAGCTTTGTTTGAGAAAGGAGTAAGGGAATAACTATAATCAACTATGAAGAGATTAATTAATCATATGAAAAGACTTTTTGTTAAAGGTATAAAGAAAGTTCCAGTTGGTGTTGGAACTGAATTAATTGTTCAAGTTGAAAATGTCTATGAAGATGTTGAAGTTCACAAGAAAGTAAAAAAACATCATAGAAGGAACAAACAACCAGCTTGGTTCAAAGAATTTGTTGACACTGTATTTTTACCAACTATTGCTGAAATTAAACAAGATATCACTGAAATTAAAGTCACTTTAGCAGAACATGGGAAAAGACTAGATGCCATTGAAGCAAAATTAGAAGAACATGGGAAAAGATTAGATAAAATTGAAGATTGTTTAAAAAGAAACAATATAGTTTAAGATTTTTAAATCTCTTTGTAAAAAAATAACTATAATCTACTGTGAAGAGACTAATTAAAAACGTGAAAGAATTTGTTATTAAAAAGATAAAGGGTTTGCCTATCAAAGCAGGCAGTAAATTACTTGTTCAAGTAGAAAATGTCTATGAAGAAGTAAAAACTCATAAGAAAGTTAAAAAAAACAATCGAAAGAATAAACAACCAGCATGATTCAAAGAATTTGTTGACACTGTATTTTTGCCAACTATTGCTGAAATTAAAGAACGTCTAGATAGGAATAATATATTTTAATTTTTCCTCTACAAAAATAATCATTTAAAGTTGCTTTGTTAAGGTCAAAGTAATACAAAATTTAAAGATTTAATATATTTTTGGTACATATTAGAAACATATTATCACTTCATTAATAATCAAGTGATAATTTAGAATTTAACATGTTCTAAATTTTCAAAGATTTGATTCATAAAATATTAATTTAGTAATTATTAAATAATCACAACCGCTCATAAATAGTCTAAATAGCCATTTTAAGCAACAAAAAACATGTTGATGGTAGGAAATACCAAATATTTTTAAAATTGAGCTTAAAAGGCTGCATATTAAATTTTTGATTTTTTGGAAGTACAAATTCATTTAGAAATCAATTAAATTTTAGCCAACTTTTTTGGTGCATTTTTTGTGCCATGTTTGATGTTGTGCTGAGGAGAAAAAAAATTTAATATATACTTCGTATATATTACAAAAATTTTTTAAAAATTTTAGTTATATACTACGTATATAAAAGCTAATTTATTTTTACCATTTTTCCTATAGAAAAATTTGCTCAAAAATAGCAAATCTTGTAGTATAGGTATGGAAAACATTAAAAACAAAATCAATTTCAATTTAGTTTTAGAACAAAACATTTTAGATTTTCTAAATGCCTTGTTTGAGAAAGGAGGAAGGGAATAACTATAATCATCTATGAAGAGATTAATCAATCATATGAAAAGACTTTTTGTTAAAGGTATAAAGAAAGTTCCAGTTGGTGTTGGAACTGAATTACTTGTTCAAGAAGAAAATGTCTATGAAGAAGTAAAAACTCA
>JAIRTE010000047.1 GCA_031255095.1 Mycoplasmataceae bacterium
TGATTATTTGAAGTCGTAGCTCATTGGTTATTTTTAAATATTTTCTGTATTTATATACTTTATTATCTCAATTCATAGCAAGGGGTGTAGGGTTCTACAAAAAAATGGGCCTAGCTTAATTACAAAAATTTATAATAGTTATTTATATGGTTAATAGTTAAAATATTGGATAGTACTAAATCATATTCTAAAAATCAAAAATTTTTAAAAGAAAATAATCTTTCTAAGGATGAAAAAGGTGGATCTGGTCTATTTATAGAATGATTACAAAATTATTTTTTATTTTTTTCAATTAATTCATTAATAACATAAAGTACTGGAGTATATAATGTTGATAATAATAAAACGATATCGGCAACTAAATAAGTTAAATGATGTGGAGAAAAGAAAACACCATTGCCATCATTTATTTCATTGGGACGAATGATAATATCACTTAATGGTACATAAATTGCTAAATAAGATGTAGAAAATAATAAAAATAATGAAGCAAATATAGCACAAGCTGCAACAAAAGGTTTAATTTTTATATCATATTTTTTAGAAAAATTTTTATATACTAATGCAATTATCAAAACACTCAATAATATATAATTGAAGAACACAACGAAATTTGATGCAATGTCAACAACATCATCAGTACCTAAAATTGCTGCAGGAATAATTAATACTATAGAATGTAATATTAATATGCTTTCAGCTAAAACAAATGTGCCTAAATTTTCTTTTTTAGCATTTATTTTTTTAATCGCATTAGAACAACAAATGATATCAGTTTCCACAATTGTTTCATAGTTGACATCACCACATCCTTGTAATGAACAAACTGATCCAACTGTTAATAAAAATAGTATAGCTGCCATATATGGTTTGCCTGTGTTGCCAAAGATATCTAATACATTTCCTCCTGCATTACCATTAAAAATTAAGAATAATGAACAGCCAACATATATGACAGATATTAATGAAACAGAAACAATTACAATAATTGGTGTCTTCTTTTCAGGGTTATCAATTGAGTTTTTTATGTCACCAACACATAAAAAACCATTAAAAGCAAATAAAGCACCTGGTAAAGAAGCCATTATGCCTTCAAAGTTGATATTGGCACTTGATGGTTCCATATTTTTTGGTTCAAAAAGATTTTTAGCAGTACCATTAGAAAAAGCAATAATCATTGATATTAAACATAAAACTAGTGGTAAATAACTAACATATCCCAATCATTTGGCAGCTGTTACCAAACTTGTCTTTTTCACATAATCACAGAATATACAAATTGCACAAAATGCAATAGCAATCAAACAAACATATCCAAAATGTATTTTATCAGGCCCTAAACCAAATATTTGAAAGGCAGCAGAAATACAAAAAACTGAAACAATTAAAGTAATAAATGGATAATATACAACTCCATTATAAAATGAAATAAATTTAGCCATTTTTGAACCTAATAAAGTATTTCCTCAACCAGCTCAACCAACAAATTTTCCTTCTTTTTGTTTTAACATAGCAATATTAGCAACACTAAGAGCAGTGAAAAGAATAATTATTGCTGCAAAAGCTCAAGTAATTAAAACACCAAAACCATTATGACCATTATTATTAAAAATAGATGCATTTTTAAAAAATATACCTATACCAACAACACTATTAATACATACAAGTGATGCTGCTCATGTGCCCAACTTTTTGCCCTTCATACTCTACTTAGATTATAATTATTCATATATGAATAATTTACAAAGTGTCAAAAATGCTTTAAGTTTTGATATAAAATTTGTTACTAAATATATGTAATATATTTAGTTAAACATTAAAAACAAATATATTTTAGCTTATTTTAATTATTCATAATATGTGTAATTTTTTATAATAACCAAAACATTAATTTTATGCAATTAACATTTCAAGAATTAAGATTATTTTCTAAAATTTTTTCCAAGGATTTTAACATCAACGATTTGACACCTCAACTATTTCATGAACTAACACAAGATAATACAACATTCTCTTTTAAGGATATTTATTTTTTAGTAAAATATTATCAAACTGTTTTAGATTCAGACTATGTTCAACAAGGCAAAGATAAAGAGAAACTAAAAGTATTCAATCAAATTAAAACAATTATTAATCTTAAACAAAATGTCGATACATTTTATGCTGAAATGACAAAATATGGTAATGAAAAACCAGAAAACTTTGATGCTGTTGATAATGATGTAATAAAAGCATCAAAATATTATGCTAATAAATATGTAGGAAAAGAAAAATTTATGGATAAATATACACGTAATAATATTTCAGTATTGATTAATGATGTGAAAAAAACCTATATTCACACATTACAACCAAAACATCATTCTTCTAAAGCAAAAGTTGTATACGAAAATGAACTTAATACCATTAAAAAAGGAAATTTTGACTTTGTTAATAAAATTGTCAAAAACATGGTTAAATATGAAAATATGTTTAATTGTTTTGCGTATGTAAGAGATTCAAATTACAAAAATAATTTTTTGGGTTGCCATGTTGATGATGTATGTTTTAAATCAAATATTGATAAAGGAAGAAAGACACAGACATGATCAATATTGCCGCAAAAATCAAATTTATTAAGTCAAAGATTAAATACAAAGCAACCTTTTGTTGGTATCTTTTTTGATATGCTTAGTGGAAACACTGATGAATTAACAAAAGCATTCCCAACACCAGTATTTAGAAATAATAAATTTTATCGATATATTAATATCCCAGCTCATAATGATATTAATGAAATTAGTACTGAAATGGAAGAACATACTAAATATTTATCTAATTTATTAAGTTCTAAAGGATTTAAAATGAATAATTTAACAACAACAAATAATAATATAACTAAAAAAAGAGTTAATTTTTTTGAACTTGCTATGAATTCATGAAAAGTTATGGAGAATAATGAAAAAATTAATATTATTAAACAAAATGTTGCTTTTGCATACAATAAAACAACAGATTCATTATTAGATAGATGATATTATTCAGAAATATTAAAACAAAAAAATTTATCGACTGGGGACAAAAAATTTGCAGACGATATGCTGTATGCAATAGATGGTACTATACGTGCCAAAATCAGCATGTTATGTAATACATGCAAGGCTCTTTCTAATTTTTATTTAAGTGAAACAAATTTAGAAGTTAAAGTTGCTTTAGAATCATCAATCTTAGCAATTAGAGAATTCGCTAAAACCGAATTTAAAAATAGTGACTTAATGTATTCTTCTAAACCAACAGCAGAGGAAAAAGCCACAATTGCACAAATTAGAAATAATTTTAATTTTTTATGCAATGATGATAATTTTCCACAAGGAATTTTACAAAGGACAGGACAAATAGAAAAAGTTAAAGAAAATAGCCATAAATTTGCATTACAATCTGTGGCTACTTCTACTACCATAGACTATGAAGCAAAAAAAATATTGTTACTAGACAGATTTGATAATTGTGAAAAACAAATTAAACATTTAGGAAGAAATAGTGTTACAAAATATTTTAATGCAAAAGAGATTACAAAACTACAAACACAACAAATAGAATTAAAACCTGCAATATCTATGTTAAATGAAATTTATTACCCTTGTGGGTTGGTCAATATTGGACAACATTCATTAGTTCATACTTTGCAAGAAAAAGCTCTTAATAATGCAATTGTTCCTGAATATGATGAAGCATATGCTAAGAGACATGATTTTAAAGCTGGTTTACAACAAGGTGTTACAACCCAAATAATGGATATGAAAAATCAAAAAGCAATTGCTAAACACAATGCTATTGCCAACGAAAATTTTTTTATTCCTAAAATAGAAACATTTACACCAACTACTGATGAAACAAATTTAATAACTCAAAAAAATCTGGATTTAGAATTACAAGAATAGTTAAATAACGGTATTTTAATTTAACAATATCACAGTAAATTTCAAAACAAAAAAATGCTAATTATTAATGGAATAATTATTGAGATGTATATTTTTATTAAAAATATCAAATACTTTATAAAATAATTAATATAATTAATTAAATGAATATTTTTGGTATAATAATTGGCTTAGTACCTTCAGTTGGATATGGTTGCATGGCACCATTTTCCACAAAAATTGGTGGAACTGTACAACAAAAAACACTTGGTATTACTGTTGCTTGCTTTTTATTAGGATTAATAATTTTTTGTTTGGAATTGCCTTTTGGTTTAAATTATTCTTCTCCTGCAGGAATAATATTCTTTATTATTTCTTTAATAAGTGGTGTGTTTTGATATTTTGGTTCTTTCTTTGAGCTAAAAGCCATTACACAAGCTGGTGTTTCTAAAGCAATGCCTTTTAGTATGGTTGGACAATTTTTCATAACTACACTTTGTTCAGCCTTTATATTTCAAAATTGATTACACCATCCAGCTACAGATATTAGTTTTGGTATGACTTTTTTAGTAATTATCTTTTTAGGAATTATGCTAATATCATTAGCACCAAATGTTGAATATAAGGAAAATGGAATTGCTTCATCTGCAAAAAAAGAGAACAAATGAAGTTTTTTAATTTCTATTGGTATTTCTGTAGTAAGCTTTTCATTATTCTTTTTGTTACCAGAATTGATCAATAATTTTGGTAATGAAGAAAGTTGATTCTTTTTAGGACAAGATTGAGTAAATCCAAATAATGAATTATTTAAAAATACAGTTTTTGAACGATTTGATGCAGGTATTATGTTTCCTCAAACTATTGGTATGATAATACCTGCATTTATTGCAATTATTGTTTTTTCAAAGAAAAACAAAACTCCAGTGGCTAGTTCAATTTTAAATAAAAAAGTTTATTTAAATTTAATTCCTGGTGGATTACAAGCAATTGGTAATTTGGCTACTATATTCTCAACACTAATTAATGGTAATGCAATTGCTTCACCTCTAAACCAAATGAGTGTTGTTATTGCAACTTTATTTGGTATATTTTATATGAAAGAGAAAAAACCTCAACCATACATGACCACAACAATTGTTGGTTTGGCATTAATTGCAATTGGTGCATTAATGTCAGGTTTTGCACCTTTGATTATTAATGCAGTAAATTAATCAATTACTATTTCTCCATAAACCATTGCATCTTCAATTTTAATGATTTTAACAAATTTAAAAGTATTAGTATAGATTTCATCTGTGTTAACATACACATCAAAAAAATATTCAGAATGACCACGTTGAATTCCTTTATGGGTTGATTTTTCAAATAAAACCCTAACATTTTGACCAATAAATTTATTCAAATAAATTACTTTATTTTTAGTTGCATTTTTTAAAATTGTGTCAAATCTTTTAGTTTTTTCGCTATCAGCTACTAAATTTTTAAATCTCTCTGCAACTGTTCCTTTTTTGAGCGAAAAAGGGAAAATATGCATGTCTGAAAAATTAAGTTCATCTAATTTGATTAATGATTGTTCAAACTGTTCTCTAGTTTCAGTTGGAAATCCTACAATATAATCTGTAGTAATTGAACAATAATTTGATTTAGCTCTGAATTTTTGGATTAATTCTTTAAAAAAATCACATGAGTATTTTCTATTCATTTCATTTAAAATTTTATCATCAGCACTTTGTAAACATAAATGAAAACTTTGTACTCACCTTTGTTTATTTTTTGTTAATAAATCAATGATTTCATCAGTGATTTGAAAGGGTTCAAGACTAGAAATTCTAATTCTGAAATCGCCTTCAATTTTATTAATTGTATTTAATAAATCATAAAAACTTTGTCCATTATCATTATACCCAGCAGTATTAACACCAGTTAAAACTACTTCTTTAAAACCTTTAGCAATATAGTTGTTGATAATTTTTATTGCATTTTCAAATTTCATACTTCGCTGTTTACCTCTAGCTAAAGGTATAACGCAATATGAACAATTGTAATTACAACCGTCTTGTATTTTTAAAAATGCTCGTGTATGTTGAACAAAATGAAAATCTTCATAATTTTCAAATGTATCTTCTTTTGAAAGATCATCAACCTTGATGATTCTTTCGCCATTATATTTTTTAATTAATTCAGGCAAACTAAATTTATATTTAGATCCAATAATGATACCTACTTTTTCATTTAGAGACTTTAGATCAGTTATTTGTGAATAACATCCACAAACGATAACTAATTTATTTGCTAATCTTATAGCAGTATTGATATCATTTCTTGATTTTGATTCAGCCTTATTTGTCACACAGCATGTGTTAACAACAAATATATCAGCTTCTTTGCTATTATCAGGTACAAACTCCATACCTGCATCAACTAAAGTATTAATAATTTTTTCAGATTCTAATACATTTACCCTGCAACCTAATGTAATTAAACAAAATTTATTATTTTGGAGTTCCATTTTCCATCTCTAATTTTTTCTCTTCTTCTTTGTTTTTTTTCCAAATTAATAATTTTTGATTAATTTTATAATCAGTAATTGTATAAATAATAATAGAAATAAGGATAAAACCAAGTGATACCAAAAATTCAATTAAAAAAATTACATTAATGCCATAAGTGCTAAATGTAACTAATGCACCATTTTCAGCAGCTGTTTGATAAACAAATGAAAAAATATATGCAAATAAAACTAATATATATGAAAAAAAGTTGATAAGCAACAAATTTTGTGCTAAGTGATATTTCCTAAATGAATTATTACTTAAATTAGCACAAAAAGATCAAATTAATAATCCCCCAGAAGCAAAATTAAAAAGTGCCAAATAAAATATTGCATATGTGTTGGTTGTTGCAACAACGATTCAACAAACAGCAATACCAACAAGCATTGTAAACATTGCGGCAATTAATAATTTAAATTGCAAATCAAAATTGAAATATTTTTTGATATTTTTTAGAGGGTTTTTCATGTTGTTTACTGCCTTGTTTCTAAGAGAGTTATTATATAATCTTATTATATAATATATATGTCACTGCAACATCAGTTGCGAACCGTGTCAGAATAGAAATATAGCAGCACTAAGCATTATACTTTTGTGTGTGGTGGCACAATTTATTATGGCCAGTGATGAAATCAACGAACAGTTAAAAAAGTACAATGAGAGCAAAAAAAAGCTTGAAGAGGATCGTGTTAGAAAACTTCAAGCTATTAACAAATTAATTGCCAAGAAAAAAGCAGAAGCGAACAAAGGCCAAATTGCTGCCACTAATGGAGTTAGTGAGGTTGTTGATAAAGAATTATTAAAAAAAATTGATAAATCTTCAAACATTATTGAAGAAGATGTTGGCGAGTTGGATAAAAAAGCAAGTGATTTAGAATATAAGATTTTTAATACCAAATATGATTTAAAAAAGCGTATTAAAATAAGAAAATGAGCTTTTTTTGGTTTGTTATTAGGAACTACTGCAATTATGGTTGGAGGAGGTTTTTCTAGTAGTTATTTTGTTACACAAGCATTTTTAAATTGCGACTTGTTATTCTATGATGAAGTCACTGAACAAGAAGTTTCTTCAATCTCTGGTATTGGTAACAAAATCAAAATTGTTACAAAACAAAATCAAAATACTTTAGCAAATATTCAATATGCCATAAGTGATGACAAAGATGGTAAAAACTTAACTAGTCAATATGCTGAGGTTGTCGGTAGCACAATTACATCCAAAAAAATCCCGACATCAATCACAACATTATATGTTTTTGCATTTCAAAAAAATAAAAAAATAGCAGTTGGAATGCTAAATATTTTACCATTCCAAAATTATCAAATTCATTCATATATGAAAAAAGGTTTATTAGAAACAGAACAAAACTTTTTACAATATTCGCAAAATCAAGAAGAAAGAACTTTGATTTTACGTTGTTTTTTAAATGGGAAAGATTTGACCCATTCTGTGCCAATTGAATATCGAATTGATGATCCAAAAATCATTGCTAAAGGTGTTGTATATTTATCAGGTAATCAACTTACTTTAACTGGACCTGTAGATGAATCTCAATCTATACCAATACATTTATATATCAATAATACATATATTCCAATTGCAGATTATGTAATTAATATATTTTCAAAATCAAATTTCCAAGTTGTATTAATGCCTGGAGATAATGCTTTCTTAAGCGCTAATAATCGATCTTTTAGAATACAAACTTTTCAAAGTGACAATAAAATTGGTGCAAGTCCTGAAGACAAAGTACCAAAATTTAATGTTACAGAATATTCAACATATGTTTATGGTCCCGAATCACTTCCATATATTCAAAGCAACGTAAGAATGGAAAAAAAACACGATAGTATTGACGGTTGATATCTTGAAGTTAGCTTAATACCACATAATACACCAATTGGTGCTGTAAATGTTGATTTTACTATTCATTCAAATGTTCCAAGTCTTAATGATAGTGCCACTTCTTTCTCAGCTACTGTTTTGAGAGACGAATATGAAATTAAATTTCGTGATGGTAATGAAGAAAAAGATACTTTATCTTCAGAAGAAGGTAAAAAATTAACTATAGAAGTTCATAAAAAAGATGGGAGTACATTACCAAATGGTGGATTTTTTTCTATCCTTGCTGAAGCAAATCCATATATTAAGAAAGAAAGCAATAATATATTACATGAAAATGTAATTAAGTGAGCGGATAAGGTTGCCCGACCGCAATTTGTTTCATTATTGAAAATTAAGATATATTTAGGTGAGCCAACACTAGATTTGCAGCCTGCAAAGTATTTAGGAACTTATTCAATCAAATTAATGCCAGCACAGCAATATACGACAAATGTTTATGATAATGCTGATAGTATTATCAATTATACAAGTGTTGCTAGTGCAGTTGGTGGTACAAGTGGAATATATAAAATAAAAACCATTACAAATAGTCAGCAAGAATCAATTAAGTATTGTGATTCTACTGGTAGTGTTGCAGAAGGTACATATTTTTATTACAAAATTGCCAACGATAAAAATAATTTATATACACGATTAGCTTTTGAATCAAATCAATGAGTTTTAACTATTTTAAAAATACCAACAAATCCATTATCTATTAGAATTGAAGTGCACAAATATATAAAAGGTGCAGGTAACCCAACAGATACTGTAATTGATGAAATAAATTTTGTGTTATTTTCAGGCTTATCTAGAAATGTTATGCTATCTGATGGTTCTAATTGAAGAAATCACAATAACCATAGTGATGCAAAAATTACAATTGTACCAAATGATACCAATGGTGACACTGCTACAATTGTAGATGCTAAAAATTATTTATTAGGTGAAATAGAACCAGAAAGAAATGATAGAATATTGGAAATTCCATCAATTGTTTATAACCCTGCTTCTAATAAATATTTAGTAATTACTGAAATTGGTTCACAAGCATTTGCAAGCCAAGCTGCTATTGCTAATGGCAGTCCATGATGTCTTAAATTACCTGATACTATTAAATCAATTGGTTCACAAGCATTTGCTGGCTCAAAACTTACCAAAATTTTGACAGGTTCGCAATTAAAAAATATTGGCGAAGAGGCATTTAAGAATTGTAGAGATTTTGAATTGTTTGAGTACAATGCACCTTGAGTACCTAGAGTTGGACGAAATGCTTTTTTAAATACTGCAGATACTGGTTATGTCACTAATAATAGATTTTGGGATAAAAATGCTGATACAAATGAAGTCAGACCATGATTAGAATCTGGTAATGGAGAATCTACTAATAATTGACGATATGTAAGTCATGATCATGCCGTAGGTTGATATCCAAGATATGATCATCCTTTATATGGTTGAGAACATTCACAGGAAATATATGGTAATTTTATAGATTGAAAATATCATAAAGTAAATTCTTTAACTAAAACATATAGAGAAGATAAAAACATTATGGGTGGCACAAATACTGGATTGCATGAATGAGATGGTACAAAAGGATGGGATATTTTTCCAAGTGTTGGACAAATGCATCATTATAAAAATCATTGAACAAAAAGCAAATTACCTGGTGATTTTAATACTGATATTAAAGAAAAATGAGATTATGGTTATAATGAATTTACTAAAGAGAAAACTCACTCTGATGATGCATCAATAGTTTTTCATTTGGATGGAAATAGAATAGGAGGAAGAAGTTATAGTAAATGAAGTAAAGCAAGAAGAGGTGATAAAGATGACAAAGCGATAAGTTTTATTGGTGGAGATGATTTTGATAACAAATATGACTTAAAAAATGTTACTGATGATAAATCATATCAAGATTTTGAGCATATTATGGAGGATGAACATACATATAGCATGAATCTTTCAACTTGACCTGGAATTACAGGTCTTACTCAAAGATCAAGTGCCACTGATACAATTGTTGCAAAACCATATTTATTAGATTTTTCAGTGTGTAAAGATTTACAAAATGTTGATTTGGCATATAGACACTATATTGGATCTCCTAGCAATTCAGCATATGTTGTAAATAATGTAGGAGATTCAGAAATAACATGACCAAGATTAAATACTGTTTTCATAAATAAAAAAATTGGTACAACAGAAGTAAGAGATGACTCACCTTATGCAGGTGATGGTGATTCTATTTTAAGTTGTTGAAGAGGTGTTCCAGCTGGTCAACAAATCGATATTTTTTCACAATCAAGTGATGGTGATGGTTTGTTTTTATCTGATGGTGCAAAATATGATTCTAATACATATTTATTAAATAAAAATGTTAGTTTTAGATTTCATTTGCCTCGAGCATCAAAATCAACAGTTAATGCTACATTGGGCGCTGGATATGAAATATATTATGACTATGCATTTAATTATATAGATGAAGAT
Organism: Mycoplasmataceae bacterium; assembly: GCA_031255095.1. Taxonomy (GTDB): domain Bacteria; phylum Bacillota_I; class Bacilli_A; order Mycoplasmatales; family Mycoplasmoidaceae; genus Malacoplasma_A. The sequence continues at coordinate 10,833 of JAIRTE010000047.1, forward strand.
AGTCCTTTTTCTAAACCTTTTCCACAACGTTTTAAATTATGAGGTAGTGAATATCCTTTTACTAATAATGGAATAAAATGGTAATAAAATATGATTAATGATATAAATGAATCTTTAGCATCATATGCTAACAAGAAAAAAGCTGATGAAGAAGCGAGAATAAAAAAATTAAAAGCAATTAAGCTTTTAATTGAAAAGAAAAAAAGTCAGCAAACCACAACAGTAAATGGAGAACATAAAGTTGTTGAAGTCGGTACTGAAGAACTTAAAAAAGCAGCTAAGCATTTAAAAATGCAAGATGATGATATTGTTAAAGTATTGCAAAATATTGATCATATTGATACTAAGCTTACACATCTACAAAAAATAGAAAGTAGGAGAAATTTTAAAATTAAAAAAACTTTTTTTTGAACTTTGATTTCTTCACTTGCAGGTTTAAGTATTATTGGTGGTGTAGTTTCGGGTGTTTTTATTTGTTTGAACAATGTTAAATATGTTATTCATACTACAAATAATATTGATATTTTAACTCATAAACATCAAGAAATTAAATTGTGAACTTCTAAAAATGAAAAAATACAAGATAATGTGCAATTAGAAGTTACTGGTGCACCAATAACAGGAGAATATCCACCTGCTAAATCTTCATATCGTAATTTTAAACCATGTAAGTATAATGAAAAAGACCATGCAATTATTGTTAGCGAAAATTTATCTACTACCGATATTCCAAGTAATACTTACAATGAAGAAATTATTGTTAATGCTATTGTGAATAATAAAATTGTTGCTACTAAAAGTATTAAGGTAACTGATATCGAATTTTTCAAACTTAAGCCTGTTGATAAAACTGGAAAAGAAAAAAACTTTTTACGAGCAGAAAAAGAATCTATGGGTGATTTGACTGAATTTGATTCAGTAAATATTAATATTGAATTAAATAATGAGTTGATTTCACGAGTGGATCCTTTATATCGTCCCGCTACTAGACTTGCAATAGTTAACCCAACTGGAGGAAATTATTGCACAATCGAAAATGAAACAATTAAATTAATAGAATATCCAAAATTAGCAAACCAAACTGTAAAAGTAGAATTGTATGTAAATAATCAAAGAAGAGATGATGCTACTTTAACATTACCATTATTAACACTTAATGGTTATTCAGCTTACACTACCAACAAAGAAGGAAGTAAAAAAATTAATCAATTGTCTGAAATAGGTGGTGAATTAGAAATAAAATTATTTTATAATGGTATTTTATATTATAAGGAAGAAGGAATTAATGTTAAAATATTTGATGCTGAAGGAAACCATGTAGATTCAGAAATGTTCCAGTTTTCACAACGTGATGGCAAATATTATTTAAAATTAAAAAACAAACCAAATTTAGATGGCTTTGAGGCAAAAACCGTTACAGTACAGGTTTTAGATGGAGATACAGTATTAGCACATCTTACAGTGCTAATAACTAATGCATTTTATGAATTAATGATTGCATCTGGTACTGGTTGTTTTTTTAGTGATGAGGATGTCACAACTTTTAAAATTCTTAATAAAGATGGAAATGAACCTGAAGACCTTATTGTAGGAACTAATTTAAGCCGGGAGTTTGAAGTTATTGATGTCGATGGTGCTAAAAATGGGACCACATTTGATGATGCTAGTAGCCAAATCCAAGCGGCATTTAATGATGGCAAAACAGGACCAGCTTCATTAGAAGTTAGAAAAAACAGTGCACAAAATATTACTGCTGGCAAGGAAATACATTTTAGTGTAAAATACAACTACAGAGGATTGGTATTAAGCAAAAATCTTTTATATTCACAAAACACTTATTCCACAACAATCATGGATAATGGTGCAAAGACATCATTTTTTTCAAAATCATATTCTGACATTACTGTACAAACTTCTAATATTAATGGTTTTTATACAGATACTGCTAAATTACGTCATGTAATTACTGATATTGATCTTCAATCAGGTAAACAGTGAAAAGAATATTTTGTAAGTTTAGCGTCTTATAATGATGGTTCATACGTTAACAGAACTGAACGTGATAAAGATGACTTAACAAGTCCATTTTATTATCCAATACCTAATATCAATGGTATAACTTCATTTAAACTATTAGATGTTAATATCGAACATCCAAAAGATTTTTATATAAATACTTTTGTTGATGAATATTTAGTTAATCGACAAAAAATAACTATTGGTCCTGTTCCATTAAATGCTAAAACAATGGTTGGAAATGATTGATCAGGATATCGTGATGATATATTAGAGAATAATTTTTTAGATGATAATATATCACAAACTGATGATGTATATAAATTGCGAGCTCCTGTAACAACTGCTGAACCTCAAATTACTATGAAGTTTGGTTCATATATCGATGGTGGAGTAAATTCTACATATCGAAATGTTGAATGACCAAGTTTTCTTTATCATGAATTTAACAATGAAAAACATATTTATAAATTTAATGAAATTCAGTATCCTGAAATGAAATATATTGCAATTCAAACGCAAAACTTTTATTTACCTAAAACATTATCTATTATAGGTGAAAAAGCATTTGCCAACACTCTTGAAGGTAATAATTATATGTTTGGACAGAAAGAATTTGAAAATATATATTTTTATGATAATATTGTTTCAATTGGTCCAAATATTTTTGAAAATTGTATGTCGCGTATTAGAAATATATATTTCCACATCGATTATAATATTCCAAATATTTCACATTTAGCCTTTCAAGGCTTATTTAGCAATGATACTGAAATAAGAAATTTCCATATTATTGCTAGACATTTATCTGATACGGAAATGAATAGTTTAACTGAAAAATTCCATAATGATTATGGAGTACCTGCTAAATGAAATATAGTTTTTGATTAAAAATTATAATTAGCATGTAATGAAAAAAATAAAATTATTAATATTTTTAAGTGCTCCAATTTTGCCTATTGTTTCTACCCTTACCTCTTGTACTGCAGAAGACAAACAGGATATTAAAAATGATACTACACCAAATATTAGTATTAAAAACCAAGCTTTAAATAATATTGAGGTTGAGTTTAATGAAGATGAAACACCCGCAAATCATCAAGATAAGAAAATCGAAATTTTATTAAATGATACATTAAAGCGTCATACTGAATTAGAATTACATGGTGCTAGTACTGAATTTTTTTCAATTGAAAGAACACTTGTTAATAGTTTTCTTATTGAAAAAATATCTTTAGTAGTAAATTATAGGGCACCAATAGGCAAAAACTATTTGCAATTTCAATGAAATACTAGTGCTGGTATACAAACTGAAAATATAGTTATAAATGTTTCCAAGAAAGCAATTACTCCAGTTTTTTTATTTGGTTCTGAACGTAATGCAAATACACAAATACTGGAATATTGTAATGTTGAACAAAAAATAAATTTAGAAATTCAAAGACCAGATAACACTACAGTTGAAGGGTGGTGAACAATAATTAGTGGTAAGGAAAATTTTAAAATTATTAATAATCACTTAATAGTTCCTCCACATGCAAAACTTGGTGAACATAAATTGATATTACAATTTTATGATAGTGGATATTATTCAACAAATGTTAACATTACTGTTAACATTGAAAAAGGTTCAATTGACAACATCCGAATCGATAATAATCTTAATCTTAATGTATATGTACAAAAAGGTGTTAAAAAAGAATTACATTTAGCTGCTATAAATGCTAATATTAAAATTACAGAAAATGTTCGTTTTTTCCTTAAGGAATATACTTCCAATGACATTGAAATTTTTGAAAATTTCTTAATTGTCAAAATTGATGAAGATATTGTGTCTAAAAATATAACAATAATCGCTGAATCACCAAATTATGAAGCAACAGAATTTAATGTTATGATTAATGTTTCGGAGAGTGAAATTCCACTAGAAATACCAATGATTTCTTTAGATGATGTTAATGCTGATCTATATGAAATTAATTTTAATGAATTTGAAAATAAAGAAATTAACTTAACTGCCCAAATAGGTACAAATTCAATTGAGGGAGAATTTAATTTATTAACAAACAGTTATGATGATAATTTTGAAATTAATAATAATAAATTAATAGTTAAAAATAATACTTCAACTGGTACATATACATTATCAATAAGTTTTAGTTATGATGATTATATTTATGATTACACAATAATGTTTAGAATAAATAATGCTGTTGTCCAAACAATTGGGGTTGGTAGCCAAACTGAAACTTATGAATTTGAATATACAAAAGTAGATGATGAAATTGTTAATAAAGAATATTTATTAAAAGCAACAGATGCCAATACTCATGACATTACACAAGGTGGGTTGTGAAGTATTATAACACAAGATAATATGGACACACCGCTTTTGAGTATTAGTGGTAATAAATTATTATTACATACTAATAATATTGTTAACACATATTTTGATGGTTACAATTTTGAATTAGAATTTGTTAAACCAAATTATGTCCCAAAAATTATTCATGGAAAATTTAATTTTAAATCTTTAGAACAATTTATCTATGATAGAACTTTTAGTATTGAGGGTACTGAAATGGGAACTAATAATTCATATGTAGGCACTGGATGATTGATCGCTGATGCCACAATTGGAAACAATAACGATTATAAATATTATTTAGGTACTAATATGCATGTGTCTAGTGTTGCAAATAAAGAATTTATGTTATCAACAATTGTTGATCATGGAAAAACACCAGCTGTGCATTCCTATGCAAATTTAGTTGTTTATGAAGATAAAACACCACAATGATCAGATTGTATGTACACTTTTAATGGTTCAAAATCGATAGGTGTAGATTTTAGTATTATTGAAGTAGATTTTTCTCATGCTGTTGCATCAGAAAAACCTGAAGCTGATAGTTTTAGAACACGTTTAAATAATTTAAATATTTATGCTTCTAGACATAGTGGTTTATTGTTCAATGGAATACGAACTTTTGAATCATTACAAAAAAATGAAACAATATATACAGGTGGTTACCCATTAAGTGATGTTGCTGGTAATAGGTCAGTCAGACCACATTGAGAATTTGGCTCAACAACTATTGATTTTACGGAAGAAAAATTTATACATAATACTCAAAATCATGAAATTAATGATACATCATGAAGTAATGGAGATACTATTTCTGGTCCACAATATGATGTTACACAACACAGTCCACTTTACTATCATGGTGGGGGAGCTAGTGGAAGTATGGCAATAGATAGTGAAGAAAATTTAGTGGGATATTACTGAGGTGTTATGGTTGATATACTTTCACCACCTACTATATATAGTCCACAATTTGAACCATTTAGCTTTAAACATACAAATGCTGCTGCATCTAAATCTTTATATGAAGATTTTTTAGAAGGAATATTTAGTCATCATTAGAAAAATTGAAATTAAACCTGTTGAAAATTTTTGCACACATTTGATGTCTCCTATGTAAAATTCTTTTTACATTTCACAAAATTAAAATTAAATATATGTTCAATTTTCTTAAAACACTATTTTTGGAGTAAAATTATGATTGTAATGCTGGTATTGTGGGCACAAATAATGCTTTAACATTATCCCAATCTGTATACGCAAGCTCAAAACCAAAATCACCATTTTCGACAAAATAACTACTATTATTCTTTTGCCATTGCACACTTCAAGTATCATTTTGTTTAAGAATAGGATGTTTATGTATTTTAATAAATAATGAATCATTTAATCATATTTCTCTTTCAAATGTAATTTCATCAGGCGAATAAATAACTTTAAGATATTCTGTGATTGCACTTAATCTAGTATTTGAAGTTTTTATATTTATTACATTTTTAAGCATTAATGTATTATCCGCATTGGTAAAACCAATATACATTGAATTCAATATTTTTTCTTCTGCATTGTACTCAGAAGAAAAAATAACTTTTTCTTGAATAACATCATTTTTATATGTATTCACAAGAGAATTTATATATAATTGTAAAAAACTTTCATTGAACAATAAATCTTTTGCATCATTACTTTTTGCTTCAAGATACGAGCTTTCGACATCATAATTATATGGATTTCATTTATTTGTATCTATTGTTTCGATAACTTCTACAATAGCATGTGATGCTTCATCATATTCATATTCTTTACCATCTGATCTTATTTCACTTGAACCATTAAAATCATAAATATTTCCTGTAGTACCATCTTGTGTCACAATATCAGAAACATTGTAGACATTGGAAATAAGTGGTGAGCCATTTTTTTGTATGCTTATTTCATGACCATTAGTGTCTATATAGTTAGCATCAACACTAAATGAATTAAAACTTGGTGTAATTGCATGTTCATTTAAATAATCCTCAATTGCTTCAATTGTATGATTATTGTTATTTTGATCACTATTAAAGGTAAAATTAAACATGTATGAAATTTCTTTCTTTTTAAAACAATTAGTTAATGTTAAGGGTATAGTAGTAGCAATTGCTGTCGCTAATAATAAATTTGCGAATAATTTAATTCCTTTTTTCATAACATTTTTATACTTTAATATTTTTAATTATTTTTATATTATTTTATTACTATAAGTAAAAATGTTAATTTAGTTGAAATCTAAGATTGGAAATTACTTGAAATGAATAATTAATAAAATAAATTAGAAATATTTGCTGTAGTTACTACAACAATGGTTTTGATACATTTAATAAAGAAGCAATAAATTTATTTCTTCTATTAAAAAAATCATCAATTAATCTCTTTGTAAATAAAGTAGCTTGTGATTTATATTCTTCAAATTGTTTATTCAATTTAGAATTTAAAATTGTTGATTCTATTAATAATGATGATTCTAAATTAATAAAGAAGGAACGGAAATCAATATTACTTGAACCAGTGAAAACATATTGATCATCAATTAATAAAAATTTTGAATGTATGAAACCAGAAAGCTCATAAATTTTACATTTTAAATTTAACATTTTAGCATAATTACTTCTGTTCATAAATTGTACATACTTTTTATCATCATTATCAGCTGGTGTAATAATTTCAATCTCTACACCATTTGCTGCAGCAATTTCTAATGCATTAAAAAAATCATTTGGGGGATTGAAATATGGTGTTATTAATTTAATTGATTTTTTAGCATTAATAAATAATTGAACATAACTATTGTAAATAGAATTATCCCTATAATCTGGTAAAGCACTAATGAATTGTGCATTGGCATTAGAAATTGTTTTATGTGGTGTTAAATAAATTTTTAACTGTTCCATACTAAATCTATCTCCACAAGCATATTTATCCCAATCATGGATAAATGATGCATTAAGCGATGTGACTATTTCGCCCTTAACAACAAAGTTTGTATCAGTAAAAGAATTATATAATTTACTGATACCTAAATATTCATCTCCAATATTACTTCCACCATAAATAGCATATTTATTATCAACGATAAAAACTTTTTTGTGGTTACGATAATTAGTTAATGAATTAAAAGTAATATAACCCAAAATATTAAATGGTTTAATTTGTATTTTATGTGATTCTAAAATCTTTATTATTTTTTTATCCAAACCCTTTTTGGCTCCAAAATCATCATACATAATACGTATTTTAACACCTTCTTTTGCTTTTTTAATTAATTCATTAGCTAATATATCAAACATTATTCCATTATGAATAATGTAGGTTGAAATATGAATATGATGTTCTGCTTCTCTAATTAATTTTAACATGTGTTTCAATAACAATACATTGTTATCAATTAAATCAATTGTATTATTTTTATATATTGGTGAGTGTTGCATATGTAATGCATATGAAAAAATAGTATTTTTTTCATAATTTTTCGAATGCGTATAATCTTCAAACATTAAATATCTTTGTCGATGGATTAGAAAATTTTTTTTATTTTTTTCTGAAAAAGGTGATACCCCAACACTTATAAATATTATTACACCAAAGATATTTAATAACAATATGCCAAATAACCAACAAGTTTTGGTATTGATGTGTCTTTTTTTAGAACACAAAATATAAAAGGCAAAACAAACACATGTAATTTGTAAAATGATAAGGTATAGTATTATACCTAAAGTGTGGATATATTTATATACTATAAAAAATGCAACAGTTAGCAACAGGAATAATATAAATGCTAGTAGTGTATTTAATATTGCACTAGTTCTAGGCATTATTCAATTTCAATTCCTACTGCAAAATAATTAGGACCAGTGTGGACCATAACCACACCTGGCATTGTTGCTTTTCCAACATCTTTAAATCCAAAATATTTCATTAAATCTTCTTTTAAACCTTCAAAATCATATTTTTTGTCATGAAATTCAGAACTTGCAAAGCAAACTCTTTTAACTTTTTTGTGTTCAAAATCTATTTTTTCATCAAATAATTCCTTAATTTTACCAGGAAGTTGTGAAGTTTTTATAACTTTACCATAAAAATTTAAACCATCAGTATCCAAAGAAATGACAATTTTAAAATTCAATAATGTAGCAACAGCTCCAGCAATCTTTTTGATTCTACCACCTCTAATTAAAAATTTTAAATCTGGTACAATTAGAGCAACTAACCTTTTTTTATTAGCCTCAATCATATATTCTTCAATTTCTTCAACTGTCAAAGTTTGATCTAAAAGTTTAGGATATAAATCTTGAATAGTTCATATTTGATATTCAGCCATCATACTATTAGCAATATTAAAAACCCTGCCTTCATATTCAGAAGCTAATAAATTTCAATTTTCAAAATTATTAGAAAGTTTTTTGTTAAGTGTAAAAACAACAACTTTTTCGTATTTTTGCAATAAATCCTCAATTAACTTAACATTATCACCTAATGAACTTTGTGATGTTTTTAAAACATCGCCATTTAATAATTTATTAGATATGTCATTTAAATTAATATCAACAATATCCTTATATTCTTTATAATTACCATCTTTTGTTTCTGTAATAATTAATGGCATCATGTATACATGTTTAAATTGCCCATTAACAATATTTGAAGAGCTATCAACTATTATTGCCAGTTTTTCCATAATACTTAAAATAATTATAAAATATAATTTTATTAAACTATGAAAAATGTTAAAAAAGGCTTAAATGTTGATGTTATAAAAACTATTTCTAAAATTAAAAATGAACCACAATGGGTCTTAGATATAAGACTAAAAGCTTATGAAATATTTTTAAAGCTTAAAAATCCAACATGAGGACCAAAATTGGACTTTATCAAATTTAGTAATTACATCTATTATTTTTCAAATATTGAAAAAAATAAGGAATTGCCTAAAAAAATACTTAATGAATTTAAAAAATTGAAAGTTCCTATTGAAGAAGCTAAATATTTAAATGGTATTAATGATCAATATAACAGTGAATCTATTATTCATCAATTAAAATCTGAACTTGATGAAAAAGGTGTCATTTTCTGTTCATTTGATGAAGCTATTAAAAACCATTCAGATTTAGTGAAAAAATATTTTACTAAATTAGTAAGCCTTGCTGATAATAAATATGCAGCATTAAATACTGCTGTATTTTCAGGCGGAAGTTTTATTTATGTCCCACAAAATGTAAAACTTGATAAACCATTACAAGCATATTTTAGAATAAATAAACAAAGTATGGGTCAATTTGAGCGAACATTAATCATTTGTGATAAGAACTCATCTCTGCATTATATTGAGGGTTGTACAGCACCAATATATGATAAAAATAACCTCCATGCAGCAGTAGTTGAAGTATTTGTTGAAGAAAATGCAAAATGTCGATATACTACAATTCAAAACTGAAGTGCCAATGTTTTGAATTTAGTAACCAAAAGATGTATTGTTGAGAAAAATGGTAGTATGGAATGAATTGATGGCAATTTAGGTTCAAAACTAAATATGAAATATCCATGCACAATTTTAAAAGGTGATAAATCATATGCAAAATGTGTGAGCATTGCAGTGTCAAATAAAAACATTATTCAAGACACAGGAGCCAAAATGATTCATATTGGTAGCAACACACATAGCAAAATAATTTCTAAAACAATTGCCAAAAAAAATGGTATTAGCAATTATCGTGGTCTAGTTGATATTAAATCAAATTCAGCAAATAGTTTTGCAGAGGTTGTGTGTGATACTTTGCTGTTGGATGAATTGTCGTCATCTAAAACTATTCCAACAGAAATATTAGCTAACAGCACTTCTTACATCAAACATGAAGCTAAAGTTTCTACTATTGATAAAGAAAAGAAATTTTTCTTAGAATGTAAAGGTTTCAAGGAAAAAGAAATTAATGATATCATTAGCTTAGGTTTCATCAATGATTTTGATAATGAATTACCATTGGAATATTCTGTTGAGTTAAAAAGACTTTTAAAAAGTATTTAATTTTATTTAACTCCAATTTTTTTATAAACATCTTCGATTTTTTTATTTGAAATTTCTCTACAAATTTCAGCATTTTTTTCTATTTGTTTTTTTAATGACTCGATGTTATCTTGCGCATTTTTATATTCTTTTTGGAATTTAGTTAAAAAAGAAACAACTTCAGCAATGACTTCTTTTTTAAATTCTCCATAATTTTTAATATTAGCAAATTTTGCTTCTTGATCTTTATAATCCATGTTTGTTAATAGTTTATAAATAATCATTAAATTAGAAATACCACCTAATTTTGTACCTAATTTTTTCTCATCAAAAATAACCTTATTGTCACAGTCTGTGATAGAAGCAGTTATTTTTTTAGTTATTTCTTCAACACTATCAGTTAAAAAAATAGTACCTTTAACAGGATTTGATTTTGACATCTTATGCTCTGGGGAAACTAAATCATAAATAACAGCAGTTTCTTTAGTTGCATAATATTCTGGTAAATTAAAAGTTTCTCCATATTTTTTATTAAATTTAATTGCTAAGTCTCTAGTAAGTTCCACATGCTGCTTTTGATCTTTACCAACTGGTACAAGATCAGCATCATATAGCAAAATATCAGCAGCCATTAGAGGTGGATAAACTAATAAACCTGTTGGAATCATTTGTGTACCATTTGCCTTTTCTTGTTTATTACTTTTGTCTTTGTACTGTGTCATACGCGATAATTCACCTAAAGTTGAGTGACAAATTAATACTCATCCCAAACTTGTATGAGCTGGAACGTCAGATTGATAAAACAAACGTGTTTTTGTTAGATCTATACCTGCAGCCGCATAAGTACAAATTAAATTATTTTTTCGTTGAGCAATAGGAAATTTACCAGATTCAGTTGGAACAGTAATTGTGTGCAAATCAGCACAAAACAAATACAAAATTTTGTTTTCAACAGTTTTATCATTTTGTAAATCAACTAATGGTTTTAAACTTCCGAAATAATTCCCTAAGTGCAAATTATCAGCTGATGGTTGTAATCCTGTAAGAATAACTGTTGGTTTTTTGGTTTCCATAATGCCTATATTATAAACATTATTAAAAAATAATGAAAAATTTTATTTATGAAAATACAAATATTGACCAAAAATTTTTTATAATTGTTGTAATGAAAAAATTTGCATACTATTTAAGCTATATATTCAGTTTTGGATTGGTGTATTTTTATTACAGATCCAAAGCTAAAAGTAATGTTTTAACATACAAAAATAAACTTACTGTTTCTGAAAAAATTGATTTCGATTTAAATGATTTAGTAAATGCTGTTGGTGGTAAAGAAAATATTGTCTCAATTAATGCTGAACTTTCAACATTAAAATTTGTCCTTAAAAAAGCTTCAGAAATTTCTAAAGAAGATTTTAATATGATTAATGTTTATGGTTTTATTAAAAATAATAATAATTTAACTTTAGTAACTGGTGATAATGCACAAGCTATTGCTCAAGCGATCAATGAGAACATATTGAAAAATAATTAAATTTGTTTGATATATTTAGCTACTTTGCTTAAATATCTGTCATTCTGTTTATTTTTAATATCATTTCGTTTGTCATGACTTTTTTTATGTTTTGCCAAGATGACATTAATCTTAATTTTATTATTTTTAACATAAGCAATTGTTGGAATTAAGGTCAAATGATATTTCTTAATTTGATGACTTATTTTAATTATTTCAGACTTATTTAATAATAATTTTCTCCTTCTTGTGGGTAATATTTTATAAAATGTATTGTGCTTTTCATAAGGTGCAATGTACATATTAACAATATATGCTTCATCATGTGAAATAAGAACATAGCTATCAGTAATGTTTGCTTGTGAGTTAAATAATGATTTAACTTCATTACCTTTTAACACAATGCCACACTCATATTTATCAATTTCAAAATAATTAATATGTGCTTTATTATTGGTAATTAAAGTTTTATCCATATGTATTATTTATAATTTTTCAAACACAAAAATCCATTTTATTGTTACATATGCACGCATGCACACGCAGTACAATAAGCAAAATTATATATATTAAAATTTGACTTTATTATTGAAATTGTGAATCAATTTCCATATCAAGATCTGTGTTTACTTGTAGTTCTTGTTGCATTTTGACTTGCTTATCTTTCGATTCCTTTTCAAACTTAGCACTAGTTGATAAATGTTCTTTATCAGTTTCCAATTGTATCATAGTTATTGGAACATGTTCAGAAATACTCTGCGCAAATTGTTCATTTGCTTCAATTAATTCATTTGTAGTCTCTGGTATTAAAGTTATTAAACCTGCATTAAGTGTTAATTTCATTATATCTTGTTGTAGTTTTGGTAAATGGTGTGTTAATAATTTATTGACATCAATAGCCTTACCATTTGTATCCATTACAGTTTTAGTAAATATTTTTTGTAATGCAGCTGCTTCATTTGGATTTTGTGACTGACATTTATGAATAGCACCTAATAATTTTGAACCTAATGAAATTTGTCATGGACAGAATCCACAACTTGCAAGTTTCCCATGAATATTTGTATTCTGTAGTCCTAAAAAATCCAATGTAGTTCCATTTTTGCTTATAAAATCATTGATATTATCTTCAGTTAATTCTCCATTATTTTCAATACCTTTTTTTATTCCATTAATTTTTTCTTCTGTATTAGCATATCTCAGAAATAAATCAATTTTTTCGTTTTTCTTTTCATTTTTTGATAAGTCTGAAGTATCTCCTCAGCTATTTGTTCTTTTTTTAAACATTATTTCACCATTAACATCTCTAACATATCTGCTACATCCTGAACCCAAAGTATTTAATTCTACAGTAACAGTTCTACCATATACGTCAAGAGTTCTCAATTTGGTTGAGTTGATAATAACTAAGTTATTATCATATTGTGCATCTTTTTCTTTATCCTTTACTAATTTTTTTCTTACTTTTGAAGAATTGGCAAAAGCAATGTTACTGTATACATCTTTTCATTTATCATAAAAAGTTTGGAAATGAATATTTTGGTATAATTTTGTTTGTTTTACCTGTAAATTAGAATTATGCATTTTTAAAATTAATGAATGTTTTGACTTTTCTTGTGTTATTCGTGAAGGGTTAGATAAAGTGGTGTTAGCAGATTGGATAAATCTATTTTGTTCAATTAATACAGATTGCGGCACTACAAATCTTTGTTGTTGACTCACTTTTAACTTTTCATGTGCATCCACTAATGCATCACCCACACATGAGAAGGATGCATGTGTTTGTTTAAAAATACTTTGCACTGGTCTAGTCATTTCATCCATAACATGCTTATGCCTATTTTTATATTGCATGACATATTCTTTTGGTATTTCAAGGCCTGTATATACTAATAGATTTTCTTTTCGTTCAAATGTCATACTAGTTATATATTGTGCTTTAATATTTAAATTTTTATTGCATGGTAAAATGTGTCCAATAAATTTTTCCTCACCATGTGTATTTATATATTCCTTTGCTTCAGATTCATCTATTATGAAGGTTTTACATTGTGCTTTGTCCACGGCAATCCATTTTCCTTTTCCAGTTTCTATATCTTCAATGGTATGGCATATTTCTATATGTGGACAGCTTTGTTTAATAGCTCATAAATCGTCTTCTGCTGGAACAGGACAAAAAGGATTTTGAGTTGTAGCATAGCTCATAGAATTAATAATTTTTAAAGTTCAAAAATCTGCTTTTATTCTTTTTTCATGTATCATCAATGGAAATTCTTTAGTTTTAAAATTTTGGTATCTATCATTTGGGGCTAAATCATTAAGTTCTTCTGGGGATAATAAATTTTTACTATGTAAAAATATTTTCACATTCTTCTTTAAAATATCAAAATTTTCTTCGCTAAGTACATGTTTATCAAAAATTGAAGTTCTTGAAAAACTCATGTTGCTTTCATCTCTCGTAAAACCTAATTCAGATAATTGTCAATCTGCAAATTCTTTAAATTCATCAAAGAATGCTGCTTTGGTGTCTGATTGTTTCAATGATTTTTCTATCTGTTCAAGCATGAATAATAATGATGACCCAAATGCATCAGCTCTTAAATTTGCCATTAATACTAAATCATTTTTAGCTTCATTAGGTATTGCCACCAATGAATCAGTATCAATAAACGTTACTACTCAGCCATTATCTCATTCTAAAATTCGATTACCTCTGTGTGGATCTGCATGAACAACACCACTGTTATGCAAATTTGAAAATGCTAAAAAAGTACTATATGTAGCATCAATGATAGGGTTAATTTTAACAAAATTATGAAAATATGGATTAGGTAATCCAGCAGGTGTTTGATTATCTATTGGTACACATGTTACACCTTTTGCCCTTGTTTCAACAACAGTTGTTGAGAAAAACATTTTACCAGAACTATCAAAATTTAATCCAAAACCTATTTCATGTACCTTAGAGACTGTTGGATTATCAAAATCAACTAATGATCGGAATGAATTATGTTCTTTTAAAAATATTGGTACATAACTAGCTAAATTAGAAGTTGCTAATAATAGATAAAGTTTTCCCTCATCAATATCAATAGTATTGTTTGCTGGGTCAAATTTACCTGCTTTCATCAAAGTAAATAGAAAAGAATCTATATCATGTGCTGGTAGGAATGCTGGTGTGGATTTAGGCTTTACATGTACTAAATTTTGATCATTTTGATCTGATACCACATAATGAAAGGCACCTCGTCCAATAACATCTTGATGCGTTGTATTTGTTAAAAATATTTTCATATGCTTAAAGTATGCTAAAAGTTATTTTGCATTTAAAAATATTCTTAAATAAAAATTTTGAGTATAATAAATAATTTTTTATCTAATGCAATTGTAATTAGCCTCTTTTTTTCATGCTATATTGGTTAATTCCAAACAAAATATTCAATATTTTAGAAAAAATATTATCATTCAATCTAAGATTAGATATTAAAATTCATATATTGTTAGATAATAAATATAGTACATTGGGTTATAGCCAAGTGGTAAGGCTTCAGATTCTGACTCTGACATCCGAACGTTCGAATCGTTCTAACCCAGCCAATTAATCAACAACTAATTCTAATTTACCAATTACCATCGTATCACCTTTTTTTCCACCCATTTCTTTAATTTTTTCCTCTACTTTAAGGTTGGCTAATTTTTGATTAAACCTTATCATATTATCATCTGTATCTAAGGGTATCTTGTTTGATCAATATTCTAAGTACTTAGAATCAACTAAAAAAGTATTTTTGGAAATTTGTTTAATTTGTAGTTCTTTCGCATAATCAATTTCCTGAACTAGTTCAATTACTTTAATATTATTATTAGTGTCATCAACAATGTTATTTTTATTGGCATAAAATTCAACATAGCTTTGTTCAATATCTTTTAATAAAATGTCAAGATTAAGTTTATTCTTGGCAGATATTTCATATATCTTTTGATCCTTAAAATGTTTTTTAAACTCAATAATTTTTATATTTTCTTCTTCAATATCGATCTTATTAATTACAATGAATATTTTTTTATTAATAAGTGCTGAAGAATAAAGTTTAAGTTCATTATTAATAGCATTATAAGTATCAAACAGATTTTCATTTTCTAAACTAACTAAATGAATTAGAATTTCGCATCTTTCAATGTGCTTTAAAAATTCATGTCCTAAACCTTTTCCTGCTGATGCTCCCTCAATTAGACCGGGTATATCAGCAAATACAATTGTTTTATTGTCACCGAAATTATATGTTCCCAAGTTGGGTGTTAAAGTGGTAAATTGATAATTACCTATTTTTGCTTTTGAATTAGTAATCGCATTGACAAATGTAGATTTGCCAGCATTTGGTAAACCAATAACTCCAACATCGGCAATATATTTAAGTTTTAATATTACATCAATCTCATCTCCAATATCACCATTTTCATGCAATGTTGGGATTCTGTTTTTAGCAGATTTAAAAAACGCATTACCCCATCCTCCCTTACCGCCATTACAAACAATTTTTTGATATTTATCAATTAAAATATCATCAATAATTTCATTGGTATTAGCATTGTAAACACTTGTGCCTAAAGGCACTTTTACAATGATATCATTACCATTATGGCCGTTTCTTTTTTCACCCTTACCATTTTCACCATTTTGGGCAAAAATATATTTGTTGAATTTTAATTCATAAAGGTTATTCAAATTATGATCACCTTCAAAAATAACATTCCCCCCGTTTCCACCATTTCCTCCATCAGGTCCACCTTCAGCAACGTGTTTTTCATGTCTCCATGAAACAACACCATTCCCTCCATTACCAGCCTTAAGCTTTAATTTGCACTCATCTACGAATATCATTTATTAATGAAATTATAATAATTGCCATTGGGCATAATAAACATTTTACTTTTTTAATTTAGTATTTTGCACAGACAGATAATGTTAAGTTAAAAATAATGTCAATCTAGCTTTAAAATATATTTTTTTGCTTCTAATAATATTGGGGCTTAGAAAAATTAAAATTAGGAACCCAATAATATAGTAATAACTAAAATTACATTTTAATAAAAGTTAAATTTATAAAAAATAAATTAAACTAAGCAATTTCCTCAAATAAAGCAATTAAACTATTAAAATCACTTAAATTTTTTAATTTTTCATCATCAATTCTTACATTTAATTTTTCTTCCATAGAAACAATAATACTCATTGCTTGTATTGAATCTATACCAGATTCCTTTAAGGATTTAGAGCTTTTAATTGATTCAAAAGAAGTAGTAATATCATTTTCAATTAAAGCATCTTTGAAGTGTGAAATTATTTGTTCTCTTGTCATAGTTCAATAATATTATATAATAAAAATATACGATGCCTACAATTCAACAATTAATTCGTGATGGAAGAAAACCAAAGTTTTTTAAATCTTCTTCTCCTGCTTTATTAGAAGATTTTAATTCTTTAAAGACAAAATTCAAAACACGTCATAGTCCATTTAAACGTGGTGTTTGTATCCGTGTGGGTATTATGACTCCAAAAAAACCAAACTCAGCTCAACGTAAATATGCTAAGGTTAGATTAACAAATAAAAAAGAAGTACTTGCTTATATTCCAGGTGAAGGTCACAACTTACAAGAACATAGTGTTGTTTTAGTACGTGGTGGACGTGTTAAGGATTTACCAGGTGTTAGATATCACATTGTACGTGGTGTTTTAGATACTCAAGGTGTTAATAATGCTTCTTTCCAAAAAGGACCTAGAAAACAACAACGTTCTAAATATGGTATTAAGAAAAATGCTGTTGCCCCAGGAGGTAAGAAATAATGAGAAAAGGTAATGCAGTTCCAAGAAGTATCTTGCCAGATCCAAAATTTAATGATTTAAATATTGCTAAATTAATCAACATGATTATGTTACAAGGTAAAAAAGGTTTAGCGCAAAGGATTGTATATGGAGCTTTTGATAAAGTTGCTGAAAAAACAAAAAAAGATCCATATACAATTTTTACTAAAGCAATGGAAAATGTTGGTCCAAGTGTTGAATTAAAAACTAAACGTGTTAGAGGAAGTAACTTTAAAGTTCCTATGGAAGTTGGTTTAAAAAGAAGAACTGTTTTATCATTACGTTGATTAATTGAAAGTTCAAGAGACCGTAATGAAAAGGAAATGATTGATCGATTAGCTAATGAATTAATTGATGCTTCAAATGGTGTTGGTGCATCTGTTAAGAAAAAAGATGATATGCACAAAACTGCAGAAGCTAATAAAGCATTTTCACACTTACATGATTAATTACTTAATTTGTAATTAAGTATAATGTTTATAATTATATTAAGAGCATGCGTGGCGGAATGGCAGACGCGCTAGACTTAGGATCTAGTATTTAACGATGTGGGGGTTCAAGTCCCTTCGCATGCACCAAATTTAATAGTGGCTAACGTTCAACATCATAATAATCATTTTACTCCAAAAGAATTAGCCAAGTCTTCTTTTTTATTAACTTGAAATAATCTTAAACATCATGAATTTAAAAGAATAATTTTAGGCTTTACCCAAAATAGCTCATATGGCATGTATATTGGTGTAATTGAAGCAATTAAAGAATTGAATTTGAATATAGAAATTTTAACATTAGAAGACATACCTGATACTTATAATACTGACATTAAAATGTATGATTTTTTCAAAATACCTAAAGAATTATTTAATAATGCTTTTCTTTTTGATAATACACCTTATTCAAAAGCTATTGAAATTATCAAATATATTAATTCCTTACGCTCAAATTTAGTATTTGCATTAGCTATTGCTGGATTCACTGCCAATAATTTTTTAAATAAATTTGATTTATTGTATATTTATTTGACAAAGGCAATTTATTACGATAATGATAATAATGGTAGAAATTTCCCAACAGCGATTATTTGCAACAAGTTGAATAGTTTATCATCTGATTATAAAAAAAAGGAAAATATTAGTGATATTAATTCTTTTAGAAATAAAAATGTTTTATCAACAACTGATGTTAGCACAATTTTAAAATATTTTGATATCAAAAAGGATAAAATAATTAAACTTTCTGATGATTTTTATGGTGGAATTTTAATTAAAAATTTTTCCAATATACCAAAAGATAAAATAATTAAAAAATATAAAGACTTTGCAGGTATTTTAAAAAAATAATAAAATCCTATTTTTGATTTTTTAACAATTCTTTAACTTTAATCATATTCTTAATAAAATTAATGAAAAGATATTTATTTGTATTAATATTAAAAACTGTGATATTTTGTAAAAATAACACTAAATCAAAAACATATTCTTCAGGTTTTAACTTGTTTAATTCCAAAGTTTTAGAAAAAGTTGCATTAAATTTTTCTGTTTCATTTTTAATTTTTTTTGATATTTTGGAATCTATATATTCATATTCTTTTAAATATAAATATTTTTCAAAATCTTCATAGATAATATTGGAAATTAAGTGCAAATAATTGCATTGCTTTTTATTTTGTATGAATTTGAAAACAAAAGCATTAGATAATAACAAAATAAAAATAATTAAAAAACATATAATAAAAACTGGTGTTTCAACAACATTAAAATTAATTATCACCAATACTAATGCAACAATCATCATAATAATGAAAATTACTAGTAAAAATGTTGCTATTTTATTTTCATCATTCTTTTTATAAAATAAAAATTTTAAATTTAAGTACATGAAAATAAAATAAATATTTAATAATATCAAGCATATTAATATTAATGGAAAGATAAAATATAAAGCAAACATTATTTTTTTAATTTAATATATTTATAAACATAAATAAAACCACTCATTACACTTAAAAGCAAAGAAATTAAAACAAGTCCATTTTGCAATATTCAATAATATAGTAAATCAGTAGAATCTACTGAATTTAAAACAAAAAATACAACTACTAGAGAAATCATCATTGTCATAGTTTTTAATTTCCCAAAAATATTAGCTGGAATGATAATATTTTTTGAAGAAGCAATCATTCTTGTAGCATCAACAATTGTATCTCTGGCAATAAAAACAACTGGCACAAATCCTGGAACTAATCCTTGAATAGCAAAAATAATAATTACTGAATTTGTTAGTACCTTATCGGCAATTGGATCTCACAATTTACCAAAATCAGATACTCAATTATATTTTCTTGCTAAATAACCATCTAAAAAATCTGTTATTGAAGCAATTGCAAACAATATACCTGCCAATAAGAAAGAAAGTCTAAAATCTGTTTTAATATGGTAAATAATATTACCAAATGGAACAAACAAAAATACACAAACAACAATTGCTAGGATCATTCTAATAATTGTTAAAATATTTGGAATTTGTGATTTTTTCAATTTGAACATAATTACATTTTGTTTGGAATATAGATACCAATGATTTCAGCAAAATTATTGACAATATTTTTAAATATTTTTAATAATAACAATCTTGAATTTTTAATATCTTCGTTTTCTTCATTGTTAACTTGACAATTAGTATAAAAAATATTTAATAAGTGACAAAGTTCATACACATAAACACATATGCCATCAACTCCTCTTTTTTCTCATGCCTGATCAATGATATCAGAATATTCTAACATTTTAAGAACAATATTTTTTTCAAATTCATTAGAAATAATAATTTTAGAATTTTCCTTGATTGAATTTTTTTCTAATATTGAATTCATTCTTACTGCAGTATATAAAACATAGCAACCAGTTTTACCTTCAAACTTAACAAATTTATCTGGTGTAAAAATATAATCATTTTCTCTAAAATTTGCAAGGTCAGCAAATTTTAATGATGCCAAAGAAATTTTATAAATAATATCTTTTTTCTCTTCTTCAGTTAAAGAAAGATTTTTTTTGTTATTTTCAAATGAAACTGCAGCTGCAGTTTCAACTTCTTCAATAATACCTAATGCAGTTGCTGCACCACCAGCTCTTGTTTTTAATGGCAAGCCATCATCACCATTAATTGTACCAAAACCTAAAAATTCACATTTATCTTGTTTATAAATACCTGTAGATTCAGCAGCATTAAAAACTAAGAACATTTGCATTTCTTGTCTTTTATCAATTACATAAAATATTCTATCAGGTTTAAATTCTATTGTTCTGTTATATATAGTAGCTAAATCTGTTGCCTCATATTTGACAGTACCATTAGATTTAACCATAATAAATGGTGGTGTTTTATTACCTTTAAAATTTTCAGTGATGTTAATAATTTTACAACCATCACTTTCAGTAAAAATATTTTTTTTATCAAATTCTTTAATTAGAAAATTAACAGCTTCATCAGCACTACTTTCTCCATATCAATAATCCATGTGGACATTTAACCAATCAGTTAATTTTAAAAAGTACTTTTGAACTGAAAGCTCTCTAAAGTATTTTCATAAATCATAGATACCTGGTGTATGATTTTGTAATTGAATTAAAAAATCTTGTGACTTTTTATAAAATTCAGGATCTTCTTTACATTTAGCAGAAGCTATTGGGTAGTTTTTAATTAATTCATCAACTGTATAAGGGAAATCTATTTCACTATAACTACCTTTATATTCTTTATCAAAATATTTTAACTCAGGGTGTTGTGTAAATATTTCAGCAATAATCATACCCATTGGTGCACCTCAATCACCTAAATGTGCATCACCAATCATTTTATGACCAACATATTTTCCTAAATTATATATTGCCTGACCAATGATTGATGGTCTTAAATGACCAACATGCAAAATTTTGGCAACATTAGCACCCATATAATCAACAACGATTGTTTCTTGATTTTTGGTTTTTTCAAAACCAACATGTAAATCATCTTTAATTTTATTAATTTCTTCAATTAGAATATCATTTTTTAATTTAAAATTAATAAATCCTGGGCCATCAATGGTAATTGTTTCAAAAAAAGTATTGTCAAGATTTTTTAAAACATCTTCTGCAATACTCCTAGGATTTTTTTTAAATTTTTTTGCTAAAATAAATGCATCATTAATTTGAAAATCTGAAATATCTGGTCTATCAGATTTTTTAGCATCAATATTTATTTCAAACCCTGCTTTAATGAAAGCATTTGTAAATATTGCATTAATTTTATTTAATTTACTAATCATAACTATTTCTTTAATTCAAAACCATGTTTTTGAAATGTTGCAATAATTTCATTCATTCAGTTATTAATAGTATCATTTGATAAATTATTCTGATTTATAAAATTAAATCTCAAAGTATATGACATGATATTTTCCTTATCAATAAATTTATACAAGAATTCATAGCTTGATAAAAAATTTAATTGTGTTAATTCATCAAAGACAATATTTAATGATTTATCATTTTTGTGAATAAATGTAATATCTTTATATAGATTCATTAATGGAGAAATATTTAAAGTTGAAGCATTAAAAAATTGTGATTGTTTTTTGTTGTTCATTAATTCATCTCAATTAATAGTTAAAAAATAAATTTCTTCATTTATTGAGTAATTTTTTAAAATTGTCTTTTTAATAGAACCAATATAACCAATTACCTTATTGTTTATTTTAATTGAAACTGTTTCATTGTCATAAGAATAATTAGTTGTAGTTTTTTCAAAACTTAATTTAGTATTGAAAATATTGGCTACAGCATTTGCTATACCAATTAAACCAGAAACATTATAAACAATTTTTGAACCACTAATTGGATCAATATTATGTTCTTTAGGTGTAAGAATAGTTAAATTTCAACTACAAGAATTGATTACGCTAAAATTTTCTTCAGCTTGAAAAATTTTTTGCAATTCAAAAATTGGCAATAATTTATTTTTTTTCTTAGCATTGAATTCATAAATTTCTAACATTTCAAGAAATAAATTATTTCTGAATCATTTTCTATCTTCTTGTGACGCAGATGTAATTTCTATATTATTAGTGTAATTAAAAATATTAAATTTATTCAAATTATTTTTAGAAGTTAAATTATATGTCTTTACTTCATTAAAATAATTATTTGTTAAAACATCTCATAATTTCATTATGAAATATTGATCAGTTAATTTAGAAACAGGATTTTCGTATGAAGAAACAATTGGTTCTTCTTCTAAATCATTATTAATATCAATCTTTTTTAATATTTCCTCTGCTAAATCTGGTGTAGAAATTAAATCATTTCTTCATCTAGGAAAATATACTATATCATTTTTAATTTCAAATCCTAAAGCAGTTAAGTTTTTTTCTGCTCGTTCTTTTGTTATTTCCTCACCAATAATTGTCGAAATATAATTTAGATCTAATTTTGTCGTAATTGGTTCATTAGGAATAATATTTCAATCAACACCAGTAACATTATTTCCAAATTTATTTAGGAATAATTCACCTGCAATAGCAGTCATGTAAGTTGTTATTTCTTTAGAATTTCGTCATGAAGCATCAGTTCTAATTGCAAATTTTTGTGCAGTTTTCCTAATATTTACATGATTAAAATTTGCAATTTCAATGTATGCAGTCTTTGTATCATTATTAACACCAAACTTGTTATCTCCCATAATCGCAGCTAAACAAATAACTTCACTGTTATTTCTAATAACAATATCTTTATCATTTAGATTGTATGTTTTTGTATCAAAACCAGTAAATGTTTCACCACTTTTAGCAGTAGTGACACTGATGTTAGAAATATTTTTAGCATCATATGCTGCAGTTGGAACATTAGTTAATAAAGTAATGTAATTTAATTCATCTAATAAATTATTTAAAGGTTTAAATTTATTATTCATTAATAAACCCTTTAATTCTCAATTAGATTGTTTCATGTTAACATTTTCAAGTTTTGATAAAATAAAACCATTGCACAGTGCTTTATCATAACTCAAATTAATATCCAAAGTTTTTGCATGCTCTTTAATTTGTGCTCAATCTATTTTCCAATTAAAATAAGCTGCAATATCTTGACAAAATGCTAATGCTCCTTCAATATCATGTCTATTAGAATAAGGCACTTCAATTTGGTATAAAGTATCATCTAAACCTAAAAACTTAGCAACATTTGTATCACCAATGATGCCATCTTCGAATAACATAACACCTTCAGCATCTAATTTAGAAACAACTTCTGAATTTAATGGTGTTAATTCATTATAACTACATATCATACCTTGTGATTTAACACCTCGCAAATCTTTTTCTTCAATTAATCTTCCATCATGTAATTTAGCACCAGGGAGTGCTACAATAATGTGTTTGCTAGCAACCAAATTTCCTGCTCCACAAACTATTGTCCTAAAATCACTTTCAGAAGTTTGTACTTTACAAACATTCATGTGGTCAGAATCTGGATGTTTTTCAAACGAAACTAATTTACCAATTACAACATTATTTAATGTAGGATGTTTAAAAATATCTTTACTTGGTAATTCATTGCCTGTTGATAAAACGGCCTTTTGAAATTCTGCATCTGAAATATTTTTAAATTCAGGTAAAATTTTAGTAATTAAGTTTCTTGAAAAAATCATTATAATTCTTCTCCTTTCTTATTAATTTCTTCAATAATTTTAAAATCATAATTTTTAAATAATTTTCTAATATCATCAATACCATATTTAATCATCCCCATTCTATCAATACCAAATCCTCCTGCAATACCTGTTTTTTCAACAATTTTTGAAGCTCCCATAACTCTTTCATGAAAAATACCCAGACCACCAATAGTAATTCAACCAGTTTGCTTACAAACCTTACATCCTTTGCCTTCACAAAAAGGACATGTGCAAGAAGCTTCAAAACTAGGTTCAGTAAAAGAGTAATTAGAAAGTGTAAATCTTGTTTTTGTATTTTGCCCAAAAACAAATCTGCAAAAATTTGCAACTAATCATTTTAAATTTTTCACATTTAAACCTTTTTTAACTCATATGAAATCTAATTGATGAAATTGATATGAATGTGTCATATCATTATCATCATTTCTATAAACTCAACCTGGCATTGCATATCTAATTTCTTCATTTTGGTTATTATCCATTACAAAAACACTTTGTGAAGTCATTTGACTTCTTAAAGTATACTGATTATTTGACAAATAGAAAGTTTCTGAAACATCTCTAGTTGGATGGTTTTCAGCCAAATTAAGATGGTCAAAATTATATTTTACATCCATAATATCATTACCAGAATAAAAAACGAAGTCATATTTTTTAAATCATTCTAACATTTTTTTAAATATTAATGTCGAAGGGTGTAGAGAACCTTTAGTTAATGTTGCAGTGTTAAGGGTAATATCATAATCAACAATATGATTTTTCATTTCTGTATCATTAATAATTTTAGCCAATGAAGTTTCACAAATTTTTTCAAATTCTTGTTTAATTAGATTAATTTGTTTGCCTAATTCTTTCTTTTCTTCGTTTTTAACAGTTTTAAATTTGTCATACAAAGGACCAAAGTATTCTTTAAAGAATATATTTTTATAATCAATAAAATTTTGTTCAGTGTTAATATCTTTAATTTTTTCTTTGAAAATGGTAATAATTTGCTCCATAATATGATTATAATTTTTATTTTTTTGATAAATTCTGTTGTTTAAACCGTTTAATTTATATGTATTTAGTAGAAATTAAGGAGGACCTGGTGGTACATTTTGTACTAATTCATCACTCGCTGTTAATACTGTGGTATCGTGACGTACTGACCTTTCTTTGTGTGTTTTAATTATCTGATCACATTCATGCATATATACAAACTGTTTTTCAAATTCATCTCTCACTACTTGTGGTGTGCTAATTTCAATTGTATGAGCAAAAGATAAATTTAAACTTGGCAATTCACAGTTAAATTCTTTTTTGCTTTTTAAAAGTGTTGTGAATTTTCCTAACCTTCAAGTTTTTTGAGCTAATAATATTTTGGCATCTTTAGATTTAGCTACTGTCATTTCTATTGTTCTTAATGAGTTAGAAGGATCTCATGCATCTCCTCTGCCTTCCATCACCACACCATCATTATCAAGTATTAATTTTTTTTGTTTCTCTGCAACATCTCCACCACAAGAATCAATAAAAGCGTAATCCAGACTAATTGCATTGCTAAATTCATTTTGTCATTCAGTTAATCCAAAAGCAATTAATTGTTGTCCAATAGAATAATTCTGTAATTCTAATAATTCGATATATGCATTGTTTTCAATCATGAATGCAGAAATATCTTGTGATGGATTTGCCTTAAATGCTTCATTGGTGATAGCTGAGATTGTAGCACCTATTTTTTTCCTCATGTTTAATAATTTTTGTATATATTCTGGTGGATTTCTATGTCAAAAGATTGCAGGTGATAAATTTTCACCTCGATAATGTGTACTTAAGTATTCTTTTCCATTTTCATCCATTACTGTGCCTATGATATCACCTTTATCCTGTGCAGTATATACTACAAGATTCCCACATCTGTCAATGGTTTTGCATTGGCCATTTTTCAAAAAAAATGAATTGTGTGAGACACGTTCTATTCTATCTCTTGAAGAAACAATACTTTGTCTTTGCACTGAATCTGCAAGTAAGAATACATTTGTTTCATACTGATTTAAAAATTTCAAATATTTATTAATGTTGTTACTAGCAAAAATAATAGGCAAATTTGATCTAAAAGTTAATGGCATTGCTGATGGAGATTGACTAGTTACCGTAGTTGATTGTACTCTTGCACATATTGGAGTATACTGCATATGATCAGGAATTTCATCAGAACAAATTAATATTCCTTTTACATCTCCACCATTTACAGCATTTCCACAAAGCTGCCCCAAAAATTCAGAAAATCCTGCTTGTGAATTTTTTATTGCAGCACTAATTGCTGTTTCTATAATAGACTCTCGTCTATTTAAAATATCATCATTTTTTAATAATGAAACAATCAAATTTTGACTCACACCACATGGAAAAGTAGTTTGATTCATTTTATTTCATTCACCAATAATTCCTACATTAACACCAGTATTATTTTTTGTTGCACTAATAATTTTTAATGCATTTTTTGGTGTGATTTCTATTCATTTTCGATCAGTTTCATCTTCTAAGAGTCATTTACCTTTTCAAGTTACAAAATGTAAATTATAACAGGCAGGATTTCGGGGTTTAAAGTCTTTAGCTAATTTTTTATCACCAGTATGAGATATTGCGTCTAATATTTGTCTACTTAATGGAATTTCTCCTAATCTTCCCAATGTATCAGCTATTTGTGGGAAGCACAAAACAGGGAGATCATCAGCACTAGTGTTTGGACTTAATTCATTACTTATTAAAAAATTAGTAATTAAGCTTTTAATAAGAGAAAAATTTTGCTCATTAAAAATTGCAAAATTTCCGAAATTTTGGGTGCCAAACTCTAAATTTTGATTTTTTGTAATCCCAAAACCCTCTGAAATTGTTCTTTCAAATGCATTAATTTGTTCCAATTTGTTCCTTAAATTTTCATGAGTTTCAACAAAATTTTTAATATGCAAAATTCCTGTTCCAATAGCATTACAGAAAGCTGATGCTAAACCAAATGCTTTAACATTTTGAAAATTTTCAGTTCTTATTGCCTTAATGTCACCCTCATCTGCAAAGAAAACTTGCATTTCTCCATTTACTTTTAAAAAAATACGTTTATCAAATGAAGAACTTTTTCATATTTTATGACTTTGTAATAATTTTTTGAAGGCTGTAAATGTCGAATCAATTGCCGCAACAACTTTTAATGGATCAATTAAATTTTCATCATGCGCGGTTGATATGTTCATATAATGCATATCTTCAAAACTTGCATGATTTATTTGTATTTCTTCTCTGTTAAAAGAAAAATATGAATATGCACTATCTCCTCTATATTGATTAATTTCTTTTGCACAAACAAATGTAGTATACACATTAATATTACCTAATTCATTAAAACCAAATAAAAGGCTCATATCAGTGTTAAAAATTATTGGTAGATCATCTTCCATATCTACATTTTGCGACCCTATTGTTCGCAAATGTTTTTGAATCTTCCTAAACATCCCATATTGTGAAAAAATTGCATCTGCTATAGTGTCTTCAATATTTAAAAAAAGAGGAAAATCACGTTTGTAACCGATAAATTTTCTAATTAAGCTATCAGTTTGGCTTGATACTTCAAGAATTGATATATTTCTCCATGTATCTCCAAATTCTAATAGGTCATTATCATGGTTCAAAAAACATAATTTTTGTTGGTCATTTAATTTAACTTGTGTAAAAATAAATTTCATTTAATTTTATTAAATGAAAAAATCAACAAATAGATCAAAAATATTTTTGGCAATTAATATGATATAATAACATCTTAAAGAATTTAATAATATTTTTTAAGATAATATAATTATCTTAAAATGACACGTATAGAAAAATGATATTTATATAGAGAAGAGATTAAAAATGAAAATATTTTAATTTCTGAACTAAATAAAAATAATACAATAATTAACACATATAAAGAAAAAATAAATGCAATCAATAATTACATTTTAATAGATGAAGAAAAAAATAAAATAATTGCGGCAATTGAATGTGATAAACAGCAATTGCTTAATAAGCTTAAAATAATTGATGATTTTTATCATACGATTGATGAAACTACAGCATTGAAAATTGATCAAGAAATGCAAGAAATTAAGGATTCTTTTGCCACAAATAATTTACTTAATGATAAAAATGAAATTAATGTTGAATGTTTAAATAATGATAATGAATATGCAACATACAAAATGTTCAATGCTAAAATAAATGAACTTAAAAATGTTAAATTTGAAAATACAGACAGTGCAAAAACAATAAAAAAGAATCAATTTGATTTTGAAAAAGAATATGAAGCATTAGATAAAATCAATCTGCCTAATAAATTATTTTTTAATTCTCATAAAAAAATATTTGTCTTTTTTTTGATTCTTTTAACATGTATAGTTATTTTAAATGTTGTCATTATTGTAGTATTGTCAATTTATGAATAGTAAAACCATAATAGTTACACCAAATGATGTTGGTCGAAGAATAGATCGTTTTATAAATAAATATTGAAATAATTGTTCAATGGTTTATATTATGAAACTAATTAGAAAAGGTGACATTAAAATTAATAATAACCATGTTGATGTTAATTATCATTTAAAACTCAATGATAAAATTATTTTGCCAATATTAAATAATGCCATTAATGAAGAAAGGAAAAAAGCAGATAGTAAAGGCTTTTTAAAGGCTAAAAATATTTTAGATGTTGTTTTTGAAGATAAAAATATTATTATAGTCAATAAACCAATTGGATTATCTTCACAACCAGATGAGTATTGTAAGACAGATTCACTGATTCAACGAATAAAGTTATATTTATACAATAAAAAGGAATTTCAACCAACATCAGAGAATGTTTTTGCACCACAATTATGCAATAGAATTGATCGTAATACACAAGGATTAGTAATTGCTGCGAAGAATATCGCTGCACTAAATATTATGAATGAAAAAATTAAAAACAAAGAAGTACAAAAATATTATTTGTGCAAAATTCATGGACGAATGAAAAAACAAACTGATACACTAAAAGATTTTTGGACTAAAGATCAAATTACTAATAGTGTCAAAATTTCAAAAAAACCATTAAATAAAGATAGTTTAGAAATAATTACTAAATACAATGTTGTTGATGAAGATAAATATCATAACCAAATATTAGAAATAAATTTAATAACTGGTAAAAAACACCAAATTAGAGCTCATATGTGTTTTTATAAGCATCCCCTTTTTGGTGAAAAAAAATATTGCTTAAAAGAATATAAAGATGAATGTGAATTTCAACAACTTTATTCATATAAAATTAAATTTGACTTTTTTTCTCCAAGTTCTGAATTAGACAATTTAAAGAATGAAGTTGTTTCACTAGAATATTTAAATAACAAAATTGTTTCTCTGAAAAAAGATAGTATTATTGAAGCATTAAAAAAGTGCAATTAAATATTATTAACAAACAAAGCAATACCAATTGATGCAGATGCACAAATAAGAGCAAAAATTACAGTAAATCAAACAAGTATACGATCTTTTTTTGATAATTTTTTGACAGGGTTTGCTTGTAGATAGGGATCTTGATCCGTTGCTGTGTTTTGAACCATTCAAGAATTTTTATTTTCTTCTTTTCCAACACTCATAATAGCAGGAGAGGTGTTAGTAGAAGATTTTGAGGTATCTACGGCTTTTTTTGGTATTGGGGTTGTGGTAAATAGTTTTGATAAAAAACCATGTTTTTTAGCAGGTGGTTCATTATCATTAGTGGCAGGTGCTGGTGTAGGTGCAGATTTAGTAGGAAAAATTGAAATACCTTGTTGTGGCTGCTGTTGATTTTGTGCTGGTGTGGCTTGTTGTGGAGGTGGTGTGGCTTGTTGCTGTTTTGTGATCGAATTAAAAAAATCAGAAAAAGAATTTTTGTTAGCATTGCTAGATGCAGTTGTAAAAGGTGGTTGCTGAATTGGTGGTGGTGTAGGTTGAGCAGCTTGTGGGGGTTGAGTTGGATTAGAGAAAAAATCAGAATAATGATCATCATTTTGCGATGATGAAGCTTGTTGTGCTGCGAAAGGATTAGAAAAATAATCATTATTACCAAAATCTGAAGAACCATAACTATCTTCTTCATTTTTTAAAAAACTTTCTATATCATCATCATTGATTTTATCATCAAAAGCTTTTGATGAGTACTCATCTTTTGTTTGATTATTGTAATCTTCAAATTGGTAATTATCAGCAAATGGTGTTTCATCTAACTTTGGAACACTTATTTTTTTTGCACTTGAAGTGGATGTAGTCGTTTTTTTATGTGGTGTGGCAGCAGTTTTCTTTGTTGACTTAGTTGATTTAGCTGATTTTGTTGGCATTTGTATTTATTATAAATTTATACTCTGTTCTTTAGCAATAAAAAAGCATAAAAAGCTATCATTGCACTATTATCCCCACAAAATTTTAATTTAGGAAGATGAACGGCGATATCCTTAATTTCTGTAATTTCTTTTCTTAAAAGTGAATTTGCACTGCATCCACCACCTAAAATCAAAGTTTTTACATTATGAATTGATAAATAGAATTTTATTTTCCTAATAGATTCTTCAACTATTCACTTTAATGAGCTAGAGGCTATCTTAATTTTATCAACTTCTTTTTTGTTATTGATTAAATTAAGTATTGATGTTTTAAAACCACTAAAGCTAAATTCTTTACTGCATGGAAAATGATCAATTAATTTTAAATCTGTTTTATTTTCATCATAAATTTTATCAATTGAAATACCCCCTGGGTATTCCAACCCCAAATTTCGACCGATTTTGTCCAAAACTTCACCGATAGCATCATCAGATGATGTATTTAAGATTTGAATATCGGTTAGCGATTTCACTAAATAAATTGTAGTATGTCCCCCTGAAGCAATAAAAGAAATGAATGGGAATTTGATCAATTCCTCATTTTCTATGGCAAAGGAAAATATATGGCCATACATGTGATTAATTGGTATTAATTCAACATCCAATAAATATGCTAAACTTTTAGCATAAATTTTGCCAATATGTAAAGAACCTGGTAATCCAGGCATTGCTGTATATGCAATATGTGTAATATTTGAAACATCTAAATTAGTTTTTTTAATTAATTCATTAAATATTTCATCAATAACTTGACAATGTCCTCTAGAAGCAATTTCAGGGACTATGCCTCCGAATTTTCTCATTTCTTTTAGAGTCGATTTTGTAATTTGATGGTGTAATTTGCCATTAACAAACAATGACATTGATGTGTCATCACAAGAAGTTTCTATGGCAATAATTACATTATTTGGCATCAGGTACTAAATAATTAAGAATAGCAGCATCAATAGCATTTTTTTGTTTTTTAAAATTAATTAAAGATTGTTTTTTAATTGAATCTTTTTTAGAAATTGAAAAACTCAAATTTACTTTTTTAAACATTGGGATATCGTTATCTGAATCACCAATAGCAGCAGTTTGAGAATTTTTATACTCTTCCTTTTCTAAAATTGTTTGTACTGAAAAACCTTTATTAACATTAACATTTGTTATTTCAATTAAATTTTTATGAATAGCTAAGTCTAATTTTTGACTTATGTTATTTTTAGCAATAAAGTCTAAAAACAATTGTTTCTTTTTTTGAGATAAAAATACAAGATTAATTTTAAGAGCATTTATTGGGTTTGTAAAATCAACTATCTTCATTTTCATAAATAATTTTAAATGTATATATGTTCTTTTCACTCTTTTAGTAGTAAATAAAACATTTTTAAGATCACTAAATTTTGTATACATTCAAATACCAACTTTATTAAGTTCACAAAATTCTATAATCTTTTTGGAAATAGCATCAGGAATAAAATTTTTAATTACTTCATCAGTTGAAATATCTAAAATTTCTGCACCTTTTAAAAGAATAACATGTTTTGCACTGCATTTTGCAAATTCATTAACTTTATTAATATATTTTTTAGCAGTTCATTTATTTCTACCAGTAGTAAAAATAATTTCATTTCCTGCATCAACAAATTTTTTTAAGGCTATTAAATGCTTCTTTCGGATATTTTTTTGCCTTGTAAGCAATGTACCATCTAAATCTAAAAAAAGTATTTTTTTCATTTTAAGGTAATTATATTATTTTTAAAATTAGTTAAAATTATGAATGAAAATTATGAATGAAAATTTCTCATGTTTGAGAAGGGTATTTGCCATTCATTAGATGTTCAAAATTGTCATCTGTCATTGAAGAATGATTATAAAATTTACCAGACCCATTAAATAAAAATGCACTAGAACCAACTGTGAAGTTTGCAGATGCACAATAAAAATGTACAGAAGAATTATTTGTCATTTTTGCACCTTCAAAAGCACTAGCACCAATTGTTTGCACACCCCTACCTAAATTAATCTCAGTAATTCCATCACCTGAAGTACCGGCATTTTTAAATCCATAATTTTGTATATCCCTTATAAAATCACCAATTGTTATAGAACCTGAAACAAATATAAATCTACCCAATGATGAATTTGCAGTACCAATACCAGTTAATTTATATGTTTTCCCCTTATGACTAATATAATCAGGTATCACTAAATTAGTTGCGTGGAAATTATCTTCTTTGTTTAATGTACATGTGTTTGTACTATCATCAAATGTAAATCCTACAGAACCTGAAATCCGACCATCTCAATCTGATCCAGTGTCACTTTTAACATTAAATGGGAATGGATTTAATAACAATACTTTAAAAGTGTGTATCACAGAATTTTGTTTAACCACATTAACATCAACAGTCATATTGCTACAATAATTTGGTAGTTTTAAACATTCTATTCAAACATTATTCCCTTCACCTCCTGCTCTTATCCATTCAGCACTAGCTCTAGGCACTTGAAGAGTTATGGTATTGTCTAAAATACCATTAGTATAAAAATTAGAATATAATTTTTCATTTACATATGAAAAAAATTCTAATCCAGATTGTTTAGTTTGAGAATTGTATAATTTGACCATATATTGATCTTTCTGTAATACTATTATTTGTGTATGAGCTAAAGGTACTTTAGCTGAGCCAGCCTGCAATTCCTTATTGACTGTAATGTTATAAGTTTTAGTAATGTTTGGT
This sequence comes from Mycoplasmataceae bacterium, assembly GCA_031255095.1. Lineage (GTDB taxonomy): Bacteria > Bacillota_I > Bacilli_A > Mycoplasmatales > Mycoplasmoidaceae > Malacoplasma_A. Next base: position 44,474 of record JAIRTE010000047.1, read on the forward strand.
AATGAATTACATTTTATTACACCTTCTCCTGAGGTAAGATTGTTTTGTATTATAGAAATTTCATTATGTTGTGCCTCAGTAATTCTATACTCCAATCTATTGGTCATGATAGTTCCATTTTGGTATGTTACAAAAGTTAACGTATCATTTACATTCTTTAAATTGTAAGAACCAGTAGTTGTTGTTGAATAGTAAAAATTACTTGATAGACAAGATAATTTTAATGTTGCTAATGTTTTATTAACCTCTGATTTTTTATAAATTTTTATTTCAAACTCAGTGGTTATATCAATTGGTTTTAACATTTTAATACTTGCCTTAGTACCACTAGTTGCTTGTGTAATATGGATATAATTTGATATATAATCATCCACTAATGCAACTTCATAATTTTCATGATTTGTTTCTTCAACACTTCCATAATACAATGTTAATGTTGCAGAATTTGATTGGTTTGTCCTAGCATCATATGTTAAATTAGCAGTGCTAGGAGATAAAATATATTCAAACACATTTTGCAAAATATTTATTGTCAATTTAAATTCTGAGTTTATGTATTTTGAAATAATTGTAACTGCTGTGTCCTTTGGAATACTAACATTTTCTTTCAGTTTTAATACATTATTTTCTAAAGATACTAAATCTTTGCCCGGAGAATTTGGATCAATAGTATAGGTAATGGCTTCAGAACCAGCTACAGTTGTTACATCTTCACTATCAAAATAAGAATAGAGTTCCAATTCTGTAATTTTATTTTGCCCTATTCCGCCTAAATATTCTTTTTCAGCAACTGTTACGAAAGAATTATCAGAATATAAAGTTATTTGTGTTTCAATTGGTTCTGCAAAACCAGCAATATGCCCAATAATAGTGATTTCCCTTTTTGCCGTTGGTGTTTTGATTAATTTTATTTTCGTTAAGTTATTATCATGTGGGTCTTTTCAAAAACTAATATTTTCATAATATATTTCATCAGTGGGTTTTAAAGTATATGTAACATCAGTATCTGTATATTTGTTACCATTAGAATATAAAACCAATTGTGCTTCAGCATTAACATTTTTTAATACTGCAGGTGTTGCATCAATCATATAAAAACTTGGAGGATAAATTTTAAGTGTGCAAGATAGTTCATTACTTTCAACCATTAAAGTTAAAGTAATATGTTTTATTTCAGTGATATTGTTTGCTTCAGTTTTTAGAGTAACAATAGCCTTGTCATCACTATATTGTATATTAATGAGATCACTAGCTTCTCCTGTTTCTGATAAAGTTGCCACAATTTCATTATCCGGAATTGGAATAATGGCATGACCATTTTTTTCTAATCTAATCTCAGTGCTTGAGGCAATATTAGTTGGAGAAGACTGTAAATTATTCTTATCAGAGATTAATTCATAAGAATCATTAGGTAATAATGCAAAATTTGCACTACACAAAGAAACACCATCTTTGTATGCTGTTACTGTGACTATTGTTGCCTGTGTAGGTGGAACATCTTTCATTTTTAATATATTACTTTCAATTTCTGCATATGTCGTATCGCTTAATCTATAATCTGTGACTGCAATTTCTTCAGTAGTATTATTATTCTTAAATACTTTTAAATTAATTCCCACACCATTTTTTATAGCATGCATGCCTCCACTATCAATACTATAATAATCAGCAGTTAAAACAGTGATAGCTTGAGTGGCAATATTTCTACCATCAATAAATGCAGCTACATGTATTGTAAAACTAAAATCTGGTTTTTTAATAAATTCTATTGATCAAATATTGCCAGCAGGATTATGTTCCAATTTAGTATATTTTTTATCATCGCATTCTAAATTAAATTTTGTCTCTACTTTTGTAGGTGTATCACCTGAACCATGATATAATTTTAAAAATAATTTGTTAGTAGCACCAAAATCTAATACATTTTCTGTTGGTGCTCCACCAATATCGTTTACAAAAGATTTAATTTCAAATATGTTATCAACATAAATGGTAAAAAATGTTTTGGCAACTATTTTACCTTCCAAATATCCATATACTTCGACAGTATTTGAAACACTTGGCAATTTTTTTAATGTATATTGCATTGTTCCATTTTCCTCCACAATTTCTGAATCTAATGACGTACCAATAGGATTGATGATTTCATAGTGAACATTTTTTGTTATTTTTTCATTTTCATTTGCATGATACAATTCACATGTGACACTTTCACCTGCTTCTTCAATGGTATTTTTACCAACAAATACTATGTTATATGTATCATCTGAATATAAAGTAATATTGACTGATGATTTAATGACATTATTAATTTTTACACTTACTTTTATTTCTTCCAATCTTGCAGGTGTTGCATCAGAAATTAAAATATCATTTTCAATGTGACAATATCTTTTAAGCACCACGTCATTTGTATCAAGGAAATATTCCATATTTCCATTTTTATATTCTTGGTTATTGTGAAATGTATGCAAAGCAATTCGTTCTTTGTTTTTTAATATTGTTTGATCAGGGATTAATTTGTAATTATCAATATATTTATCAGAAAGAATAATGCCTGTTGTTATTCCAGCTGCTGCACAAACAGTAGCAGTACTACTTAAAGCAATAAAAAAATTAATCATCCTCTTTTTTGTATTTTTGATGACCTTGTAATCTTCTAAATGCTTATTCTCTTCGTTAGAGACTGAAGAAGCATTAACTTTGTTATCTCAATTATTAGGCATACATAATATTTATAATATTTTCATATAATGATAAACAGTAATTTACTGCATGATGAATTTGTTCAATATGCAATAAAAATGAAGAGAACAAAGAAAATTGAGATACTTGTTAGTATCATAACATATTTAATGCTTTTTTTTAATATGTTTTTGGTAATACCTATGAATTATTTCAATCGTACATTTACAGATTGAAGTTATGCTATTTGATTATTTGAAATAATTGCATTAGGTATAATGGTGATGTTTGATAGTATTGTAGTTATTTTAACATTCATTTGGGTTAAAATATTTCATAGCAAATATGATAATGACATTCATATTCCCTTCAATTCTAAAAAATTAGATAAAACAATTGCAATTGTCAATTTTGTGACAATGTTTTTGACAGCTTATGATATTTGTATGTGAATATTTTACCATGGATCTTGATATGAACATAATTTGTTTATGTTTTTTACAAGTCTACAAATATTTTTAACTTTTACTTATTGAAACTGATTTATGTATTTTTTGAAAAATATTTCAAATACTAAATATATGAAAAATATTGAGCAAATTTCCAAATTTAATTTTCGTGATGTTGAAGAATATAACACAATTTTAAAAAAGAAAATATATTTTTGAATTGATAAATATAACACTTTAATAAAATTGCGAGCAAATAAAGCAAATATTTTTAAAAGAATTCTGCTAATTATTTTTAAATTTGACTTTAAAAATAAATCTTGACAAGATAAAATTATAAAAGATGATGATATTTTATCACATCAGCAATTAAATGCTATTTTAAATGAAAAAAATGTTGTTTCCTCTGCTGATGCATGCATGTATAAATTTTGTTTATTAGTTTATATATTTAGGCAAATTTATTCCAAAGAGGATCCTGAAAATAAATTTAAACTTTATTATTGGTTGCGTGAGAAAAAAGCCGTAGCTGATTTTGAAGCCAAAATACTGACTCTAAAAATAAAAGATATGTAACATTTTAAATTATAATTTAATAAATGGATACTAATTTTTTATATGGTGGTAATTGGGCGACATTTTTCATTGCTGCAATCATAGTTTCTTTTGCCTCAATATTCCTTTCCTACATCATTGATACTGTTGGAAAAAGAACTAAATTTTCTGGATCACTGTTTGCTGGTACAATTGTTGCATTAATTTCATCATTACCAGAATTAACTATGTCATTAGTTAATATATTTACTGATCAAAAAGAAGGGTATGCTTTGGCTTTGGGAAATTTAATGGGAGGAAATATATTTAGAACAATGATTTTTGCTGCTTTGTCTTTGCTTTTCATATATTCAATGCGAAAAGCAAAGACAACATTTGCTCAATTTTTTCTAGTTACTATACAAATAATTCTAACTATTGGTTTTTTATTTAACTATATGTTTTATGACAAATACACTTCTGAATGAAACTGACCAATTATAGCATGAATAGGTATTGATATCCTAGCAATTGTTTTTTATATTGTAAATTTATTTGTCATGATGAAAACTGATAAAAATGATACTTTTGAAGAACCATTAGTTTTTGATGAAACTAAAAGTAAATACAATTTTATTATTAATAAAATTCATGCCATACGAAAATGATTAATGAAAACTAAAATTAGAAATGTTTGGTTTTCATTTATTGTAATTTCCTTTGTAATTATTGGCTGTTCATTGATGATGGGATTAAATATGGATTGAATTATTGCAAGTATTGTAAAAGATACAGGCAATAATTCAGAAAGTTTCTTAGCAAGTATATTTGGCGGCATGGTAACATCAATACCAGAAATAATTACTATTATCACTTTATTAAAAATAGGTGATGTAGATGCTGCAGTATCTGATGTATTGGGTTCAAACATCTTTTCATGTCTAATAATTGGTGTTGAAGAATTAATTAGTGGCAAGGATGTTGGTGTTGCTACCACAAATTGAGATTTACCAGGATTATCAATAATAACATTCTGATTTATTATTGAGTTAGTATTAATTTTATCTGCTTTGATAATAATTTACATTTATAGAGTTAAGAAGATCAAACATAATCATGTTTATTTTGGTATCATTGGTACAATATTGATATTATGTATTGGTACATATATTATGTATATATTACAAAATATCAATATTATTCCTAATTTTTTATTGCTAAAACATTAGTTTAATGATGCAAATAGCATGTTTTAAGCCAAATTTAGCTTCGAAATATATTTTCATCAATTCCATTACATAAAATTTGTATTATTCGATTATGAATTGCACTAACTACATATAGGCATCAAAAGCAAAGAAATTAAATTATTCATCAATACTAACATCTTATTTGTCAAAGAATCATATTTATATTTTTTAATAAGCTATTCTTAGCTTAAATTGGGCATATTTTGATTAAATTATGTGGTTGGTGTCATTAGCTAAGGGTTTTTTCTGTAAAGCAGCTAAAAAGCCTACTTTTTACAACACTGGTTTTAACATTTAAAAAGTTCAACATATGTTAAGTATGTTGCAAGTGTTGGATTAAAAGAAATGCATTGGTGAAACATTATAATCTAATGTTATTAATATTACCTTTATAATTAATTTTGCAATTTAATCAAGTATTAATTAACTAATAATTTCAGTAACTGAACCAGCACCAACTGTTCTACCACCTTCTCTGATTGAGAATTTTGAGTTTTGTTCAATTGCAATTGGAGAAATTAATTCAACTGTAATTTCTGC
>JAIRTE010000010.1 GCA_031255095.1 Mycoplasmataceae bacterium
TGATTATTTGAAGTCGTAGCTCATTGGTTATTTTTAAATATTTTCTGTATTTATATACTTTATTATCTCAATTCATAGCAAGGGGTGTAGGGTTCTACAAAAAAATGGGCCTAGCTTAAAATCAAGAGATTTATTTTTTAACAAAGATTTACCTAAATTTTTTATAAAGTATAATGCTTTAATGCAATTATCATTGATTTGTGGTGATACTGATATGGGCTTTGAAGGCTTCACCTTTGGTGATAGTTATGTTGCTGATGCGAATGATACATATAAATCAGTAACATTAAGTTTTGTTATTTCTAATGACAAGTGTGTTTTAAAAACTAGTAAAACTGGTTGATTTGGAAGTAATGAAGAACGAACATCTACAGAAACATATACTACAAATTATTCAGACTCCACATTTAAAGTTACACTTTCTGTAGATGGAGGCGTACCAGCAGATTTTATTTCTATAGATTCTTCTAATAATTGATTTATTAAAAGTATGCCCGATAATCAATATGTTTTTGGTTTTTTGGGAATTGACCCAGAAGGTGTTCCATTTTATGATATTACAACTATAATTGATGATACTGTTTCAAATTGTGATTTTTCTAATTTAATAGAATTTCATAAAACTACATTTAATTCTTCTGATAGTTAGAAGAAAATTGCATTAAAATTATTTGTTGGATTATTTACAATTAGTACTGTGTAACTATTATGACAACAATATTAACTACTTGCGATACTTACGTTTAAATTGCACAATTATGATACAACTAAAATAAAGTGAAAAATTTTCTCAATAGCTATAAATTTAATCCTGATAGTTCTGGATTAATAAATACTAGCAAGTAAATTAGGTTTGATGAGTTAGAGTTAGATTTAATGATTTGGAAGATAAAATTATTAAAATTGATATTTTTTTGAACAACAAAATAGGGTTAATAAAAAAACTGAAAAAGGATGTTTCTTCAATAAAAATAATATCGATAAAATTCTTGATTTGCTATCCAATTAGAAAAGATAATTTGCAATTATTGCAATATATTTGTTGGTTATTACTAATGTAAATAATATATTATTTATTTTTAGTGTATTTTATATTATAAAAATATTAACATATGGAAATATTAGGTTTAGTCATTTGTATAGTTGGTGCACTATGTGTTGGTTCTATGTCCCCACTTGCAACTAAAATTGGTGGTACACCTTTACAAAAAACTTGTGGAATTTCAGTTGCATCTTTGCTTGTTGGTACAGTAATTTTTGCAATTGAAATGGGATTGGGATTTACTTATTTAACATGAGGCGGAATGGTAGTATTTATTGTTTCAATGTTAAATGGTTTATTTATGTTTTTAGGATTAACATTTTTATTTAAATCAATTAAAATTGCTGATGTAGCAAAAGCCGTACCTATAAATAATATTGGTCAATTTTTATCTGCTACTTTAGTTTCTGCTTTCTTTTTTGGAAATTGGTTAGGTGATAATGCAGGTGTTAAAATTCTTTATGGTTTTATATTTATTGCAATTATTCTTGTTGGTATTATTTTAATTTCAATCTACCCTGGTGGTAAATCAGAAGTTTTACCAGCAGGTATGGTTGAAGCAATTACTGTTCAAACAAAAACTAAAAACACAATCAATTCTAAATTCTTCTTATACGAATTTATTTCAATTGGTTCATTGTTTATGTTGTTTTTTACACCTGAGTTAATTGCTAATTTTAATAATGAAACTAGTTGATTATTTTTAAACAACCCTAATCTTGTTATTCCTAATACTGATAAATTTATGGATGGTTTTGATTTAGGAATGTCTTTCCCAATGGGTATAGGTTTCTTCTTATCTTCATTTGTTGCATTATTCATTCACTCTAAAAAAGTACATGTTTCTTATTTTGTTATTTTTAAAGATAAAAAGATTTGAAGAAATATCCTTCCTGGTATGCTTCAAGCTATCTGAAATGTTGCTCTTATTGTTTCAGTTTCTATGATTGGAGGAAGTATTGCTTCACCTCTTTCACAAATTTCAACAGCTTCCGCAATGTTATTAGGTATTTTCTATTTAAAAGAGAAAAGAGAAAAACCTTACCTATGTACAACTTTAATTGGTTGTGGATTAATATTATTAGGTGTATTTATGGCAACAATTATGAATTTTGAATTACATTTGTAATTAAATTTTAATATTTAATAAATTGGTTTTACCAACTATAGGTAATATTTTATTCATCTCTGGTCCATGTTCTTTAGCAATAGCTAAAAATCTAATTGGAATAAATAATTTTTTACCTTTTAATCCAGATTTTTCTTTAGTTTTAGTAATGATTTCATTGGTATTGTCAACAGTAATTTCACAATAATCACCTAAAACATCTTTAAAAGTTTGAATGCATAAATTAAACTCTTCAGTAGTAATTTCATTGTTTTTTAAAACTTCTTCTAGTATTGAATAATCCTTATCAATGAAATTTGTTGTAATTAATTGATTCAGTTCATCTGCATAGGTGATATAATTTTTAAATGTTAATATTACCAAATCTGCAAATTTAGTGAAATCTAAATTTACTTTAACAAAAGGTTTAGCAAATTTTAAAAAATCTTCATCGCTCATTTTTTTGAAATATTCTCCTGAAATTCAAGCCATTTTTTTAATATCAAAAAAAGCAGGTGCTTTATTAATCCTGCTGCCATCAAATCTTTCAATTAATTCATTCATTGATAATATTTCTTTATTATCAGCAGGACTTCAACCTAATAAAGCAACAAAATTCCTAATCGCATCTGGATAATAACCCAAAGACATATAATCCTCACCTTTTTCACCAACAATAAATTGTCTAAGAGTTTTGTCACGTTTAGATAATTTCTTCCCATCACTACCAATCACAATTGGTAAATGACCATAAACTGGTTCTGCAACTTTATTGTAAGTCATTTCTAATAAAATTGGTTCAATTGCTTCTCTTATAGCTATTTGATATGGTGTGTTACTTAAATGTTCTTCACCTCTAAAGACATGAGAAATTTCCATCATGTAATCATCAACAACAACAGCAAAGTTGTACATCGGAACTTTATTTGATCTAATAAGCACTGGGTCAGTAAGAGAAGATGAAGGAACACTCATTTCTCCTCTTACTAAATCTTTTCATTTAAAAACTTGTTCATCATTCATTTTTAAACGAATAACATAATTTTCTCTGTTGTTTTGTTTAGCTCATTCATAATGAGCTGCAATCTCAGTAATACTTAAATGAAACCTTGGAGTTTCTTTGTTTTTTTCTTTTTCTTCTCGCATTTGATCTAATTCTTCAGCAGTATGAAAATCATAATAAGCTAAATTCATTTCCACCAGCTTATTTGCAATTTTAGCATATTCTTCTATTTTTTCAGTTTGACGGTAAGATAATTTATGACCATTTTTATCAGTTTGTTGTTCTACTTCAACACTTCACCATTTTGGATCAGAATATTTTGGATGTATACCAACTCATTCCTGGCCAATTGTTTGAGCTTTAATACCATCTTCATTGTGTCTGTCTATATCTGTATCCTCAATTCTGAAAATATATTCAGAATCATGACCTTTTCTTTTGTAGTGCATTGCATATAAATAACAAAATAATGCACTCCTTAAACCACCAATATGAAAGAATCCTGTTGGGGATGGTGCATAACGCAAACGTATTTTTTCAGCCATACTTTAATTATGTTGAAACATGTAATTTTATAACAAAAAATAATAAGTTATCCTCCTACATATATATAATATATATATGGCTGAAAATAATTTAAATCACGAGTTTGATTATAACAGTGGTGCTGGTATCCAACAACTACGTGGTTTAACAAAGATCTCAATGAGACCTGGTATGTATATAGGTGGTACTTCTTCAAAGTCATTACACCATTTAATTTGAGAAGTTGTTGATAACTCTGTTGATGAATGTATGGCTGGTTATGCAACAAGAGTTATTGTTACAATGACTAAGGAAGGTTCTTTAAGAGTTGATGATGATGGTAGAGGTATTCCAACTGCTGTTTCTAAAGATGATGAAAAGAAAAGAACAGGTTTAGAAATTGCACTATGTGAAGTACATGCTGGTGGTAAATATGATAAAAATGCTTATAAAATCTCAGGTGGTTTAAATGGTGTCGGTGTTAAAGCTGTTAATGCTTTAAGTGATTGATTAAAAGTTTGAGTAAACAGAGGTGATAAAGTATATTCATTATTTTTTGATAAAAATGACTGATACCATGATCCAAAAGGTCCTCAACCTGCTGCAATGGAATTACAAGATGGTTCAGCAACTACACCAGGTGAACAACCAGACGTTAAACCTCATGGTACGATTGTTGAATTTATGCCAAATTTTGATATCATGGAAAAAAACCGTTGAGAATATACTTTAATTGCTAGTAGATTAAAACAAGTTGCTTATTTAAACTCAGGTGTTAAAATCATTTTAATCGATGAATATACTAATGAAGGTGTAAGTAATAAAGAAGAATGATGTTTTGAAGGTGGTTTAATTCAATATGTAGAAGATTTAAATAGAGATAAAGAAAAATTAGTTCCTCAAATTATTCATGGTAAACGAGAAGGTGAAATTAAAGCACCGAATGCTACAGACACCAAATACCATGTTATTTGTGAATTAGCATTCCAATATAATAAAACTTATTTGCCAAGTTTATATTCTTATTGTAATAATGTTTCTACATCTGATGGTGGTACACATGAAGAAGGTTTTAAATTAGCTTTAGTTAGATTATTAAATAAATATGCCATCGAAAAGAAATTAATGAAAGAAATTGATGACAAGATTACTAAAGATGATGTAATGGAAGGTATTACAGCAATTATCTCTATTAAGCACCCTGAACCACAATATAAAGGTCAAACAAAAGGTGAATTAGGTAACACTGAATTAAGACCTTTTGTTAATGAAATTACTTCTGAAATATTTGAAAAATTCATTTTGGAAAATCCCACTGAGGCTGAAACAATAATTAAAAAAATTGTTTTTGCTAAAGAAGCAAGAATTAAATCTTTAGAAGCTAGAGAAGCTGTGAGAAAAAAATCTCCTTTTGATTCTGGATGTTTACCTGGTAAGTTAGCTGATTGCTCATCAAAAGATACTGAAATTTGTGAAATTTACTTAGTTGAAGGTAATTCTGCCGGTGGTTCTGCAAAACAAGCTCGTAATGCCTTCTTCCAAGCTATTTTACCATTACGAGGAAAAGTATTAAATGTTGAAAAGGCAAAAACTGAAAAAATATTTGAGAATGCTGAAATTAATGCAATGCTAACTGCTTTTGGTATTGGTGTTGCTCCAGAATTTAAATATCATGAAATTAAAAATGAAGAAGGTGAAGTAATTGAAAAAGTATTAAAACCAAGATATGATAAAATCATCATTATGACTGATGCCGATGTTGATGGTTCTCATATTAGAATTTTATTGTTAACTTTCTTATTTAGATATTTAAAACCATTAATTGAATCTAACCATGTGTATTCAGCTTGTCCTCCTTTGTATAAAGTATTTGATGCAAGAAATGAATTATATGCCTACAATGACAATGATTTAGAAGAAATTAGACAAAAACTTGGGGACAAATATAACAAAATGACAGTTCAAAGATATAAAGGTTTAGGTGAAATGGATGCTGAACAATTATGAGAAACTACAATGGATCCTAAACGTCGTTTATTAAAACTTGTTTCAATCGAAGAAGCATCTTATGCTGACCAACAATTTTCTTTTTTAATGGGCGATGATGTTTTACCTAGAAAAGATTTCATTTCAAAAAATGCTAAATTTGTTAAAAACATTGATGCTTAATTTTTAAACATTATTTGGAAATAAGATTCTTAAAATTTCTAGACTATATTGTTTCTTTTTAAACAATCTTCAATTTTATCCAATCTTTTTCCATATTCTTCTAATTTTGCTTCAATGGCATCTAGTCTTTTTCCATGTTCTGCTAAAGTGACTTTAATTTCGGCAATGTCTTTTGAGTGTTCAGCTAAAGTCGTTTCAATTTTATCCAATCTTGTTTCAATTCTTGCAATAGTTGGCAAAAATACAGTGTCAACAAATTCTTTGAATCATGCTGGTTGCTTATTCTTTCGATGATGTTTTTTAACTTTCTTGTGACCAGCAACTCCTTCACCGACTTTTTCAAACTGAACAGCCATTTCGGTACCTTCTTTGATTGGTTTACCACTTATTCTGGTTATTACAAACTTCGCCACTCTTCCAAAAAATCTCTTCATAGGTAATTATAGTTATTTTTATGTTAAATAGACAGTAAAAATCTTAAACTATATTGTTTCTTTTCAAACAATTTTTAATATTTGAAATGTCATTTTCCACTGCATCCAATCTTTTGCCATGTTCTGCTAAAGTGACTTTAATTTCTGCAATGTCTTTTGAGTGCTGATTAAGTAATGCAGTATGTTCAGCTAAAGTCGTCTCAATTTTATCTAATCTTGTTTCAATTCTTGCAATAGTTGGTAAAAATACAGTATCAACGAATTCTTTGAATCATGCTGGTTGTTTATTCTTTCGATGGTGCTTTTTAACTTTCTTGTGAGTTTTTACTTCTTCATAGACATTTTCTTCTTGAACAAGTAATTCAGTTCCAACACCAACTGGAACTTTCTTTATACCTTTAACAAAAAGTCTTTTCATATGATTGATTAATCTCTT
>JAIRTE010000033.1 GCA_031255095.1 Mycoplasmataceae bacterium
AAAAACATATGAAGGTAAAAAATAAAAATTATAAATCTGAATTACAGCAATTCAAAAAAAATGAGAAAATAATAAATGATATTTATGTTAGAAAAGAAATTGAATGATTATTTGGTAAAGAAAATTTTAAAACTGATGAAGAATGTGTAAAATCTCTTAATAGAAATGTAAAATTATCATTATGAAGAGCAATGCCAAGAGATGAAAATAACGAATTTGTTAACCCTAATATCGCATGTGTAGTAGCTAAAAATGAATTTATTTGCGGGTTGGTATTTTTTATATGTATTGGCATTTTAGTACCAATTATATTTATTATTTCTAATATACAATTTAAATCATTTGATAATTTAGAGAAAATTACTTTTATTATTTTATTTTTCCTAATTGGCTCAATTCTTTTTATATATACAAGTATTAATTTACATTTTCGTGATATTAAATATAAAACAAAATGAACAAAAATATTGGCAGAATATAAAATTTATAAACCTAAGAAATATTTAATGATAAAATAATTTATGAGAAAAACAAAAAATGCGTCTTATACTGCCGAATTAAAAAAATATAAAATTGATGTTCAAAATTTAAATTTTAGCTATTCTAATATTTCTGATGGTCATTTTTTATTAAATAAATTATTTATGAGAACTAGACAAGAAACTCCATACATGAAATATAAATATTGTTTTTTTAGACTATGCAAATATGGACTACCTATTTTACTATTATGCTTGTTTTTTTTAAGTATTATTGTGATACTTCAAAATCTCCCATTTTTTGTACAATATAATATAGACCACTCATTTTTTGATAACAAAGGCATTAAATTGGTTATTTTTTTAATAATTCCAATAGATATTATCTATTGTATTTATTTGTTTATAAAATTTTTAATTAATAAACTAAAATGAGAAAAAATTTTAAAAGAACATAATAATATTAAACCTAAAAAATGACTTGTTAATACTAAAAATGCAAAATATGAAAATTAAAAATAAAAATTACAAAGCAGAATTAGCTGCTTATAAAGAAAAAGTAGAAAAAATGAATTTAGTATATGTAGAAAAAGAAATCAAATATTGTTACGGTAATGATTTTAAAACAAATGATATTCAGTATATACGAAGATGTTTATCAAAAAGACTTTCTGGTTATGATCATCGTTGATCAATACCAAGAAATGAGAAAAATGAAGTTATAAATCCATATCGTGCATATATTTGAAGTATAAAAGATTTTTTGGCTTACAATATTCCTTGAATGGTATTAGTATTATTTACAATAATAACACTAATATTTGTCATTATAATTGCAAATTATTTTAATATAGAAGTGTCATATGATCCTGATTTTTATGTTCCAATATATTTTTTTGCTCTCTTTTTTATTGATTTATTTGGCTGTGCTTTATTTTTAACAAGTTTAGAATTACATCGTGGAATTAAAAAATATAAAAAACAATGAGATGAAATATTGGCTAAAAATGGTATTTATAAACCAAATAAATATATTACTAAATAAAGATTATGAATAAAATTAAAAATCCTAATTATGATAAAGAATTAAAAATTTATAAAAAGAAAAGTGATAGTTTAAATTATAAACTTGCTAATAAGAAAACATATTTTAAATATAATGGTCAATTTTTTTTAAAACAAAAAAATGTTACTCCTTATCAAGAATATATAGAATGTATGGAAAAATTTAAACACCATTGTATACCAGGATCATCATATGCAATATTTTGCTTCATATCATTTATAATGCTTAATCTTTTTACTTTTAAAATGATGGCAATAAATTGGACATGTTTAGCATTAATGATATTACCAATAATTTACATTATTGTTTCTGTATCTGAACTTTTGTTTTGTAAAAGAACTTGACAAACAATTTTAAAAGAACATAATATAATTAAACCTAAAAAATGACTTATTAATACAAGAAACACAGATTATGAAAATTAAAAATAAAAATTACAAAGCAGAATTAGCTGCTTATAAAGAAAAAGTAGAAAAAATGAATTTAATATATGTAGAAAAAGAAATAGAATATGCCTATGGTAATGAATTATTTTGTGATAAAGATAAAATTCGTAAACTTTTTACTTCTAAGTGAAGAGCACGTATGGGCGTCTTTTTTTTACAAAGTGATGAAGAATGTGAAATGGTTAATCCTTATCGAACTTATAAAAAAACATTGTATGAATTTATTTTGTACAATTCTGTAGTAATATCTTGTATGTTTCCAAGTGTCATAGCATTAATTATTCTTCCATTCATCTTAAATTTAGATTTTGAAATAATGTGCTTTGTATTTGGCATTACCATCGGTGTTATAATGTTAATAATATTAATAATGCTTTTAATTACCGGAAAAGATTTATATATAGGTATTAAAAAATACAAAAAACAATGAGATGAAATACTAGCAAAAGAGGGTATTTTTAAACCAAAGAAATACATTACCAAATAAAGTTATGAATAAAATTAAAAATCCTA
>JAIRTE010000048.1 GCA_031255095.1 Mycoplasmataceae bacterium
ATCCTTAGCAACTACTTCAGCAGTGTTGTTTTGGAAATCTATATTTTTGATATCATATTGATTTGTATTGCCAAATTGTTCATTAAATTGTCTACTTAATTCACTTTTAAGTACTGGAACAAAAGTTTCAGCACTTAAATTTGATTTTGGCAATAAATTAGATTCTAATAAATATGGATATTCATTACCTGGTGCTGATGGTTCTCACTGTTTTGTATATGAATGTTGTTTAATTGTATTTGAATTATCTAAATTATTCTTAGAAGTATTAGAGGTTAATTGGTTATAAAGAAATACCCCCCTACAGAAAAACCAGACATCATTAATCCTAATCCCAATACATTTAAAGCCTTTTTAATTTTCATACACTAATTTTATAGTTGAAAAAAACGAAATGGCAAAATAAAAAATTTGTTATATATTAAATATATAATTTTGCATATGTGATATAAATTTCATTAAAAATCAAACGTTTATTTTTTTATCACTTTGTTTATTAGGTTGGAAAATCAACACTATTGTACAATGCTTTTATTGATGCCCAATCATCATTAGCAACAGAGTAAGGACCTCGACCATAATCAGCAATGGAAAAACCATAAAGACCAAGATGTTTGCTATTATTAATATCATTGCCTATACATCAATTACTAGTAGTGTCATATTCTTGAGTAAAAGATTTATCACTAATTTTACATTTATCTCCAAATTGTATTATTTTTAATGTATCATCTTCTGTATTTTCCACATTTTCTCTCCAAGTCCTTAGTGTAACATACAAGTTTGCTTCGTTTTCAGAAAATTTAATACTCATTGTCAATGATTTTCAACCTTCTTCCATTGGTGTGTCACTAAATGAAACTGTGTTATAAACTAATGGCAAAGCAGATATTAACCCCTTAACACAAAATTTAAAAAAATTTTCATTAAATAGTAACTTTCTTGCCCTTTCACTATTAGAAATTAATACATTGCCTAAAAAGCTATTACCTGTATACTTTACAAAATCCTTGCCTTCTTCATTTGTTTCGCCAACAGTGAAATTATCAACATTGGGATTAAAAATAAATCCAGGTTTATTGAAAAATTCCTTTATTTCATTACCAGTATTAGTATGATGCTGATCAAATATAAATGTTGCCGAAATTTCTTCTTGTTTAGTTTCACTTTTACATGAAGTTAAAACTGTTGACACAAATGTTACTACAGTTCCCATTATAAATAATCCTGCAAATAATTTTAAACCTACCTTCATGTTGTTTTTATATTTCATTTTTAGTATTTTTTTTTTTGTTTCGTTTTGGTTATTATCTAAAGATAAAAAATTACTACTTATTATTTAATTCAGCAGTAATTGAGTTAACATAATCATTAACTTTTGAGTTAGCTGAATTAGCATTAATATTTTTTAATTTCTCAATTTCATCATTAGAATATCTTTTTGGTGCAGCATAAACTATTTTTAAAATTAAATCACCATTTGAAGTATGAAGAAATTTTTTATTAATATCTTTAATGCCTAACCCTGCAGCTATAATTTCTTCACCATTAGCAGTGTTAGATTTTAAATTAAAATCTCTAATACCATAAGGTGTAGGAATTTTAATATTTCCACCTGTAATAGCTGTTATTGGATCAACTACAACATTTGTTAATAAAGTATTTCCAGCACGTTCAAATATTTTAGAAGGTCTAATTTTGACAATCAAAATTAAACTACCAACTTTATTTTTTGTGTGATTACCTTTATTAGTGAATCTAATTCTTTGTCCAACACTTACACCTGCAGGAATTTCAACATTTAATGTTTCATAGGCTTCTAGATATTTATGTCCATTACAAGTTTTGCATTTTTCAGTGATAATACTACCACTACCATGACAATATGGACATACTGTTTGAGATTGCATAATACCAAATGGTGTTCTTTGTTGTTGCATAACATAACCACTACCATGACAATGTGAACATGTGGCTGTTTTGCCACCTGTTCCATTACATTCAGGACAGGTTTTTTTAATTTTATATTTTATTTCCTTAATGGTACCTAAAATAGAATCTAAAAAACTTATAGTAATTTCAGCAGTAATGTCTTCTTCAAATAATGCTTCAGAGTTTCTAGAAGATTGTTGTCTTCTGCCGCCACCAAAGAAACTACCAAATATATTTTCAAATGGATCAGAATCACCACCAAAACCTGATTGGCCACCAAAATTTCTAAATAAATCTTCAAAACCTCCACTGCCTCCACCAAATCCTTGGTGTGGGTCAGCATGACCAAATTGATCATAGTTTTGTTTTTTTTGTGGATCACTTAAAGTATCATATGCTTCATTAATCTCTTTAAATTTTGCCTCTGCGTCTGGACTTTTGTTCTTATCAGGATGATAAGTCATGGCTAATTTTCTATAGGCACGTTTAATATCATCAGCACTTGCTGATTTTGTAATACCTAAAACTTCATAGTAATCTCGTTTAGCCATGATTAATATAATTATATTTATTAAATTAGCAGTGTGTTGATATTATTGCTAATTTTTTGAACTTTGTATATAATAAAATCATGGCCAAAGTTAAAATTAATATTGAAATTGATGATACAATTTATGAAAATTTAAAAAAACAATACAAAAGTGGTGAAATGATGTGACAATTTGCTGGAATCAATAATGTAGATGATTACATTGCATCATTAGTAAACAATGCTGGAAGATATTCTGGTGATGCCACAAATTTAAAAGATAAAATTAAAGGATTAGAAGAGATGTTTAATAAAATTAAAAACATGGATGCTTCAAATATATTTGTTCCCGATGATTCAGAAACAAAAGAACCTGAAGCTTCTAAAGAAGCAGAAATTAGTGAAAACAGCAAAAAAAATTAATTTATTATAAATGAATAAAGATGAATTTAGAACAGCAATAAAAGGAAATTTTAGTAATTTTTCTCAAACATTTTTTGATAAAATAGAAATTTATAAAAATGAATTACAAGAATTTAATAAACATACTAATTTAACTAAATTAGATAAAGAAGAAATTATCTATGAACAATATTTTTATGATTCAATTATACCTTATAAAAATATAGATTTTAAAAATAATACTAAATTGTTAGATATCGGTTCTGGTTCAGGAATACCTGGTGTAGTATTGAAAATACTTTTTGAGGAAACAATTGATTTGGTGATTATAGAATCTAATGGTAAAAAAGTCAAATTTTTAAATTTATTAGCAAATAAATTAAATATTAAAATTAAAATTTTAAATAAGAGAGCAGAAGAAATTACCAATAATGAACGAGATAGTTTTGATATTGTAACTTCTAGAGCTGTTGCTGAATTAAAAGTTTTAATTGAAATCTCTGTGCCATATTTAAAGCTTAATGGTTTATTAATTGAACCTAAGTCATTAGATTATGACAATGAATATAAAAAGGCCACAGAAATAATAAAAAACATTGGGATTGAATTGGTAAAAATTGATGAGTTTAATACAAACAATAAACAACATAATGTTTTTTGTTTTAAAAAAATTAAACCAACAAGTGCAAAATATCCACGACAATGAAATGTAATTAAAAAATAGTTTTTAATTAATTATGTGGGTTGTTATCAAATCAATCTTTATCATACAAGGCAATTTCATCAGGTGTACCTAATGCAATTACATCTTCTTTTTTAACTAAAGCAGCTTTAACTACTTTAGAGCTATCATTAATTAAGTATTGATACATTGGTGCAATATAAGCTTCCTTATAATTCTTTTTAATTTCATCTTTATGTGTAGTTAAAATTGTTTTAAAATCACTTCATTTTTTGAAATAATAAAAACCAATTGAAGCCATATCACTAATTCTAACTTTTTCACTAACAGCAACTGCTTTTGTATTAACAGTACCATCTTGTGTTTTAACAAAAGATCAATGATCACCTTCAACTTTGAAACAAGGTACCAAACCATCAACATTAAAATCTAAATTATCCAAAGCTTTAGGTAATACATATGTATCAGTATTGAAAATACAAAATTCATCATTAGGTTGCATAAATTCATCAGCTAATAAAGCAGTTGATGCTTGACCATCTGTCAATTCATCAACTAATTTAATTTGAAATTTTTTAATTCCTAATTTTTTAATTTCATCAGCAATAAATTGTTCACTATAAAAACCTTTTCTAAATAAAAAAATAAATTCTGAATCAAAATATTTTTTTAAACCAATCATTGATAAATAAAACAAAGATTGACCTTTTGCTTTAATTTCATATTTTGAACATGTGATACCTACTTTAGCAAATCTTGAGCCCATTCCTGCTGAAGTAATGACAAATTTCATAATTATTTCTTTTTATTAATTTCCTCAATATAATTATAAAACAATTCTATACCACGTGCTAATTGCATTAATTGTCTCTTTGGATAATCGGCATGCAAAGGAATCATACTTAAAAATAATGTTGATTCAATTAAAAGAACTTTACTATACATTTCCTTAGGTACAGCATTTAATACAATTTTTCTCATAGCTGCATAATATTTTTTATCATATTTGAAGTTGTATTTGATGTCTGTTTTATCAACGCTAACATCAAAACAATCTTCAATAATTCAGTCATAACCTCCATCAAAACTATGAATAAATTTTGCTCATTCATATAAAATATCACCACCATTTTTATCGTTACCAAAGCTTCCTCTTGGATCAAAAATTTTAACTTCTTGTGTTTTTGTATCAAAAATCATGTTAGCAGAAAATAAATCTCCATGAATGAAGTAAAAATTATCAGATGTTAAAAGATTATTACTTGCCTCATTTAAAATTAATAAAATAATTTTACTTAAGGAAGGATATTTCACACCATTAATTGTAATTGGATTATCAAAGAATGGCATAAATTCTTTATTATCGCTCATTTTAAGAATACGTTCTACTAATTTCTTAATATATACATTGTATCGATTAGCATATGCATCATGACTAGGAGATTTGAAATTTTGGAATTCGCTAAGCATATCTTTAACTTTAGAAATGATTGTATTTAATAATTTATCATTCAATTTTTTTTCATAATATAGTTCATGAATATTTGTACCATTAACAAATTCCATAGTTACAAAAGCTTTTTGAGCATTCAATGAATATTCATAAATTTTAGGAGTATATTTATTTGCTAAAACAGCTGGCATATTTAAAAATCAATTAACTTCATCAATAAACTTTTTTGTTTCAGTAGAAGTTTTAGTAATTGTGCCCTTTTTTTTATCAACTTTAATCGTGTTGAAAAATCTTGGTTGAATGATTTTTGTTTCCTTCATATTTTCTAATTTAGCAAATATATTATAAGTCAATGAAAAAAATTCCTCACAAAATTGCAATAGAAAAAATAATTATAAAATAAAAAAATTGAAAATTAAAGTCACTTTTAAATCTGGGTTAATACTTTGTCCTTCTAACACAACAACTATTGGTATCCCATCAGTAGGCTCAACTCCAGTAAAGTCCCAAATTAATTTTGGGATATTATAATTATGCAAAGTATTAAAACTTGAACTAAAAGAACTATCTCTGACAGTTTCAAATGCAACATGTTCATTGGTTTGCTTAATTGTTCAATTTAGATATTGATTAGTATACACACCATCACTATCTTTTTCATTAGTTAATTTCATTTTATATGTATCTGAGGTGTCTCCTATAAGATCACTAGGTTGAAATTCTTTTTCAAATTTATATTCATTTTTACCATCTATTTTTCCTCCTTCTAATTCTGTTCTTTGAAAAGAAATTTTATCAGGTATATAATCATTAAAATGTATATATATATCTATTGTTTTAGGTTTGTAATTTTTATATTTGGCTTGTATTTTAGTTTTGTATAATGTTTTTGATCTATCATTTGATGAAAGATCTGTATTTATTTTGAATATACCTTTGTTTTTATCTATAGGCTGACATATGCTAAATGAATAGCCATTATTTATATCTATTCCAGAATTGACAACCATAGCTCATTCAGCATCAATTGGCTTGTTATCAATACATGCTGTGAAAGTGATATCTATAGTACCTCGACCTTCATTTCACATACATTCAATAACTCTATTACCTAAAATTTCTATATTATCATCATATGGTTGACGTTTACATGATGTTAATAGCATAGCAGGCATAATGCATGCTGGCAGTACAATAAAGCTTAAAAGTTTAAAAATTTTTTTCATATTATGATGATACAGTTCAACTTTTTGGTAAGCCATGTGCTCTTAAAAATTCTAAGAGGTCGTTTGCATTTGCTTTATTTTCATCTGCAAAAGTAATACTACCTTTTTCACGATGTGTATCAAAACTATAATCTCTTAAAATAAGATCATTTTTATTTATTTGTGTTGTAAAGGTAATTTCATTAATATATTCATTGTCAAATGCATTATTTCCTATAACTTTTACATTTCCACCTAATTTTATTTCAGTGTTAGTGGTATTTGAAATATGGCTAAATGTGTTGTTACCAATAGAATAACAATTTCGAATCACACTTCCTGAGGTAATACTTTTCCCATTAAAAAAATCATCTGTCAAAATATTATTATTCCCAACAAAATCGGATAAAGAACTTAAATTTATATGGATATGCTTACCATTTAAAACATAATATTTATCCTCAACCAAACTGATATCTTTGAAATGTTTATCGGCATTAATATACAAAGTATTTTTCCCAATCGTTTTAATGGACTCTGGTATTGATACAGTTGCATTAGTAGAAGCATTATACAATGTATTTTCAGAAAAAACTTCTGAGCCTAAAAATTGTAAGTTGTTAGGAAAATTTAATTGTGCACTAAAAGTTAGATTCTCATTTTCAAAAAAAGCCCTATCACCTATCTCAGAATCAGTAGTTGGTGAAATTTCAGCAGGTAATGTTAAACTTGTAATTTGATTATTAGAAAAAGCTTCTTTGCCTATCTTATTAAATTTAGGGATTACAAGAGTGGTAATTTTATTATTTTTAAAAGCTGCTTCACCAATGTTTGAAATATTAGAATTATCAGCAAACCTGAGATCAGTAATTGCACAATTTCGAAAAGCTGCTTCACCAATATTTGTAACACTTGAAGTGAGAATGACTTTGTTTAACTTTTTATTGTTAGCAAAGGCATTTTTTTCAATCTTATTCAATTCTTTAAATTTATTGGCATCAAATTCTGTGAAATTGCAATTTTCAAATGCTTCTTCGTCAATAATATTAATTGTTGGTTTAGAACT
Organism: Mycoplasmataceae bacterium; assembly: GCA_031255095.1. Classification (GTDB taxonomy): domain Bacteria; phylum Bacillota_I; class Bacilli_A; order Mycoplasmatales; family Mycoplasmoidaceae; genus Malacoplasma_A. The sequence goes on from JAIRTE010000048.1 coordinate 7,270, forward strand.
AGCAGATGCATTAGTAACTGTTAAAGTAGCAAAATGTGTACAATTTTTAAAAGCTTTTTTTCCTATTTTGATAATATGATTAAGATTATCAAAATTTACTGCTACTAAACTTAAATTTCCTTCAAAAGCAGATTCATCAATTTCTTGTAATTTTTGAGCAGTGGCAAGATTTAGTTCCATTAATTTTGTGCATCCAGAGAAACATTTTTTCCCAATAATTCAATTATTATTCATGCTTGGAAAAGAAATTCCCGTGATGTTTACGCATCCTTCAAACATCGAATCAGCAAGTCTATTTTCAGCAATCTCATTATTTTCTTTAATCATATTGTATTGGTGTATACCAGTGCCTAAATTTATAATACCATTTAATTTTTTGCAATTTTTAAATGCTCCAATACCAACATCTTTTAAAGTTGAAGGTAATATTAAATCACCTTCCAAACCAGATTCTGCAAAAGCTTCTGCTTCAATTCTCTCAATTTCAGCATCAAAATATACTTTTTTCAAATCTTTACAACCAAAAAAAGCTTTTTTACCAATACTGCGCAACTTATTCACACGCAGTACATTAATTGTTGAATGTGCAAAAGCACCTTCACCAATATCGATATCATGTGTTGAATTAATTGGAAAAACTACAGTTTTAACATTTTTCATTATTTCCTTATACTCTGGGTGAACTTCAAAATCAAAGGCATGTGCCGAAATTTTAACAGTATCCATGGGGATCATTAATGTATCAAAATCCTTTACATTATCACTATTTAAAGCAGCTGCAAAACCTTTTAATTCTCCATTATTTTCTAATTTAAAGTAATCTCTAGGCATTGCATCCTTTGGCCAAATTTCAGGTGGAGTTTGCAACATTGTAACTGTAACACCAATACCGCCACCTATCAATATTCCTCCACCTAAAGAAAAAAGTACAAATTTTTTCTTATTTTTTATTCATTTAGGAATTTTACTTTTTGTATTAGGTTTCTTATTATTCATACTATGGATATTATAAAATGACAAAGTATTTTATTATAATCAAAGTGGGAGAATGTGGGAATAATGTTTTTAGGCTTATACAATCATAAAATAGATAATAAGAATCGGGTTTTGTTGCCTGCTGAGTATATTGATAAATTATCTAAAAAAATTTTTATTACAAAAAATGATGGCTTTTTGATCTTAAGAACTGAAGAAGATTTTAATGACTATGTCTCACATTTAACTGATTTAAGTACAAATGATAGCGAAATGAAATTAATTTTAAAAGGTGTTTATATTAATTCTTTTGCAATTAATATTGATGCATCGAAAAGAATATTATTGCCAAAAGAGTACAAAAATTACATCACTAGTGAAAATAATATTTTATTTGTTGGTAATGGTAAAAATATTGAAATTTGGGATTATTTTAAATTTAAAACATTAAATGAAAAAATAAATATTGCCTTTCAAAAGCATTCTGAAACGGAAAAAATTAATGGAAATTTCAAAAACAATTAATTATGCAACATATTCCAGTTTTATTAAAAGAGACAATTGACATTTTGAACATTAAAAAAAATTCTATATGTCTTGATTGTACCGCGGGTTATGGGGGACATTCATCAGAAATATTAAAAAAATTATCTCCAAAAGGTAAATTATATTGTTTTGATCAAGATATGGATGCAATAGATTTTTTAACTGAGAAATTTAAGAATGATCAAAATGTCGAAATTATCAATTCAAATTTTTCTGAAGTTTCCAATTTTGTGGATGAAAAAGTAGATTGCATATTAGCAGATTTAGGTGTTTCATCTCCTCAATTAGATAATTTACAAAGAGGTTTTAGTTATCATGGTAATGAATTATTAGATATGAGAATGAATAAAAATAGCAATAAAACAGCTATTGACGTATTAAATAAATATTCAATGCAGCATTTAATTGATGTATTTAGAAAATATGGAGATGCTAAAAATGCTGTCACAGTGGTTAAAAAGATCATTGAATATCGCAATATTCAGAAGATTGAATATACAAATCAATTTGTAGAAATTATTAAAAACTCATTACCTAAAAAAGAATTAGCTAGTACCAAGCACCCTGCAAAAGTATATTTTCAAGCATTGCGTATTGAAGTTAATGATGAAATTAACAGTTTGCTAAATTTATTAAATCAATCTGTTAAAATGCTTAATAAAGATGGTATATTAGCCATCATTACCTTTCATTCTTTAGAAAGGAAAATTGTTTTAGATTTCTTTAAAAAACTCACAACAGTTAATATCCCAAAAGAAATTCCAATTATTAATACTGATCAATTCAAAGAATATGAATTACTAACAAAAAAACCGATTTTACCGTCTGAGGAAGAAATTGAAAAAAATCAGCGTAGCCGTAGTGCTGCATTATTTGCAATAAGGAGGATTTATGTTTAAACTTAAAAAAGTTTTTGTACTTCTTAACATAAATCTTGATAATATAGAGGTTTTTTGTTTTGATAATACAAGTGATGAAACTACTTGTTTATATCATTCGAAAACTAATTACAACACAATAATTGAATTTGAAATGGTTATTAAAAATTTAATAATCCAAATAGATAATTTTTTGGCTTTAGTTGTGGAAAAATATGTCATTAAATTTTCCCAAGATATTGAACAGGAAAATATTGTTAGGTATGATTATATATTTGAAAATTTAGGTGTTAAATATTTTCCCTACATCACAGATCAAAAAGTTTTTGCCAATTTGTGTAATGAAGAAAAAGGCAATGTATACATTAGTATATTGGCAAATGCAACATATTTATATTGTGGAAATGACGTGTATGCATTATCAATTGGTCATAAAGTGATTTATGAAAAAATAGCACTTGCAACAAAAATCAATCCTAAAAATATCATGAATATTTTAGATTTTTACAAAAATGATCACAAAAAAAATTTAACAATTAAAATTACTTATAACGACTATTTAAATTACACTAAATTGAGTGTTAATAATTTCATAGAAATTAAGAACAAGGTAATTAATAATTTTTTTGAAAAACTAAAAACATTTATAATTAGCAAAGGTTTGTTCAAATATAAATGTGTAGTGATAAAAAACAGTAATAATAAATATATGTTAAATGAAATAAACGATATTGATTTTAGTTTTGATTTTTTGAACAATGAAAAAATTATTGGTTTAGAGAATGAAGACCAAATTTTTTATCCTTGTATAAAATATATCAAGGATACGTTTGTTGATGAATATAGTATTGGTGCATATACTAACTCAGCAATTAGTGAAAGTTTAAAAAAGAAACAAATTTTGCTAACATTAGGAATAATTTCAACTAATTTAAGTGCCAAATTAGGAGATGAGAAAAAATAATTATGGATATTAATAAATACTTGAATAATGTGTTAAGTGAGGCTGAAGAAATAAAAAAAGATGAAGAATTTGTTTACAATTTTAAATTACCAAAATTTAAAATTATTGGTTTAGGCGCATCAGGTTGTGCAATATTAAATTATTTAAACACTAAAAATTTTCCAATTAACATTGATATGTGGAGTATTAGTACTAATTACTATACATTATCAAAAATTACAGATAAAAAAATTAACACTTTTTTATTAGGTAAAACAGTTTTAAATGGTAAAGGTACTGGTGGAGTAGCAGATATTGGGCGAATAGCTGCTGAAGCAGATAAAAATGAAATTCAAAACATTTTAGGTGATACAGAAATTTTGTTTTTGATAATTGGTTTGGGAAAAGGAACAGGTTCAGGATCTGGGCCAGTAATTGCTAAAATTGCTGCTGAACATAAATGTATTGTTTTGCCAATTATTTTTATGCCTTCTTATTTAAGCGATGGAGAAAAGATTTACATTGAAGCCAAAGAAACATTAAAAGAAATTAAAAAATATACAAACGCATGTTTTATAATGCACAATGATTTGATCATTGAACATAATAAAGACTTATCATTTGTTGATGCTTTTTTAAATGCTGATATGCAAGTATATAGTGTTATCTATAATATTTTAAATTTCTTTAATTTAAAGAAAAACGCCAGCAGTTTTGATATTAAAAATTTTTTAATATCTAATAAGCAATATATTACAGGCAAAATTGAAATACCAGAAACTTATAGTTTTTCTGAATTAAGAAACAATTTTAAAAAATCATTGGATGAAAATTATTCTAAATACAGCATTGATCCTAAAACTAATTTAGCTATTTCATTAATTGAGTTTAATAATAAAACTCCAATTGTTGTTTATAATGATGTAGCCAAATTAATTAAAGAATTGGAAGGCGAGATTAATTTTAATATTTTAAAGGAAGAAAATGAAAACCAAGATGGTATTTCATATATTGTTGCTGTTAATGACAATGAAACGGCCACTGTTTACAATAATTCAGATGTTGCTGATGACAGCAACTATTTTAAAACAAAAGCTGATATTTTGGACAAAAAAGAAATTAAAGAAATGGAATTCGTTTTTGATAATGATGCAACTGATTTTTTTTCATTAGAAGAGAGTGAACTTGATTCATCAAAAATTCAAGGTGCGATTACAAAAATATTCAAAACAAAAAAAATTAAAGAAAAAGAAAAAAACAAAAATTAATTCTTATCTGTGTGTATGTACATGCAGTACAATAAAGATAAAATACTATATACATTAGCTCAGATTCTAATTAAGTTTACTAAAACTTACTTTAACCTAAATTGGTTCATTCAGTATCTGGCATTTTTGAAATAATAGTTAAAAACTCCTTGGCATTAATAAATTCTTTAGGTTTATTAATGGCATATGTTTTTTTAGAGAACAATTTTGTTGGTATCAATGTCATTAATGAAAATAATACTGAAGATATTGAACTTAACAACAAAAAACCAAAAATGATATAGAATAAGAATATTGACACATTTTTAATATCATAGACAAATTCATCCCATCTATTCATATGATCAAAAGTTGTTTTATCATAAGATAAATCAACCCCCAAATAAAAGAATATTAATCATGTAAAAATAACAATTATTGATCCAAGAATAGCAATAGTTAAAATGTCACTTAACAATTCAATGAATCTTTTATTTTTCTTAATATATTTAGAAAATTCATTTTCTAAAATTATTGGAGTGTGTCTTTTTTTAGAAAATGTCAATTTGCACCATGTTTTTAATCATTTTCAAATCATCATAGATGCATAAAAAGGTTTTAAAATAAAACATATTATTGAATTTCAGACACCAATATATCGCGCATTATTAATAATTTGGTTAACCATACAAATTATCATAATACCAGCCAAAATACCTAAATATATATAATCTTCAGTTCTAAAAATATTTTGGTCATTTAAATATGTAATATGAAAATATATAAATCCAGCAAGACATGCAACCAACAAGCATGTGAAAAAATATATTATTGGTAGAAATGCCAATGACGCAAATTTGCCATTCCATCCTAAATAATTTTCATTAATTCATTTAAATTTATTTCTATACATTTTAACTTTAAATTCAAATCGATTTCCAATTCGTTCTTGTGTAGCATAAGGATTTGTTTCAAAGTCATGAAAACAAGTAGAAAGAGGGCTAGCAATGCTGCATCAATTTTGGTATGCTACTTGCTCTTCAAGGGCAATATCTAAAATATTAGATGTTGGTAATTGCTTTAACAACTTAACAAATTTGCCATTTAATAAACATATATTGTTTTTTGCAGCAGGCAAATCATAAGGCTCAATATTTTTATTAACTTCAGCAATTTCTTCTAAATCTTGAAAATGACGACAAACATTAGAATATAAATTTCTAGAATTATATGTTAAATCTATTGGTGTAATATAAGCTAAATTAGAAATTTTTTTAGAATAAAATAATTTTAAATTAATTTTTATAAAGTCATCAGCAATAATTTCATTAATATCACCAATTAAAAGAAAATCATATTTGGGTTTTTTAGATGCTAAAAAATGATTAATCATTAAACTTCGGTGATCAAAATTTGGTTTTGTTTTAAAATATTTAACACTTTTGTGTTTTTGTAAGAAAAGTTGAATATCTCTAGTTGTTTCTTCTTTAGTACTAGCATCAATAATTCAGACTTCAATTTTTCGATATTTTCTTTTCATTTTAAGATTGTGTTCTAAACAATGCTCATTGAAATCATTTTTAGTGGTATATAAATATAAAACTTTAGGTCTTCTTAAAGGCATTTTTGCTTCTTGTAAGAATGTAAGAAAGTCTTTAATCATTGATTTTTCAAAATATCTTTGTCTCCAACAAAATATCGTTCTAATAGCAAAACCAATAATTAGCATTGATGAAAACATTGGTATTCATCTAATTGGCGAATGTTCAAACATCATTCAAACTAATACAACAACACCTACCACAAGGCTTAAAGATAAAGCACAAATTTGTTCAACATGTTTATAATGTGTTTTTTTAATTTTTGTATCAAATTTAACCATATATTCTAATTTACATTATTATAAATAATAATATTTCCATACATTTTCTATTCAAACATTTTAACTTCTTTACCATTTTCAATAAACACTGGAGTTAATTTATTATCAATAACTTGCACCCCTAAGGTGTTTTTAAAATCTGTTGTATATTTTTCTGGTTTGACAACAATTTTATCAAATAAAATTTTTTTATTTTTATTAGTAACAAATACATTGAATTCTTTGTCATATTTAATAATTTGGGTCAAATGTTTTTTATTAGAAATTTTTTTTGGTGGAACTGCAAAATGTATTTTTTCTTCATTAATTTCGATGGTGTTACCATATAGCATATCAAAAGCAGCAGGTTTGTCTATGCAATATTGTCGCAATTCTTTTTCATATCCTAATCCTTTAGGATCAATATCAACATAATCATTATGTGAATATTTTTTATTTCATGGAATAAAAGAAAAGAAATATGATAGCATAAAAACCAAATAAGCATAACAACATTTACATGGTATGATAACAAATAATATATAAAATAATAATAAAATTGAATGATATTCAGTAGGAACAACAGTTGATTGCAAAATAAAAAATACTTCTGTTAATATTGCAATAATTAAAGCATAAATTATAAAAAAGAAAAAGTGAGTTTTAATTTTGTTTAATTTACCCATTAATTTGGTTTTAGGTATTGTTCCTTTTTGTGTGCCACCAAATCCTAATGCTTTTTTTCTAATGAAAGAAGATATATTTTCAGCCATAGCATTAACAAATGAGACTTCATTTATCAATAGTTTTGTAAAGAAAAATCATACACCAATTCACCCAGTAGCTCTAAAACTAAATATGATTTTACATATAAGAGTAATTATTAACAATGTTGGTATAACTGTTAAAATTACAGGATTTAAAAAAAGTTCATAACAATTAATAAATAAAAATATTCCCACACCAAGCATTAAAATACGAAATATAGTTGGGATAGTACTTGTTTTAGCATTAATATAAAGTTCAACTATACCATTTCTACTATCAACAAAATTTCTAACACCATTAGCAGCATATAAATTACATCAATTACCGATTCTTCGTGCTCTATTTGTATAAGCAACTGCATCTCTGTCAAATTCTTGAGCAGCAATACAAAATGGCAACATTAATGATTCTATATCATCGCCATTTTGTATTATTTCAACTTCAGCAATTCCATCTTCTAAATTTGTTGCAGGAAACAATTTATTTGGGAACATATCAATAGCTGATTTTTTTATTAGTGTACCACAACCTTGTAAATTTTTACATGATTTAAATTCAATATTGTGATCTTGTAATTTTATACCATCGATATCTTGTCACACTTTAAAACTTCTAACAAAGAAATTTTTTGTTAAATAAACAACATTACATACAGTAACCCAACCTAATTTGTCTTTATAGTGTTTTTTTGAATAAAAACATTTAATTGCAGCATCAACAAAATGTGGATCAAATACTTCATCAGCATCAGCAACAAGCAAATAATCATATTTTACTTTACAATATTTAATAAAACTGTTTAAATTATGGGCTTTATTAATACTACCAATTCCACCCAAACGATATAATTTGACTTCCGGATGTTTTTTAACAAATTCATCAACCTCAGCAATTGTTTTGGGATTATCTGAACCATCAGAAATTCAAACTTCAAAATTTTTATATGTTTGTTCCATATTTTGCAACAATCTAGCAGGCATAAAATCATTATGTGTTGTGTATACATACACAACCTTAGGGGGATTTTTTTTAGGAAAATATTTTGCACCATCAATAGCAACATCTAATATTTCAATTGCTTTAGCAACACGAAATTTATTGTATTTAAGCAATGAAAAAAATGAATTGAACATCAAGATGACTAAACCAATTATCAGCAATATTGTCATTGGTACATCAAAATATGGTGCATGAAAATCATAGAGAATAATGAATAATATTAAAAACAATCCTACTAATGAATTTAGAACAGTTATAATTTTGCCTGAATAGAAAATTTTAGTATTAACTTTACTATATACCATTTATTAATATTATCTTATAAATAAGATATTTTTAAAAATATAAAAACAAAATGACAATAAATGATATGGAAGTTTATTCAGATTTCGTTTAATTAACAAAAATAATTATATTTTATACAAACTAATTATTATTACCTTCAGGTGCTGGGCCTTGACCATTTTGGAATTGTGAAGCCATTTGTTCAAAAGCATCAACTTTTTGTTTTA
>JAIRTE010000005.1 GCA_031255095.1 Mycoplasmataceae bacterium
TAAAACAAAAAGTTGATGCTTTTGAACAAATGGCTTCACAATTCCAAAATGGTCAAGGCCCAGCACCTGAAGGTAATAATAATTAGTTTGTATAAAATATAATTATTTTTGTTAATTAATATTTAATTGAACTTTGAATTTTATCATAAAATATAATAATTTTAGTTTCAAACAGCATTATTTTTCCTCTACCAACTACCCACTTTTACTGTTTTAGTAAAAATAGGTAATATAATATTTTCATGATTATAAGAGATAAATATTTACGAATATTGAATAATAATGTTGATACTCATTTTATTAAAGTATTAACAGGAATTAGAAGAGTTGGAAAATCTACATTAATGTGACAATTTTTTGATTCACTAAAAAACAGAGATGCTAATTTCATTGAATTTGATTTTAATGATATTAGAATAGTCAAAGAATATGATTGAGAAAAATTAACTAATGAAATTGAAAAACGTGCAGATTTGAATAAAATAAATTATGTTTTCTTAGATGAAATACAAGAAATTAAAGATTTTGAAAAATGTGTTATCACTTTATTTGAACATAAGACTTTAAAATTTGATATCTATATCACTGGTTCTAATTCACATATGTTTTCATCAGAATTAATTACATTATTTACAGGTAGGGTAAAGGAAATTATTACTTTTCCTTTTTCATTTAAGGAGATAAATCAAAATTTTTTACCAAAAGAAAATAGTTTAAATGAAAATTTTAAGCGATACATTATGCTTGGTGGTCTAGGAATAATTCTAAATACTTACAACAATAAAGATGAATGCTATGATATTATTGAAACAGTATATAATTCAATCTTAAAAAAAGATTTAATTAATAGACATAAAATTAAACATTTGAATAATATTGAAAAAATATCTAAATTTATTTTTAATCATATAGGGAAAAATTTATCTATTAATAATATCGAAAATTTTTTGATTTCTAATAAAGAAATTAAAATTAATAATAAAACATTATTAAATTATTTGAAATATTTAGAGGAAGTATATTTGATCACAAAAGTTAATTTTTATGATACTGTTGGTAAAAAGATATTATTGACAAAGGCAAAATACTATGCTGCAGATTTGGGAATATTAAGTGTTAATACTAAAACAGATATTTCATATAATTATGGATATAGATTAGAAAATCTAGTATTATTAAAATTATTAGAGGAAAAATGAAAAGTTTACACTGGGCATGATCGTTATAATAATGAAATTGATTTTATTATTATTAAATTTGACATACAAAAATATATCCAAGTGTGTGATGAATTAAATGATGAAAATTACAAAAGAGAAACAAGATCAATGCTTAATATAAAAAATGGCTTTGAGAAAATAATTTTATGTAATCATACTAGCATTGTTTCAAAAAATGATGGCATTAAAATAATTAATATTTTACAATGATTAAATGATGAAGTTACTTTATAATGAAAATATAAATAAATGTTGATTAAAATAGCCAAACCTACTAAAAAACCAAAAAATAAGATTAAGTCAAAGGTGAAGAAAAATAATGCTAGTAATTATGTATTAAAAACTGATTTTGAGGCTCTTAAAACTGATGTTGGCTTTAGAATGGATAAGATTGAAGCTAGAATGGATAAGATTGAAAGTGATATTGCTAAAATTCTTGCAATTTTGACAAAAAAGTAAAAACAATAACTTAGCATTAAATTATTATTTTTTATCAAATAACATTAACTAAGTAAAATATTAAAGTATAAAATATTTAAGCTCTCTTAGCTCAATGGATTAGAGTTTTTGATTTCGACTCAAAAGGTTATAGGTTCGAATCCTATAGAGAGCGCCAACTTATACAATTATTCAAATAAAATAATAAACTATTATTTTTTCTTTCCTGAACCTTCAGCAGTTTTACCAACTTTTCTAATGATTTTTTCATTGTTTCTAAAAATACCTTTACCTTTGTATGGTTCAGGTTTTCTAATAGATCTAATATTAGCAGCTAGTTCACTAACTTTTTGTTTGTCATAACCAGTAAGAATAATTTTTGTAACTTCAGGTACAGCCACTTTAATTGACTTGTCAGCTTCAAAAACTACTGGGTGTGAAAAACCAATGCTTAAAGTAATTTTTTGGCCACTAACAGCAGCTTTATAACCAACACCAACAATTTTTAATTCTTCAACAAATCCTTTTGTTACACCTTCAATTGCATTTTTAATGTTGCTAGCAATTGTTCCGTGAAATACTTGAGTTTTTTTATCATTAACATCAATCATATCAACTTTAATACCATCAGTATTAATATTAATTTTTAATAATTTGCTTGGATAATTAACATTTAAAGTACCTAATGGTCCTTTAACGGTAGCAATATCATTACTTAAAGTAACTGTTGCTCCATTTAATTTAATTAATACGTTACCAATCTTACTCATAATCTTATCAAACAAATGCTATTACTTCCCCACCTAAATTTTCAATAGCAGCTTGTTTACCAGTCATAACACCCTTAGATGTACTTATTATACTAATACCTAAACCATTTCATACTTTTGGAATTTCTTTAGAATCAGTATAAATACGTAATGAAGACTTTGATACTTGTTTAATACCATGAATTGGATTCTTTTTAATGTTTAGTGTAACATCAATAAATTTTTTCTTGTCAACTTCAGTGATTTTGTAATCTACAATATAACCTTCTTTTTTCATAACATCACATAAATTAGTATTTAATTTATTGGCTTGTACATTTAATACAGGGATTTTAGCATTAATGTTATTTTTAATTTTTGCTATTAAATCTGCTATTAAATCCATAATATTATCAACTTGCCTTTTTAACACCTGGTAATTGACCTTTAAAAGATAATTCTCTAATGCAGAATTTACATAAACCAAATTTGCTAAATACTGCATGTACACGTCCACATCTTTCACAACGGTTATATTTTCTAGATGAAAATTTTTGTTTTTTGTTTTGTCTTTTAGCTTTTGCAATTAAACTCTTTTTAGCCATACTTTAATTATAATTATTTTTTCCTTTGGAATGGTAATTTAATTGCAGTTAATAAGTCAAATGCTTCTTCATTGTTTTTAACTGATGTAACAAAAGTAACATCAAAACCTCTAACTTTTTTAACTTGATCAAATTCCACTTCAGTAAAAATAATTTGTTCTTTAATTCCTAAAGTATAGTTACCTCTGCCATCGAAAGAATTAACTGGGATACCTTTAAAGTCTTTTGTTCTAGGAAGAGCAATGTTTACTAATTTTTCTACAAAATTTCACATTCTTTCACCACGTAATGTAACTTTAACACCAATATTTTGGTTTTCACGTAATCTAAAAGTTGCAATAGATTTTTTTGAAACTGTAAAAATTGCTTTTTGTCCAGTAATTGCTTCAATTTCATTTTTTGCTGATTCAACCAATTTAGCATCTTTAGTTGCATCACCAACACCTGAGTTAATAACAATTTTTTCAAGCTTAGGAACTTGCATAACTGAAGAATATTTATACTTCTTCATCATGTAATCCTTGATTAATTCTTGGTATTTTGCTTTTAAATTTGTCATTATTTCTTACCTCCTGTCACTATTTCATTTTTAGATTGTTTGCTGATTCTAACTTTTTTACCATTAGAGTTTAATTGGTAAGCAACTTTACTAATTCCTCTTTTAGCTTTAGGATCAACTAAAGCTAATTTAGATAAATTAATTTCAGCATCTATAGAAATTATACCACCTTTATTTTCATTTGCTTGTGAAGGTTTAGTATGTTTTTTAACTTTGTTGATTTCTTCCAAAATAGCAGTGTTTTTTTTAGGGAATACTTTTAGAACAATAGCTTCTTTATTAAGTAATTTACCACTAATTACTCTTACTTTATCACCTTTTTTAATTCTTGCAAAACCCATACTACACTACCTCCGGAGCTAATGAAATAATCTTAGCATAACCTTTTTCTCTTAATTCTCTGGCTATTGGACCAAAAATACGAGTACCTTTAGGGTTTTTATCTTCCTTAATTAAAACACAAGCATTTTCAGAGAATGACAATTTAACACCATTTTCACGTTTTAAACCTTTCTTTGTTCTAACAATAACTGCTAAAGACATTGTACCTTTTTTAGCAGTTGCTGTTGGAGTTGCTTTTTTAATTGCAACTTTAACAATATCACCAATTTTAGCATAATGCGGTTTAGCATTACCCATAATTTTCATAATGCCAACTTCTTTAGCACCAGTGTTGTCAGCAACTTTTAATCTAGATTCTAATTGTACCATAAACTATTTCTTTTCTCCTTTCGTTTTAATGATTTTTGTTAAAATATATTTTTTAGTTGCTGATAATGGTCTTGTTTCTTTAAATTGTACAAAATCACCAACATTAGCAGTGTTTTTTTCATCATGAACATGGTACTTTTTATTTCTAACAATAAGTTTACGGTATAGTGGGTGTAATGATTTTGTTTCAACATCAACAACTATTGTTTTAGTCATTTTATTAGATAAAACAGTACCAATAAATGTTTTTTTATTTGCTAAAAAAGCCATTATTATTGACCACCTCCTTGTGTTTTTCTGATTTTTTGTTCAACATTTTTTTGTCTATTTTGAATATTTTTCATAGCACCTATATTAATATTATCATTTATTTCTCCTTGTTTAGCAGATTTTATAGGTTTATTTTCTTTAGAATCACTTGTTTTTTCAGATTTAGCAGTAGCAGCAGATTTAGCAACTTTTGCAACTGATTCCTCAACACTGCTAATAATTTCTTTTGTTAAGTACTTAACAGTGTTGCCATTTTTCTTATCATATAAAGCAATACCGTGGTTACCAATTGTTACTTCAAAACCATTCTTTTTAAGAATTGTTAAAGCAACAGCAATTAATTTCTTAGCATCAGCATTAGCACCTTTAATTTGTTCTCCATTTGCTGCTGCAAAACGGTTAGTACAAATTTGCATTTTAAGCTTAAAAATTAAGTTACAAAGTTCTTCATTTGACTTGTTGATTAAATCTTTAGAAATTTTACTCATATAACCCCCTTTCGCCTTTTTTAATTACTTTTGTACATACATTTAATTTTGCTCCTGCTTTTCTTAAACATTCTCTAGCTTCTGATTCAGGAATGTTCGCAACTTCAAACATTACTGTACCTTGTTTAACAACGGCAACAAATCTATCTGGACTACCTTTACCAGAACCACCTCTCACACCGATTGGTTTTTTAGTAACAGTTAGTTGTGGAAATATTCTAATTCACATTTTAGCTCCTTGTTTAGAGTATAAGTGACAATACTTAGAAATAACAACTCTGACAGCTTCAATTTGTTTTTCTGTTACTCAATTTCCAGTTCTTTGTTGTAAATCTTTAGTCATACCTTTACCATTAATACACATCAAACCAAATTCACCAAAATCAACTTTTTTACATCCTTTAGCTTTACCTGAACAAGATGTTAAGTGTGGTTTACGATAAATTAGTCTACTTGGTTGAGCCATTATCTCTTGCCACCTCCTCTCTTGTTGTTATTTTTGTTAAAATTATGTTGTGGAATAGCAATTCTACTATTCATACCTTTAGCAAAAATTTCACCACGGTTAATTCACACAGAAACACCAATAACACCTTTTGCGGTGTGTGAATATTCATGTGCATAATCAATATCAGCTCTAATTGTTGAAAGAGGTACAACACCTTCAGAATAACCTTCAATTCTTGCCATATCAACACCACCTAATCTTCCAGAAACTTTAGTTTTAATACCAACAACCTTTTCAGCCATTGATTTTCTAATTGCAGCTTTTTGAGCAGTTCTGAAAGATACACGGTTTTCAATTGCAGTTGCAATTTCTTTAGCTAAAATTCTTGCAGATCAATTAGGGTTAGCAAAAGTTGAAATTGCTAATTCTACAGCTACACCTCTACCAACAAATCTTTGGATTTTATCAATGATTACTTTTTTATCCTCTTCAGTAATTAAAGTTGGTGTACAAACTGAAGGAATTACTTTAATAGAATTGCCTAAGTAATCTCTTTCAATGATTGTTTCAACAATTCTTGCTTTGTCAAAATTTTCAATTAAATAATTACGGATTTTTTCATCTTCTAATAATCATTTAACACTAACTTTTGCATTTGGTGCAATTCATTTAGTGATTCAATTTTTGTTTACTCCGATTCTGAATCCATTAGCATTAACTTTATTTCCCATTATTCAGCACCTCCTTCTTTACTAACTTTTTTAGATTTTTTTGCCTTAGTTTTAGCAACTTCATTTTTTCTTTCATTCTTGTCATCAGATAAAGTGATTTCAATGTGTGAGTGTCTCAATTTCAATAAATCAGCTGAACCTTTAGCTCTAGGTAAAGTTCTTTTAATTGTAGTACCTTGGTTAGCAATTGCATTGTAAACATATAATTTAGAAGCATCCATTGCATGGTTGTTAGTTGCATTAGCAATTGCTTGATTTAAAAGTTTTAAAATGATTTTAGCAACTCTCTTATGTGTATTTTGTAAAATAATACCAGCTTGTTTAATTTCTTTACCACGAATTAAATCACATACTAAACCAGCTTTTCTTGAAGTAACAGCGATATTTTTTTGAATTGCACGAGCTAACATAATTATTTCTTCGCACCTCCTGCTGCTTTTTTAGCAACTTCATCTTTTTTATTGTTAGCAGAGTGGGCTTTAAATGTTCTTGTTAAAACAAATTCACCAAGTTTGTGTCCAATCATATCTTCAGTTACAAAAACATTGATAAATGATTTACCATTGTAAACACTAAAGTTTAAACCTAAGAAATTAGGGTAAATAGTACTTCTACGAGATCAAGTTTTAATTGGCTTTTTGTTGTTAGATGCAACAGCAGCTTCCACTTTTTTTAGTAAGTGGCCATCAATAAAAAGACCTTTGTAACTACTTCTAGACATTATTTAGCATTCCTCCTTCTTATTATAAGTGCTGTAGAGAATTGTTTGTCTTTACGTGTAATAACACCCATGTGTCTTTTACCTCATGGAGACAATGCAGCAGGGTGACCAATACCTTGTTTACCTTCACCACCACCATGTTTGTGGTCAATTGGGTTCATAACAGAACCTCTTACAGTTGGTTTAATACCTAAGTGTCTTGAAGTACCAGCTTTACCACGGTTAATTAAGATTCTATCTTCATTAGCAACAACACCAACAACAGCATAACAATCATTAGGTATTTTTCTAACCTCTTTTGAAGGTAATTTAACAATTGTAAATTTACCAGTTTCATCTTTACCTAAAACTTGAGCACTTGCACCAGCTGTTTTAACCATTTGCCCACCTTTTCTAGGTGAGAATTCAATACAGTGGATTAATGTACCATTTGGAATATTAGAAATCTTCATACAGTTACCTGGTTTAATATCAGCAGTTTCTGAAGTAATAATTTTATCACCTACACTTAAACCTTTAGGAGTTAAAATATATCTTCTTACACCATTAGCATAAGCAACTAATGAAATTAAAGAAGTTCTATTTGGATCATATTCAACTGTTTTAACAACTGCTGGAATATCATGAATTTCTCTTTTGAAATCAATATCTCTAAGTCTTCTTTTTGCACCACCACCTTGGTGTCTTACAGTAATACAACCATTAACATTTCTACCAGCATTTTTATGTTTAGTTTTAGTTAAAGATTTTAAAGGCTTAGTTGCAGTTAAAACCTTTTTGTAATCAATTAATACTATTTTTCTTCTACCTGATGAACGAGGTACTACATACTTAACAGCCATTATTCCTCACCTCCTTTTTCATCACTTGGTTCATCAATTTTAATTTCTTTTTTAGAAGATTTTTTAGTTTCTTTTACTGTTTCTGTTTCGCTACCTTCAACAGAAATTTCTTTCTTTGAAGAATTCTTTAATGTGTTTTCAACTGGAGCACTTGTTACTCCTTCTAAATTAACATTGTTTTCTGCAGCTGCCTCAGCATCAATTTTATAATCTGCTGGGAAAGTAACAATAGCAATTTTTTTCATTTTAGTAAATCCTGGGTGAAGTGTAGCAACTTTAGTTTTATGAGGTTTACGAATTTGTGTAGTAATTTTAATTGGTGAAACACCATAAACTGTAGAAATAAAAATCTCAATATCATGTTTTGTAGCTTTTGGATCAACAAGGAATGCAGCTTTATTACTAGACTTCATTGAATAAGTCTTTTCAGTTTGCATTGGTCTTAAAATTACTCTACTAAATTCCATACTATTCTTCACCTCCTATTTTTAATAATTCTTTTCAAACAGAATTTTGAATGATTAAATTATCAGCATTTACGATGTCTTTAACACTAACTTTATTATATATTTTAGCAATTGTTCTTGTAATATTATTTGAAGATTTTAATAAATTAACAGATTTAATATCCAAAACTAATAAATTTTTCTTGTTAGTAAAATTTAATGTTTTTAATAATTGATTAATTGATTTAGTATTAGTTTTTTCTAAATCTTTATCTTCGATAAAAATTATATTATTAGAATTAACTTTATCCAATAAAGCACTTAATAAAGCTAATTGAGAAACTTTTTTATTAACTTTAGTTAAATAGTTTCTATTTGGTTTAGGACCAAAAACAACACCACCACCTACTCATTGTGGAGCACGTGTTGAACCTTGTCTAGATCTACCAGAATGTTTTTGTGGACGAGGTTTTTTACCACCACCACTAACTTCAGATTTAGTTAATGTTGAGTGTGTACCTTGTCTAGTAGAATTAGTTTCAGCAATAATTTGATCAAATACTGATTGTTCAGCAACTTTAGAAATTGGCATAGTAACTTCAACAGTTGATAAAACTTTACCATTTAAATCTAATAAATTAATTTTTGCCATTATTCATTACCTCCTTTTTCATCAGTTTCTAATTTTGCAACTTCTTTTTGAACAGAAGTAGTAATTAATTTATAAGCTTCTAATGGTTTATGTGGTTTGATTGCTTCTTTAATAATTACTAAACCTCTTTTTGGTCCTGGAATTGAACCAGAAATAGCAATAATGTTTTTAGAAACATCAGTAAACACAACATTTAAATTTTGCATAGTTTGAATTTCATTACCATAATGACCAGCCATTCTAAAACCTTTTTTAACTCTTTGTGGAGCAGCACCACCACGACCAGAAGCCATAGAACCTTGTCAACGGTGTGGGTAACCATGACCATGAGACATAGGACCAATTTTTTTATTTCATCTAAAAATTGCACCTGTAAAACCTCTACCTTTAGTTGTGCCTTGTACATCAACAAATTCACCAGAAACAAAACTATCTACAGTAATTTTATCACCAACATTTAAATTTTGGTCTGTTTTAATTGTACGAATTTCTTTATTAGGTGCTAAGTTTAATTTTTTAAATATACCGGCTTCTGCTTTATTCATTTTCTTTTCATTAGCTTCAAAAGCACCAACTTTTAATAAATTAGCACCATGTTTTGCTTCTTTACCTTTGTTTTCCAAAACAACATTTGGTTCACAATAAATAATTGTTGCTGGAATAATTTTACCATTAATATCAAATAATGAAACCATACCTATTTTTTTACCTATAATTTGTTTCATTATTTTTTACCTCCTTGTGCTTTATCCTTAATTTCAGTAATAGATAATCTTGGCATAACACCATTAGGTAAATCTAAATTTTTAAATGCATTGTTAACTGAAGAATCAGTATTTAAAATGAAAAACACACGTTTGTGCGTTCTTCTTTCTAATTGTTCATGTGCTTGTTCAAAAGAATGTGCAGCACGTGTAAACGAAATAACTAATCTGTGTGTTGGTAGTGGGATTGGCCCACGGTGTTTTCAATTGTTAGTAATAATTAAATCTTTAATTTTACGAGATGCTAAATCTAGCAAACTAACATCATATGATTCTAAGTTAATTTTTCAACACTTCATAAAATTTTCAAATAACTATATATATTATACATTAAAATATAATAAAAAAAATGTTCAGTTTTTTAGTCTAAAAAATAAGCAATTAATCTGCAAAGTTCAATTGAGTTCAATCAAAATTTGAAATTGTAAAACCTACTGGTAAGAATTTTTCGATTCTTATATTGGTTCCATTTTTTAGCATTACTGCATTTTTTGCCTCTGCATCATTTTCACGAGTAATTTTTTTTAAAAAATGAAATTCTTTATAGTCTATTGTCTCATCTCATCCTTTTAAAGTATTTTGATCAGTCTTAGTTTTAATTTGTTCATGATAAAATGTAAAATTAAATTCATTATTTGTGTTATTTTTATCAACAAATAATTTACAAAAAAATTCATTGCTATAATTAGCTGAAACAGCAAAAGAGTTTTCATTGTGTTTAGTAATTGTAAATGAAAAAAAATCATTTAATGAAATATTACGTGAAAGCAAACTAAATATTTGTGTATGAAAACTTCAGGCAGTATTAAGTGCAGAATTAATAATAAATTGTGAACTAAAATACTTTTCAATAAAATCTGAGGAAAGATTTCATTCATCTGATCCTGAAACCTTGCTTAAAGTAGCATCTTCAACATCTTGTTTATGGCTTTGTAAATAGGTATTAATTGTTTCGCTTGCCGAATTAAATCCTCATGCATCACCATTTAAGTGAGGACTAACTTTAATTACTTCCTTAAAAGGTTTGGGATTCAATTCACATGAAGTTAAGGATAAAAGCATTGGCACACTGATTGATATTGTTCCAATTGTTAATATTGATAAAATAATGCTTCTTTTGCTCTTAAATCAATGCATATATTCATTATATTAGTCATGTAAATTATTTTTCAAAGACAAGCACTATCAATAATTATTAAAGTTCTTAAAACTATTGGTCAACAATAACAACATATTATAGAATATAATTAAACTATGAGAGAAAAAGTAATATTAATCTGTGATACTTGTTTATCTAGGAATTATCATTTTACAAAAAAAGCATATGCTGAAAAAAAATTAGTTCTAAATAAATTTTGTCCACACTGTAATTGTGTAACACAACATTCCGAAACAAGATAATTATGAAATTTACAAAAAAACCTAAAAAAGAAAAAAGGATTAAAACAAAAGAAGACAAAGTACCTTTTAAATTAAAAAGATGGGTTTTTGGTTTGCAAAAGGAATTTAAACGTATTTCTTGGGCACCAAGAAATACTGTTATAAAAGATTTTTTTATTATCATTATTATTGTTTTATTGTTTGCTGGTATATTTTTTGGAATAGATTGATTATTACATTTTGTTCACATTGTAAAATAGTATTGTGCTTTTTGAGGAAGATAAAGAAAAATTAGCTGTCATTATAGATGCTAATTCAATGATTCATCGAGCATATCATGCAACGCTATATGCAGTTAATACTGAAACTAACAAATATGAATCTATATTGAATTATTTTAAGGAAAATAATATTAAACCAAATAATGCCACAAAATTATTTCTTACTTGAATTTTATATATTTTAAATACAAACCAAATTGACTACTTTGTTGCTTGTTGAGATAGCAAAGAACAAACTTCTAGATCACAACTTAATACTGAATATAAAGCAAATCGTTCTCGCATGGCACCAGAATTAGCAATACAAATTGATGATTGTAGAAAAATTATTGAGATGTGCGGGGGAGTAAATGTTTGAATTCCTGGAATAGAAGCTGATGATATTGGGGGCAGTATTAGTACTTTCTTTAATGAAAATAATATTAAAACCATTTTATATTCATCAGATAAAGATTGAACTCAATTAGTTGATAATGATACTTCTGTTGTTTTAATTAAAAATGGTGGAGTAAAAAATTGAATTAAACTTACTAACGAAAATTTTATGGAATTATCAGGTTATGAATGTTTAAAACCTAAACAAGTTATGGAATTTAAAATGCTCTTCGGTGATACTTCAGATAATTATAAGGGACCTTTAGGAGAAAAAATGGCTAAAACATTATTATCACAATATGGTAATATTGATAATATATATTCACATTTAGAAGAATTAAAACCAGCAATTCAAACAAAGATTAAACAATTTTGTAATGATGAAATGGAAAATGGTATGACTTGTCGAGAATTTGCTTATTTCATGGCACATATTTTTACAACTGTTGAGAATATTGATAAAAATATTGATTCTTATTTTAAAAAACCTGTTGATATGTTTGAATTACAAAATTTTATTAATGATAATAAATTTTCTGGTTTTGACAAATATATTAAGAAAATAAAATAATATAACCCAAAATCTTAATTAGTGTAAAAACTAATAAAATTATTTAACTTCTGAAGGTTCTTTAGGTGTAGAAGAAACTTGTGTAGTTTCAACAGCAGGTTTTTCTTTCTTAGTTAAAACAACAATAATGTAAATAACACCTGGTAAAATACCAAAGAAAAGCAATAAGATTGCAATTATGATATTTTTTGCAGTTAATTTGTTACATTTTGCCATACTATTATATTATGTATAAAAATATCCAAATAATCAAAAAAAATTTAATTATTACATAAAATCTATTATTTTCATTTAAAAATGACTAAAAAAACAAATAATTAAATAATGTTGTTTTTCCAAAATCGATGTTTATTGGAAATATACCAAACATTCCATTATCATCAATTTTATTTACTGAATAAATATAATTGCCATTATTTTCTTCTTTTAAATCTGAAAGATGTATTTTTCCACTTTTTAGATTTTGGATTTTATAGTCAAAATCACTATTGGTAAAATTGACCAAATTCTTTTTTGATGTAATAGTAGAATTACCATCATTAAAATATGCAGTACAAGATATTTTATTATTTATTGGAACAAAAAATAATACTGCAGCTAATGCTAAAATAG
This sequence comes from Mycoplasmataceae bacterium, assembly GCA_031255095.1. GTDB lineage: Bacteria > Bacillota_I > Bacilli_A > Mycoplasmatales > Mycoplasmoidaceae > Malacoplasma_A. Next base: position 12,864 of record JAIRTE010000005.1, read on the forward strand.
CTAAACCACTAAAGAATAATATTTTTTTATAAAACATTAAGATTTCAAATCTTTAGATTTAGTATCTGTCTTTTCCTTTTTAGGTTTTGACGCTTTTGTAGGTTTTTCTGTAGCAAGATCTTCAGTATTTTCTGTATTAACAAATTCTTTTTTAGCTTTAATAACTTCATCTGGTAAAGCTAAATTTTTATGTATGAAATCAATTTGTGGCTTAACAATTGTTTCTAAAACCAATAATGTTTCAACAATTAAATCCAATTCTTTTTTATTCTTTTTAATGATTTCCATTGCTTCATTATATTTAGTAGCTAAAATTGTTTCTATTTCAGCATCAATTTTAACAGCGGTGTTTTCAGAATACAATTTTTGCATGTAAGGATTTCTAGATCCTTCAGAATCAACAAATTGAGTAATACCAGCATTAGTCATACCTAATTGCATAACCATTGATCTAGCGATGTTGGTTGCTTTATATAAATCATTACTTGCACCTGTAGAAATATCGTCTTTACCAAAAACTAATTCTTCAGCTGCTCTACCACCCATTAATGTTTTTAAATTAGACATTAAATCAGATTTCTTTTTTAACAATAATTCTTGTTTTTCTGGATTTAATATAGTATATCCACCTGCTTGACCTCTAGGGATAATAGTAATTTTTTCAACTAAATCACTACCTGGTGAGAACAAACCAACTAAGGCATGACCTGCTTCATGGTAAGCAATTTGTTTCTTTTCATCTTCAGAAATTACTTTTGATTTTTTGGCTGGACCAGCAACAACACGGTCAATTGCTTCATCGATTTCCTTCATACCAATAGCAGTTTTGTTAAATCTAACTGCTAACAAAGTTGCCTCATTTAAAACATTTTCTAATTGAGCACCAGAAAAACCTGGTGTTCGACGAGCAATATCTTCTAAAGAAACATTAGTTGAAATATTTTTATTCTTAGAATGAATTTTTAATATTTCAATTCTTTCTTTAATATCTGGCAAATTAATTTGAATATGTCTATCAAATCTACCTGGTCTTAAAATTGCTTCATCTAATACATCTAATCTATTAGTTGCAGCAATTACAACTACACCACTGCCAGTACTAAAACCATCCATTTCTGCTAATAATTGATTAATTGTTTGATCAGCAATTCCTCCACCAGCACCCATCATAGAATTGCTTCCTCTTTTAGAAGCTACTGAATCAATTTCATCGATAAAAATAATTGAAGGTGCAGATTTTTTTGCTTTTGCAAATAAATCTCTAACTCTTTTGGCACCAACACCAACTAACATATCTTCAAAAGCAGAACCACTAATTTGGAAGAATGGTACTCCTGCTTCACCAGCAACTGCTTTAGCTAATAATGTTTTACCTGTACCTGGAGCACCATATAATATTACACCTTTTGGTACTCTAGCTCCCATTGCCACATATTTAGCTGGTGTTTTTAAATAATCAACAATTTCAATCAATTCTTCTTTTTCTTCTTTAATACCAGCGACATCACTAAATTTTACTTTAGAAACAACTAATTTAGCTAAAGATTTGCCTGAACCAAATATTCCACCACCTTCCCCATCTCCACCCATTTGTAATTGGCCCATTTTTCTAACCGATCAAATTAAAATTGTAATAATAATAAGTGTTGGTAACATATTTAATATGTAATCTAATGGTGTTGGACCATTTGAAGGAATAAATGCTTTAGTAGTTACCATCTCATTTGCTCAAATAGCTTCTGGAGTATTATCATTAACGCCAGCTGGTGGTTCAAAATAAAATTTAACCTCGGCTGAACCTTTTGTAAAACCTTTAAAAAACAATGTTCCATCATGATTTGTCGCAGTAATGAAAAAATCAATCATACCAGCCTCTTTTGTTAAAGCTAATATTTGAAATTTTGCATTACCTAAAGGAGTTAATGTTTGAATAACAGCAGCAGAAGTGTTTTGATGATATTTTTCAACAGTATAATTTCCACTTTTTGCAATTATTGTCATTGTATCAGAAGTAGTATTGATACTTACCTCAACATTATCACCAATGTTTCTACTCTTAGGAGCACAAGAAATCCAAATCATAGTACCCATGAATATTAAAAAAAGTCCTAATATAGATCATCTAATTAATTTACCACGCCCATTTTTTTTATCAGTTGATGTTTTAGCATCAGATACACCTGATTGATTATTAACTAATTTATTATTATCCATATTCTATTCATCAAACTTCAATGTTGTTTTATTAAAATATCCTTGAGGATGTGAACACACTGGACAAGTTTTTGGCGCTGTTTTACCTTTTACCAATGTTCCACAATTAGTACAATATCAATAAATTTCCTTGTCATTTTTGAATACATCATTAGATTTAATAGAAGTAAGAATTTTATTAAATTTCTCTTCATGAGTTTTTTCTATTTTTCCAACTTCTAAAAATTTATTAGCTATATCATTAAATCCTTCTTTCTTAGCAGTTTTAGCGAATTCTGCATACATATTTTTGTATTCATATTCTTCATTACCAATAGCTATTTTCAAGCACTCATTTAAATTAGGCATGGAATCATTATAAAGTAATTTAAATCATATTTCAGCGTGTTCTTTTTCTTGATCACTAACAATATCAAAAATTTTAGAAGTGTGGATATAACCAGCTTTTCTAGCAACAGATGAAAAGAAACCATATCTTACTCTTGCAGCAGCTTCTCCTGAAAATGCAGATTGCAAATTTTTATAAGTCTGTGTATCTTTAAAATTTATTTTTTTATTAGCCATCTAATTAAATTATATTAAAATTAATTATTAATTTTAATTAATTATATTGTTTGTTAATTTTTAGCATTTTATTATCAAATTCAACTTGTGCTCTATCTTTTGCTTTTGCTAAATCTGTGTTATATTTAGATACTTTAGTGTTCAAACTCATTTGGATTTTAGTAACTGTATTATTGTAATCTTTTTCTTGTTTATCTTTAGCAAGTTTTAATTTATTTTTAATTTCAGCAATTTGTTCTTCGGCTTTAGCAGTTTCTTGAGCTAATTTTTCTTTATATACATCAGTTACTTTTGCTTTTTCATCTTTTGCTTTATCATTTTCATCAGCAATTTTTGTTTTAGCTTCTTTTTCAGCTAATGCAATTGCAACTTGTAAATCTTTTTTTGCCTCATCAATTGCTTTAGTTTTTGCAGTAACTGCATTAGATTGTAAATTTTTTGCTGCTGAAATTGTTGGAATAACTGAAGGTTCTTGTTTTTTAGTTGTTTCTTTCTTTGCTGCTACTGGAGCTGCAGATTTTTTAGTTTCAGCTTTAGCAACTGGTTTTGAAACAACTGGAGCTGCTTTTTTTGCTTCAACTTTTTTAGCAACTGGTTTAGCTGCTACTGCTGTTGTTTTTTTTGATGAATTTGCTTTTTTTGAAATTGCCATACAGAAATATTATACATACATTTTTTAATTTTTACGAAAAAAAATTTTTTAATTTATAATTAATGTTTATTTTTTTGTTGAAATTTTAGTTGTTTTTAGAGGAGAAATTGATTTTTTTACAGTATCAACTCTTTTTACGGAATTTTTTTTCATTTTAGTATCATTTTCTGGTACATTTACCACAGTTTCAGCACTATTTTTTACTTGAACATTATCATCATTCTTAAATTCTACACATCAAATAATACCAACAATTAGTGCAAATAGTGAACCAATGCCAGTAAAACCTAATACAATTGCTACAACACCTGGTGCATATGATGAAATAGCAGCAGTCTCTATTTTTTTAAATCATAAATACATTAAAACACCAGCAACAATAGATGCAACAGCACAAATTATTAGCAATACACCCACAAAATTTATTGTTTCAGGAAGTAATGTATGTACATTAGCAGCATTCTCAGTAGCAATTTGATCAATTATAGAATCATTAAAAACAATTAACAAGATACCTAAAATTAGTAACACAACAGCAGCCAATAAAGAAAGAATCATATTAACTAACATTAAAATAGTACATGTGTGTCTATATTTTTTAACTATGCTCATATAGTTATTATAAAAATTAAATTTATACCTAAATTTAGTGTTATATAGATTAATTAAGTATTGAATACATTGAAATGATAGTCAATACCAAAATTTATTAAGCATTTTGAAAAGCCTGATAAATTTTTATTTTTTGTTAAAATTAAACTTGCATTTTTTTGGCCATGTTTGATGTTGTGCTGAGGAGAAAAAAAATTTAATATATACTTTGTATATATTACAAAAATTTTTTAAAAATTTTAATTATATACTATGTATATAAAAGCTAATTCATTTTTATCATTTTTCCTATAGAAAAATTTGCTCAAAAATAGCAAATCTTGTAGTATAGGTATGGAAAACATCAAAAACAAAATCGATTTCAAATTAGTTTCAAAACAAAACATTTTAGATTTTCTAAATGCTTTGTTTGAGAAAGGAGGAAGGGAATAACTATAATCAACTATGAAGAGATTAATTAATCATATGAAAAGACTTTTTGTTAAAGGTATAAAGAAGGTTCCAGTTGGCGTTGGAACTGAATTAATTGTTCAAATGGAAAATGTCTATGAAGAAGTAAAAACTCACAAGAAAATTAAAAAACATCATAGAAGGAATAAACAACCAGCATGATTCAAAGAATTTGTTGACACTGTATTTTTGCCAACTATTGCAAGAATTGAAACAACTTTAGCAGAACACACTGCATTACTTAGTCAGCACTCAAAAGACATAGCTGAGATTAAAGTCACTTTAGCAGAACACACTGCATTGCTTAGTCAACATTCCAAGGATATTGCAGAAATTAAAGAACGTTTAGATAGAAATAATATATTTTAAATTTTCTACAAAAATAATCATTTAAAGTTGCTCTGTTAAAGTCATAGCAATAAATCATATAAGATCTAATGCCAATTAGATCAACATTACAAACATATATTACCACTTCATTAATAATCAAGT
>JAIRTE010000045.1 GCA_031255095.1 Mycoplasmataceae bacterium
GTAGATATCGTGCTAAGGGATTTAGAAATTTTGATTGATTTAAAAGCATTATTTTCTTAGTATGTGGCAAATTAAATTATGAGCAAAATTTTCCACTCAAAACGTTATAGAACCATTATAATTAACCAGTAAATTGATTGTAAAATATCATAAAATAACAATTTTGAAGTGTTAAATTTATGGAAAATTTAACATAGCCAAAAACTAGTACTGCAAATTGACAATTTTAACATTCATTTATTCAATTTACAGGCAAATTTTTTCATTTCCCTGTGCAAAAAATTACAACTTATGTAATAAAAAAAATTTTTGTACCGAACCAAAAAAAATATTTTATAATACTTTCAAATACATTATGACTTTCACATTTGGCGAAATTAAATTATTCAGTGAAATATTAAAAAGAGGTTATGATTTGAACAATTTCACACCTAAAGTATTTTATGATTTAACAGAAGGTAACACCATGTTCAAATATTCTGATGTTTGTGCAATGTTAAAATTTTATGGAACATCTTCTGAAGATGGTTCTTTAAAAAGAATACATGATGTTGTAGAAGATTTTAAAAATAAAATTTATACTGCAGCTGTAGAAAATAACATCAATTTAAACAATCAAGATGATTTAAATGCCTTTGCATCACAATATTATGCTAAAGAAATTGCTTTAGGTGTTGAAGAATCAAGCACTATGAATCCTATTGATGGTAATTTAGTTCGCTTAGGCAATATGCATTATCCTCAAGAAATTGTTCAATTACATAATTCTTTTAATACTTTAAAAAGCATTTGCACAAATACAACAAAAATATTGAAAGATAGTGTTAAACAACATAATCCAAGAAACAATACTTCTATGATGAATAGTGTTATGGAAAAAGCACGTGATGCTTTATTTTTTCAAAAAGAAAGTATTAAAAAGCAAAAAAATTACCTAACACAAAAAGTTTCAGATGCAATTGAATTTAATAAAACATATGATTTTTTAGCTTTTACATCTTCCCAAACACTAAATAATTTTGAATTTCCAACAAATGTTGCAAATCTTGGTAAAATCATAAAAAAAGTACCAACTAATAATACAGATGGATATGAATGAAGAGAAATTTCCAAAGATGGAGTAGATAGATATGATTCTACAAGACCATTCTCTGGATTATTCAATGAAATATTGTCAGGTAATAATGAAACATATTGCTGTGCTTTCCCAGTTCCAAAATTTGACAAACATGGTGAATTTGAAAGTTTTAGTACTGTACCTGATTTAACTGATAGATTTGCATATACAAGAAATATAAAAGTAGATAAAATTGCAGAATATTTAGAAAGTAAAAAGTTTGGTGTTAGAAAAAATCCAAATGATGCAACAGAATATAATGTGCAAGATTTAGTTTATGGCAGTTGAGATTGTATGGAAAAAAATGATAAAATTGAAGTTATAAAAGCAAGTTTAGGTACATTAACTGCAGGTTTTGCAGCTTCTATAGTCAGAATGCAAGATTGTTTGAGTAGTCCTGATTTTGATGAGTTTGACCTTCAAAGTTTTGCTTTTGGGACTTTTACTACTCAGGCTTCAGCTATTGCTAGTGCAAGAAATTTATTATCATGCTTATACATTTCAGAAACTAATTTAGATGTTAAATTGTCCATAGAGACTGCAATTGTTACATTAGGTGAATGTGCCAAAATTATTAAAACTGGTACTATTTATGACCTTGCAGCAGGATATGGAATTGACCAAGATACTATGAAACAAAAAAATGATATGCTAAAAGTTTTTGATGAGGAACAACCAGTTAAATTATTAAAGTATACAAATAATTTGACAAAAGCTGAATTAGGAGCTAAACAATTTATTAATTTAAACATTGCAACTAATTTTCAAGTTGCCCCTCAAAAAACAAAATCTTTAATCATAGATAAGGCTGACAGTATTCAAAGAGAAATTGATCATTTAGGAAGCAATGTGTTTAAAAGATTTTTTAATGCTGATAGAATTAAAGTTTTACAAAATGAAAGAGATTGTCTAGCTCCAGCATACACAATGTTCAATGAAATATATGATCAAAATTTAAAAGTTAAGAAAAGTGATCCACAAAATAACCCTACACCTACACTTGTGGATAAAATAACTAATGCTTTTGTTAAGCATCCAGTGACAATAAATGCTCCTGATGGTACTTCAACTACAATTGATCAATTCCATTACACTCATAGTGATGATGCAACTTATAGTGCAAGACATAGTTTAGGTGGAGGTATATTTAAAGATAATAACAACCTTTTAAGCAGAATTAAACGTGCTGCTGCAATTTTTAGACACTGTAGAGTTGCAAATTGTGATTGTCAAGCAACTTTTGGTCAATTGCCACTTAATGTTTCTGATCCAGCACCAACTACTGCACAACAAATGAATAGCAATGCTCCTGCAGCTGTAGTTGTACAACAACCAGCACAACCAATTAATCCTGCTCATGCAACAGTATTTGATAAAGACAAGATTATTGATCAATCAACTACATAATTATCCCTGTTATATAATAGAATTACTACTTTTAAACTAAATGGCGATAGCACAAACAGCTGAGACTAAAATCATTAAAGAATGAAATAAAATTAAAAACATTCAAGATGATGCAATAACAAGATTTAATGCTTTATTAAAACAATATAACACCAAAAAACATTGAACCTTTAAATCCGATACAGGTTCAGGTAAAAGTTATATGATGTGGAAATTATGTGAAACTAATCCAGATATTTATTTTCAAATTTCCACATTATCAAAAGGTAAATTAAATGAACAATTAATTAAGCAGTTTCAAAAATACAATGAAATGTATAAACCCATAAATAATTACTTTATTTATGGTCGTGCTGCACTAAATTCTAAAACCACCAATATGACGAATGAATCTTTAAAAGCATCAATGCTGAAAGAAGCAAAAAATAGAAAAATATATTACATTAAAGATGAAAGTCACATTGAGGATAATATTAAAGATAATTCCTATTGCGAAAAAATTATTAATTTTTCTGCTACCCCTGATAATGATGCAGATATCCAACCGCTTTTTACACAAACTTTATTATTAAAAAGACCAAAATTCCATGAGGATAAATTTGATTATGATAAGGAAAATGATAAAGCATATACTTTTGATATTGCTTTAGCAATTGATACATTAAAAAACATTAAAAAAACTATGGCTCCTACAAAAATTAATCCTTGTATGATTATTAAAGTTTCCGATAAATGACAATATGAAAAATATGCTAAAGTATTGGACAAACATAAATTAAAATACTTTAATTTAAATGGAGAAAATTCCCATATGTTAGAACAGCTGTGTGATGATGATAACGAAATTGATGTTATCTTCACACAAGAAGTTTTAAAAGAAGGTATTGATATTAGAAGAGCTTTCATTGTTGCTTGAGCCTATGATTGTGATACAGTTAGTTATAAAACCTTTAAACAACTTGTAGGACGAACCACAAGAAACCCCTTGTTTTTAAACAAAACTTATTTTGATTTTAGCAAAGAAATACAGGATTGTTCAAAAGTTTCATATATTTTTGCTCCTGATAAGATAGCTGAGGAGTATAGTTGTGTTTCAGCAACTGAATTTGAGGTTGGATATAAAATTCCAATTTTAAATCAAATTTTAATTACTAAGAACAATAATAAGAAACTTGTCGCTTATGATACTGAATGGGGAAAACTAAAACATTACCGTTATTTTGGCAGTGATTGAGTATTAAAAGAAGTAGTACTTAAAAATTATTATGATGATATCAATAAACCTCAATACAACTATTTTGAATACCATTTTGAGATAAATAGAAATATTGTTGACAGTGATACTTATATTCAAAATAGGATTAAAGGTTGTGATTTAAAAGAAATTAATAGATTAGGTATTTATAAAATTTCAGATCTTACTAAATATACAAATGAAGAATTATGCACATATATTAATAATTTTAGTTTATATGATAAAATATATAAAATAATGAGACGATGAGAAATTGAAAATTTTAACGAAATTAACAATATTGTTATTAATCCAATAACAGTATGAAAAAAGAGGAATTATAATGGTACATTAGAAAAACTAGAAGTTAAATATTTTTATTGTAAAAATTTTTTAAAAAATCACCATGATTCATCACCATCTGAATTTTTTTTAAATAATTGAGGAAATACACAGAAAAATTATTCTGCAAAAAAAGAAGAATTCCAACAAAACTATGCTATTTTTGAAAAAAATGTTTTAGAGCAAATGTTTGAGTACCATGTTGCTTTATCAAACAAAAATATTTCTAGATTATCTGTTCAAATAAAATCCTTCTTAAATGCAAAATATGCTATATTAAATAAGGATGAAATTTTAGCTGATAAGCAGCCAAAAACTCTTAAATATGGTAAAGATAGTTTTATAAATAATTCAACTAAAATATTATTAAAAGTTAATAATAATATTTTGAATGCAGATTCAATACCTGAATATCTGGCACAAAAAATTTTAGTCAAATATGGAGAAATGAATATTAGATTAATGTTATGATATGCTTTTGATAATGCAAGAGCTGTATCTTTTAGTAGTGCTAAAAGACCTTGAACATATGTACATATCAAATATTATATTGAATTAATCAAAAAATATACTGCTAATGCTCAAGGATTAATTGATAAAATTTTATTAAAAAATAAAGCAAAATGAAGTGATTATTCCATAGTTGAAAATTATTATGGAAAGGTTGATTTTTATTTTAAAGGTTCAATGATCTCTGTAAAAACCAAAGCCGAACTAAATGATAATGATATTTTGCAAATGTTAGTATACCGTGAGATCTTTAAAATTGAAAAACTTTATATTGTCAATGCTCAAAACAATACATTTTTTGAAATTGACTATAAATTGCATGAATATATAAATAAATAATATTTATTTATAGCAAAATTTTATTTTATTTTTGATTAAAAAACAAGTATACTAAAGTGGATATGAAGGTAGAACTTTCTGCATTAAAATTTGATTTACAAGACCATAAAACTGCAAGTAGCAAAGTAAGTTTGGTTCACAAGGCTGGTCAAGACCAATCAACATATATCGTTGATGATACATCTTTTAACATTAGTGAACCTATTACTATTAGTGATCCTGATGGTTTTTGAGAAAAATTACACTTAAGTAGTGATGCTTCTTTAAGTCCTAAAGACTTATTATTAAAAATTGTTACTGATAATCCAACAATTCCATTACAACATTTATATAAAATATTTCCAAAAATGGCTTTGAGACCAAAATTACCGAATGTTGCTAATAGTACATGTGAATTAAAAGTATTGAATAAAAGATGATATGATTTTGAACATTCACCTTCTGCCAAAGTTGCATTATTGCAACCAGTTATGACTACACCTTTAATACATGGTGAGAAAAATATTAATATCAATCATGATTCTAATGTATTTAAACTTGAAAATGAAAATTTTGTTAGTGAAATTTTTCATGCGACCATCGAAGCATATAAAAATGTTGCCGGTAATGGTTATGTCTGTGAAGATGAATTTTCTTTTTCAGAATTAAGATATTCAAGAGATTCAGAAGGTGGATTGGTTGCTACTTGACCTGCTACTGCTGTTGTTGAAGCTGCACAATCACAGCATGACACAAATGTATTTGCAGCTAAAGGTGTAATTGCTTCAATTACAGCTACATTAAATACCTTACAAGCAAAATGTAGTGGTAATGAGGAAGCAATGGCTGAATTTATGGAATTTAAAAAAGACATTGAAGATATATTCCAAATTAACAATGGAACATCAAAAACTGAAGCTGCATATGTTAATTGCAATATCACCAATGCTGAAATTTTTTGTGCAAAGGCAGCAACATTTTTACATAATGTTGTTTTAAAAAGTACTGAACCTTTAGATGAACAAACTATTGCTTTAAATGACCAAGATTTTGTTATTGATGTTTCTAATACTGCTAGTATTGATCCAATTGCAAATAAATTATATCAAATTGCATTGCATAGTCAAGGTGCCAATATTGATGAGCAATATACAACAGTGCGAATAGCTTCTGACAGTGATTTCAATTTATTAAATTTTGGTTTGAATGAAATGCATTTTTATAAAAACAATGAAGGTAAAATATTTTTTACAGTTCCTTCAAATTCAACAGATGCAGATTTAGTGTATGAAGTTGATTCTAATATGCTAATTGAAAACATGACTTTTGAAAATTTTGTTAAAACATCTATTAAGCATATTGATCATACTGCAGAGATTAATTTACATAATGATGAGGAAAAATTAACTGCTAATGCAAATGAATTTATAAAAGGTTATACTGTTGCAAAGGAGGATAATATTGAAATTTCTAAATATGAATACAATGCATATACTTTTACTGAACAGTTTGAAGATGATTTTGATGAACTTCCTGTGTTTGTTTCCCCATCAAGTGGTGCTGGTGAACAAATTCAAATAGATATCAATAATAATGGACATCATACATATGTTGTCAACTACAAAGGTTCATATATACCTTATGATGATGTGGCTGCACAAACAATACATTTTTCTAAACCAACTAATCCTACTGAAGTAAATAATTATAGAGAAAATATTAAAAATAGATTTGGTCAACATGCAAATTTCCTACAAGATTTTGCAATTATCAATGAAGTTTATCTTGGTTTAGGATTTAGTGAAGAAAAACAAAATGAATTAATGTTATCAAAATCTTTGGATAGTGCAAAAAAACTATCTTTTTTTAATACTTCATTATATTTAAATGACAATAAAATTAGAACATTTGATGAGTGTGGTAGAATTGTAACATATGAATTAAATACTATTGGTTCTGGTTATACAAAATATGTCAGAGATCAAAATAATAAAATTATGTATAAACAAAGATTTAATTCTAATGGCAAAACAAAAGATTTATCACCATCTGAAAAGCAAATTGAAACAATGGATTTATTGGAAAGATATAATGACATTTCAAAGCAATTAGAAAAATTTGGTTCTGAATTACTTAATGTTGATGTTTTGCTTTCTGAACAAAGTATTAATTCATATATTGATGCATCAACAAATGATATAGGAGTTTTAACAAAACAATTGGCATTTATTAAATCTAAATTGAGCGAAACTATGCCAGAAGCACATGTTGAACTTGCATTGAAATTAATTAAAGAAAGAGATGCAAATAAGCAAAATGCCACAAATAAAAAAGATTTAGGTAATATTGATTCTCATTTTAAAGATGATATGGAAAAAGCAGTAATGAAGAATGGTAAGATTGTTTCTAGCAATACTGCAAGTGATATTTATGCAACTAAACTTACTGAGTCAATAACAAAAAATGAAACAATTGAATCTGCCAAAAAATTCTTGCAATTACAAGCTAGAGTCGCAAGTCAGTTTGATGCTAAAAATTTTGGTAATGAAAAAGAATATGCTGATGCTTTAAATGCTGCTTTGAATAAAGAAATCCAAAAAGCGACAAATAATTTTATTATTTTGATTTCTAAGAATATAAACTTAAATAGTGAAAATATTGAAGGCAAGGAAAAAGAAAATGTAATTTTGGGGAATGCCCTAAGTCTAGCCAATGGATTGGTAAAATGTGCCAATTCTGAATTTAAAGCTGAAGATGTTAAAACTTTAAAAATACTAGTTGGTAAAATTAGTAAAATTGATGAAAAATCTAAGATGAAAAAAATTCAACCTGATTATGATTCTCCTTATGAAAGTAGTAAAAAAATTAAAACAAAACTTATGAAAAAATTGAATGCAGACCAAAAAGGAAAAGATGTTGCTACTAAGGATGATAAAACAGCTACAGTAAATCAAAAATCTGAATCACATGATATACAAATTCAAACTCAAAAATTGACAGATAACTAATTAAAGTTTTTGTTTAAAAAATCTTTATATTTTTGATTAATTGAATCAAATCAATAATGTTCCTTAATGTTTTTTACAAGCAACAAAATGTAATTGTCATAGAAAAATGTATAAATAATTTTGATACACATAATGTCCATATTACTATTTTTTAGTAATTCGTTACATGCTTCCATTAGAAAATATAAAGCATCATCAATTTTATTTTCAGAAATTGTTTTAGAAGTAATCGAATCATTAACGTATTCCCTATAAACATATATTTCCTCAGGGATAGAATATATCTTTTTTGCCTTAGCAAAAGATAAAATATGAAAATACAAGTCTTCTCCAAATTTTTTAGCATCGTTAAAAAAGATATTATTATCAATTAAAAAATTTTTGTGATAACAATGTGATCACACAGGCACTCTATTTTGAATTATTACTGGCTGTAATTCAAAATTTGTCAATTTATGATATAAAGTATTAGTTCTACCATTTTTTGGCTTATACAGAGCATCATTTTTGCAAAATACAACTTCATAGCTTAAAATATCAAGATTTGGAATGTGTTTGATGTAGTGATGCATTATATCTAATGCATCAGGACTTAAATAATCATCCGAATCACAAAATACTATATATTGACCATTACTGTAATTAATTCCTATATTTCTGCTCATTGCTAGACCCAAATTGTCCACATTATTAATAATTTTAACATTTATTAAGTTTTTAATAAAAGCAATTGTCTCAATGTTAACTGAACAATCATTAATGACAATTATTTCATAGTCAACAAATATTTGTTTTTTAATGCTGTCGAAACATTTTTCCAATAATACTCTATTTGTATTATAAATTGGTATTATTATTGAAAAAAATGGCATTTTCCAATTATTCAGGAGTTCAAGATTGCGGTAAACCTTTAGTGTACAAAAAATCACATAATTCTTTACTACTTAGTTTAGGATTTAAATTTTTAATTTTACCTTTTATTCGATATCTACCGCTATCTCGCCCAATCATCATAAAGGAATTATCTGTAAATCGCAAATTTTTAGTTGAGGAATAATTGAAAGTTATTTTTGTAACGCTACTGCTTAATATTCTATCAGTCACAGCACAATAACGCATAAAAGCACCATGATCTGAATCAGGTTTACCAATTTTTTGAACCGTTGGTGGTATAACAATTTCTCCACCCAAACCACCACTATAATCACTTATTTCACTGCAATCATCAATTTCTACTAATTTATATGAAATTTTATTTGTTGGATTTCTTATATATTGTGGGAAAACTAAGTTTTCCTCACAATCATCCTTGTTGCTTACAACATGAAAACCAGTTAATCTACAAGTATTCGAAGCATCATGATATTCAACAATTTTTTCCATCTTTTCCCCAATAGATTCGTAAGAATCTTTATTTTCTCCAAAAGCAATATATTCAGTTGGATCAACAATTGGTGCACTAGCCACTTGTTGACAACTAGCTAAAAAAACAATAGAACATATTGGTAAAATACTCAAAAATAACAATATTTTCCCTTTAATTTTCATTCATAATAATTATAAAATGCATTTGGTAGTAAAAAATAAATATTTTTTAATTTTGTCATAAATTATAATTTTTACATATGATAGTTTATGATAAATTGGGTACAAAAATTAAAGTAAAACCACATGAACATCATCATATTTTAACACATGAAGAAATAGCTGCACATAGTTTTGAACTAGCACAAAAAAGACGAAAACATAAAATATTGAGTCTTATTTTGGGAATTTCTATTGGTGGATTAACTGCAATATCTGGAGGAATTGGTATTGCATATTCTCAAGGTTTAAATAATGAAACTATCTTACCAGATGATTTTTTATCTTTTGATATTAATCAAACTTCCCAAGCAAAAGAATTAGTTGGTTTTAATCAAAATAAATTAAAAAATGGACAAAATTTCAGAGAATTTTTAGTGCAGCATGCAAAAATTCACACTATTAAAATTCCATTTGATTGTTTAGAAATTAAGGAATATACATTTGATGGTGATTCAATAGCTGTACAAAATAATTGAATGCCTGAATCAATTGATACTATTTCATTCCCTAATTATGAAGAAACTGATCCTAATGCTTCATATAATATTAAAAATAAAGCTTTTCATAAAGCTTTTAGTGTTACTAATATTAATGTAGAAACAGTCTCAATTTTTGGTGATAGTTGTTTTGCGAATTGTTCAATTAAAAAAGTAAAATTTGGATCAAGATTGCAATCTCTTGGAGCATTATCTTTTTCCCACAATGAAAACCTTGAAGTAATAGATTTTTCAAGTTGCCCAAGGCAAATTAGTACTTATGGGCTTCCATTTAGTGGATGTCCAAATATTAAAAAAATAATTTGTGGAAAGGGTGAAGCAACACATTTTAAAGGAATATTAATGGATTTGGGTATAGAAAATTCTGCTGTTGCAATTGAAGAAGCAGTCTAATTTAATATTTTTTCTAGAATTGGGTTAATATAAGAAATTGTCTTAAATTCAGCATAGCTGTTAGCAATTTTCATTGCTTCAGAAATTAGAATAGCCTTTTTAGTTTTTATTAATGTATATTCACTAATAATAGCAAAAAAAATAGTTCTATCAATAACTGGCAAACGTTTAAAAAACCAGTTTTCCTTTAACAAAGGTTGTACTTGATTTTTAATTTCCTTTTTATGTTTAGAATAGTATAAAATAATATCAATTGTTTGTTGATTGAAATTATAATTTTCTTCAAGATCTTTTAATATTTCTTCTTCAGTTGATTCTTCTGTCTTAGATAAATCAGCATAAATATATTCAATTACTTGATTTCTATTTACTCATTTGCTGTTTCTATATGACATGCTATATGTTATTTAACATTTGCTCTACCAGCATAAGAACCATCAGCGGTTTTAATATATACATTTTCACCAGTCTTAATAAATTGTGGAACTGTAATTTCTCTGCCATTTTCCAATCAAGCACGTTTTTGAACATTGTTAACAGTGTTACCTTGAACTGCATCTTCGGCTTCTTTGATTTTCATAACAACTTGATCTGGTAAATTAATACCTAATACTTCATCACCATATTTGATAACTGAAATTTCTAAACCTTCAGTTAAAAAATTTTTTTCCCAATCTAATTTGTTTTCAGGCATTTCTAAAGATTCAAAAGTTACACTATCCATAAAAACATAGTTTTTACCATCAATGTATGAAAAAGACATTTTTACATTGTTTACTTCAGCACGATTATATTTTTCTTGATCCAAAGTAATCCAAGAAACATTGTCTTTTCTTAAATTACGACATCTTACCTTAATAACTGGTTTAGATTGACAAGTTTTATTAAAAGTATTTTCTAATACTAAAAAGATATCATCATTAATAAGAAATGTCATTCCTGGACGAAGATCTTTTGCGTAAGTTATATCAGCCATAGTTTAATTATACTTCATAATATATTTCCCCAAAAATATGATGCAAATATTTGTACTAAATATGGTGATATGGATGATTTTCATTAATACATTGACTGCGATATATTTGTTCTGTCAAAATTAATTTAACAATTTCGTGTGGGAAAATAAGATCAGAAATTTTAATTGTTAAATTAACTGATTTTTTTATTTTTTCACTAACTCCATAACTACCACCAATAATAAAAGTGATATTATTGTGAATATTAATTGTTTTATTAAGTTCTAAATTGTTAATTGGTTTACCAATTTCATCTAGCAAAATAATGTAGCTTTTATTGTCTAAATGTTTTAATATTTTTTCAGATTCTATATTTCGGCATTCAATATTTTTTGATTTTGAGTTTTCAATATCAATAAAAGTAATTTTATATTGATTTTTTAGCCTCTTAGCATAATCATTAATATTAGCTTGATAATCATTACTTTGCCCAATAGAAATAATTTTTATCACAAAAATTAATTACTTTTTGTTACCACCTGAACTATTTGGAAAACCACCATTTAAGAAGAATTCACCAGCAGCTAAATCATTACCTCCACAATATGATGTTACACCACCATAAATGGCTTTAGAAGTAACACCTTTATCCATTACTTCTGTGCAAGTATCTAAAATTTTCATTATTAAAAATATTGACATACAACACTATTATACACATTTTGTAATTTTAAAAAATATTTTTACAATTTCTTTAATAAAATTATTTATTATGTTTTAAAATTCACTCATATTTGCTAACTAAGTATTCTGTTTTTCTCTCTCAAGTTCTAGGTTTAAAAATTTCAGCAAAAGCATTGGCAGATACCAAATTTATATTTTTATCATTTAAGATAAAATTAATTTTATCTTTTACAGTATCAATTTTCATATCATCAACTAAATAACCATTGATACTGTCATTAATAAGAGAGGTATAATTTTTAAGCATTAATGAAGGAGTTTTAGAAGCTGCTGCTTCTAAAATAGTTAAAGGGAAAGTATCAAAATCGGAAATTAAGATATTGCAATCTGTTCGGATAAAAATCTTTTGCAGCAAAGCACGATCATCAATGATACCTGTAAAAATAAATTTATCATTAAGTTTGTTTGCTGAAACTAAATTCCGCAATCTTTTCATTTCTACTCCGTCACCAACCAAAAAATATTTGACATGATCATTATTTATTTTTGTAGCAGCTTTAATTATTAAATCAATATTTTTACATTGCACAAAACGACCAACGAATGAAAATACAAAATCATTATCAGCAATATTATATTTTGAATTGATAAATGTTTTAATTTCGTTGTGGTTAGGAACATCTTTATATTCTGTTCCATTATCACAAAATATGATATTTTTCCCAAAATCATTAATTGCATATTCTCTTATTGTAGATGTATTTAATGGATCTAACACATGCAAATAATTAGCATTATTGAAGACTTTAACAATTGACTTTAAAAGACATTTTGAAATAAATTTAGAATGTGTAATTTTTAAAAATTCATCATAGAAATGTGTGTGAAATGTGGCAACAACAGGAATGTTATGTTTTCTGCCAAATTTAGTAATTAATGAACCAATAACAAATGGTGAATGTGAACAAATAATATCAGGTTTGAATTTTTTTAATTGTTTATATAAAGGGTAGTAATTAAATATCGGCAATGTTAATTTTCAACCAATAATAGTTTTTATTGCTGGTACCAATATGATATCAGGATTATTAATTTTTTTTAATTCTTTTGAGTAAGGTACAATGATTTTAACTTCATGACCTAATTTTTTCAAACAATTATAAATGTTTTTGACACAAATAATAACCCCATCAATGTTCGGGGTGTATGAATCACAACCTAATAGTATTTTCATTAGTTAATATAATTATATTTTAATGAAAAATTGTTCATCTTTTTATTAAATTTATTTTTTTACATTTTGCGGCAAAGTAAATAAAAAAATATTTTTGGAGGAGTATAAGCTATACTTTGTATAGTTTAAATTATTTTTTTGTAATTCTACAAATTTTGTGGAAAAAATACATATAATGTACTTATATGGAAGCATATTTATTAATTGATAATAAGATTCAAAAAAAGAACATAACTGCAAGATCTTTTGTATTCTTTATTGATGATTGTTTAAGGAGGTGAATTTATGAAAAAATATAAGTCTCAGCCATTAGGGCATAAAGATATTTCTAAGTTTGCAGAAATTTTCCGATTAATATTTAAGATTAATAAATATGAAAAATTAGATGTTTTATGATTATTAGAACACACTATATCTGCTTATTTTAAAGATTTTTCATGACGAATTGTAAAAAAATTAAAACCTAATCAACAAGCATATGCAGATATTAACAATAAAGAAATAGTTTTATTGGAAGAAGTATATGACGGTGCATGTGCAGGTGATGGTAGAAGTAGATTTACAATTATGCATGAAATTAGTCATCTATTTTTAATATCATTTCAAAATGTAAAATTGTATTGTATTGAACCAAATGAAAAAATTAAAGTATATGAAGATCCTGAATGACAAGCAAATAGTTTAGCTTCAGAATTATTGGCACCACTTGATGTAATTGAGAATATGGATGAAGAAGAAATATCAGAAAAAAGAGGCATTTCATTAGATGCAGCACATGTTCAAAAAGAAAAATATCTTAGATTAAAAACAAAGGAGGAAAAAACATAATGGGTGGAAGAACTGCATATTTAGATGGTGTAAGAAAATATTACACTGTTAAAGAAATTACAGATAATATTAAAGTTATCAAATTAAAAGAAGGTGTTCATAATAATATACCTTTTTATTCTATTACTCCTAATAGAATTTATGTAAATTTGGACGTTTTTTACACTGATACAATTAAAGCAATTACTGCATATGACGGTAATAGAGAGTTAAAATATCGAATAGATTTTGTGCCACATAAAGAATTAAAAGGTATGCACATTCATACTTATGTAAATGGCAGAGAAGTCAAAGTAGATAATTTAAATGTGAAAGAAAAGAAATTTGTTGAAAAAATATTAAAGGAGGTAGGAATATAAAATGAATGAACTTTATAAAACATTACAAGATATTCTTGATGATTTTCATGGGCAATGAAATGGTGTAGAAATCTATTATCATGGTAATCGGTATTATTTTGAATATATGATGCATAATATACATGATTGTGAAAATGATTGCTATATTACACATTTTGATGTGCCATGCTGTCTTGCATTAATTGGAAAATTTGAAGGAGAAAAATATGGGTGGGACTATTCCTATGATGACAAAAATATTGTATGCTATAAAACTTGAGAAGAATTATTGGAAAATTATGAAATTGAGGGAATCAAATTAAAAGATGTATTTTTAAGCGATGAAGTAATATTTGTCTGATTTGAAAATTAATATACTAAATAACAAAGAAAAATTTAAATTATCAAGGAAAATTAATGTAGATAAAACAGTTTTTTCAGTATCAATATATGCTTTGTTGATTAATAGCCAAAAAGGAAAATAATTTTCCACAAATTTTGTGGAAAATGTGTATAATATAGTTATATGCTTTCAGTATTAATTAATAAATCAGTAAACAAACAAATACCAATATGAGGTTTCTTGAATAAAACAAAGGAGGAAAAAACATAATGGGTGGAAGAACTGCATATTTAGATGGTGTAAAAAACTATTACACAATCAAAGAAATAACAAATAATATTAAAGTTATCAAATTAAAAGAAGGCTTTCATAATTCTACACCATTTTATTCTATTACTCCTAATAGAATTTATGTAAATATGGATGTTTCTATTCCCAATACGATTAAATCTATTATCGAATATGATGCCAATAGAGAAACAAAATATAGAATAGATTTTGCACCACATAAGGAATTGAAAGGCGTACATATTCATATTTTTGTGAACAGGAAAGTTGTTGATGTTAGAGAATTAACAATGAAAGAAATGAAATTTGTTGAAAAAATATTAAGGGAGGTAGAAATATAAAATGAATAAACTCTATAAAACACTACAAGATATTCTTGATGATTTCCATGGCGAATGAAATAGTGTCGAAATTAAATATCATGGTAAGCAATATTATTTCGAATATATGATGCATAATATACATGATTCTACAAGTACATATTACGTTACAAACTTTGATGTACCATGCTGTTTGGCAATAGTTGGAAAATTTGAAGGAGAAAAATATGGGTGGGACTATTCCTATGATGACAAAAACATTGTATGTTACAAGACGTGAGAAGAATTATTGGAAAATTATGAAATTGAGGGAATCAAATTAAAAGATGTATTTTTAAGTGATGAAGTGGAATTTGTCTGGTTTGAACGTTAATATGTTAAATAATAAAGAGAAATTTAAATTATCAAGAAAAATCAATGTAGATAAAACAGTAAACAAACAGATACCAATATGAGGTTTCTTGAATAAAACAAAGGAGGAAAAAACATAATGGGTGGAAGAACTGCATATTTAGATGGTGCAAGAAAATATTACACTGTTAAAGAAATTACAGATAATATTAAAGTTATTAAAGTAAAAGAAGGTAATCATAATTCTATACCTTTTTATTCTATTACTCCTAATAGAATTTATGTAAATATGAGCATCAAAAGGCCTAATACTGTTAATGCTATTACTGCATATGATGGTAATAGAGAAACAAAATACAGAATAGATTTTGTGCCACATAAAGAATTAAAAGGAATGCATATTCATATATATGTAAGTGGTAAAGAAATCAGAGTTAGAAATTTAACGGCAAAAGAAAAGAAATTTGCTGAAAAAATTCTAAAGGAGGTAGGAATATAAAATGAATGAACTTTATAAAACATTGCAAGATATTCTTGATGATTTCCATGGGGAATGAAATGGTGTAGAAATTCAATATCATGGAAATTATTATCGTTTTGAATATTTAATGCATAATATTCAAGATTGCACTTGTTCATATTATGTTACAAATTATAAAGTACCTTCTTGTGTTGCAATAATTGAAAAATTTGAAGGTGAAGAATATGGTTACTGTTTTTCTTATGATGATAAAGATAACAAATGATATGATACATGAGAAGAATTATTGGAAAATTATGAAATTGAGGGAATCAAATTAAAAGATGTATTTTTAAGTGATGAAGTGGAATTTGTCTGATTTGAACGTTAATATGTTAAATAATAAAGAGAAATTTAAATTATCAAGGAAAATTAATGTAGATAAAACAGTTTTTGATATTCCAATTATTAAAAAACAAAATATCAATTTAGAAGATAAAGTTGAATTGATAAATTTTACTAGTATTAGTAAAGAATATGAGTGAAAAATAGTTCATATGTTTTGTTTTGATAAAAGATTAGAAACATTGTGAAACTTGCCATCTAGACATATAAATAAATTAAAAAAATTTAGGGCAGTGTTATCACCAGATTTTAGTGCATATATTGATATGCCACAAATGTATATTATGTGAAATATTTATCGAAGCAGGTGGATAGGAGCATTTTGGCAAATAAATGGTATTAATGTCATTCCAACAATAACATGAGCAAGACCTGACACTTACATGGTTTGTTTTGCTGGTATTGAACAAGGTAGCATTGTTACTATTTCAACAATAGGAGTTTTAACAAATAAGGATTTTTTTATGGAAGGATATAGAGAAATGATAAAAAGAATCAAACCATCAAAAATAATTTGTTATGGTGAATTTATTGAAGGAATGGAAAAGGAAATTACAATTGTTATAAGCTATGAATCTGCATTTGTAAAATAATACATTATTTGTGTTTTTTCACTAAAATAATATTATGCAAGATAATAATTTAATAAATTTTTCACAAAATTTGTGGAAATACAATATAATATAACTATCATGAAAAACAATGATTTTGCAATTTGATTGCGTAAATTAAGAGAAGAAAATAAAGAAGTTTTGTACAATATGGCAAAAAAACTTGATATATCAACTTCTTATCTTTCTTCAATTGAATTGGGTGACCGTAAAGTACCCAAAAAGTTTTATACTAAATTGCAAAAAGCTTATCACCTTTCAGATGATAAAATTAATGAATTAAAAGAATTAGCTATCATTGTTACAAGTGATATTAAATTAAATATAAACCACGCAAGCTTATTAAAAAAACAAGTTTCAATAAATTTAGCAAGAAATTTCAATAATTTAGACGACAAAGTGCTTAAAGAAATAAATGATTTATTAACAAAAAACCAAAAAGGAAAATAATTTTCCACAAATTTTGTGGAAAATGTGTATATTATAGATATATGAATTTAATATTAAAAATATTGTCTAATGAATCAATGTGTAAACAAATATCATTATGTGGCTTCTTGAATACAATTAAGAAGGGAAAATCATAATGGGCGGAAGAACAGCATATTTAGATGGTATAAGAAAATATTACACAGTTAAGGAAATAACAGATAATATTAAGATTATTAAGCAAAAGGATAAAAAAGCAAGTACTACATCACCATTTTATTCTGTTAGGAGTAACAGAATTTATCTTACTTTAAGCAATAATAATAGTAATAAAATCAATATCACAGAATATGATGGCAATAGGGAATTAAAATATCGAATAGATTTTGCACCACATAAAGAATTAAAAGGTGCACATATTCATACTTATGTGAATGGTAGGCAAGTTGATGTTAGAAATTTAACAACAAAAGAAAGCAAATTTGGTGACAAAATAATGAAAGGAGTAATTTTATAAATGAACGATCATTATTCTACTCTACAAGATATTCTTGATGATTTTCATAATAATTGAAGTGCCGTAGAAATCAGCTACCATGGAAATTGTTATTATTTTGAATATTTAAAACAAAATATACATGATTGTACTAGTACATATTATGTTACAAACTTTGATGTGCCATGTTGTCTTGCAATAATTGGAAAATTTGATGGTGAAGAATATGGCTTTAGTTATTCTTATGATGATAAAGATATCAAGTGTTATAACACATGAGAAGAATTATTAGAAAATTATGAAATAGATGGTGTTAAATTAAAAGATGTATTCTTAAGTGATGAAGTGAAAATTCTTGCTTATGAATATTAATATCATTTTGTGAAAGGATTGTATTCACAAAATTTAAATAATTTTTTTATAATTATGGTAATAGTTATGTTTTGATTTAAAAATGCTGAAAAAGCAATTAAATATTACAAGAAAGGTAGTGACATTATCCTTAGTGATACACAAGATTATACTGAAAGTAACATTGCATTTAAATACATTAAATTAGCAGCAAAATTTGGTGATGTTGATGCAATCAATCTTTTAGGCTGATGTTATCACAAGGGATTTGGTATTGAAGTAAATGAAATCAAAGCCATTAAATACTATAAAATTGCCTTCAAGAAAAAATGCAGATTGGCAATTTATAATCTTTCTGTTTGTTATTCATCTGGTTTTGGCACTACTATTGACAAAAAGAAAGCATTTGAATATATGGAATTAGCAGCTGAAAAAAATGACCCACGTGCACAATACTACACTGGTGTATATTATGAATTTGGTAGAGGGGTTGAAAAAAATATAGAAAAAGCATTATATTGATATGAAAAATCATATAAAAATGGTTATTATGAAGCTAATGCTGCTATCAATTTTCTTAAAGATAAAAAATCACCTTCTAATTATTCTCCTAAAGAAGATCAAGATATTGAAACAAGCTTGGATTCATGAAAAACCAAAAAAAGTTAGTTTTACAAAATATTTTTAATAAAAAATAAAGCTTAAATTTTGATATTAATTTTGTTAAAATATTTATTCAAAAATGTTATTTATATTTTATATACATTTTTTTCTTAAAATTAGATAAGAATTTTGATTAAAAAACTATAATAAAAACATATATGCAAAAATACCCTTTTTTAATTAATGAAAAACAATGAGAAAAATTTCGTAAAACCCAATGAAAAAAACAATGTAAAATTGCGAAAGCAAAACCACCAAAAGAATTTTTAAATAATAAAGATGAATTTGATTATTTTTTTAACAAGTTAAAAGATCAAGGAACGAAAATTAATCACAAGGAAAAAGTTTGAAAAGAAAATAATCAAAAAAATTGAGAACTTTATCGTATTGATATGTGGAAGAAAAAAATGACACAATTTAAAGATAAAAATGTTCCAGGATGATTTTTGGATAGAGAATATGTCCATGATTTATTTGTAAATGTTTTATCAAAACCTTTTGTAACTAAAATGCCC
Organism: Mycoplasmataceae bacterium; assembly: GCA_031255095.1. Classification (GTDB taxonomy): domain Bacteria; phylum Bacillota_I; class Bacilli_A; order Mycoplasmatales; family Mycoplasmoidaceae; genus Malacoplasma_A. The sequence continues at coordinate 19,686 of JAIRTE010000045.1, forward strand.
GATTATACAGATATGAAAAAAACAAAAATCCTAATTATTAGTGATACACATACTTCATTGAGTTTCATTAATTTAATTAAAAAAGAAAAACCTGATATTGCTATTCATGCAGGTGATTTTACCCAATTCAATCATTTGTCTTTTGATTTTCCTGATGAAGAAAAAAATAAATATTTTAAATACTGAACTAATGGTAATCATGAGATTACCACAAATATTTTAAAATTGAATTTGCCAGATGATTATTTTTTTAATATGCTAAGACAATATCGAACTTTTAAAATTCAAGGAAAGAAATTTGTATTATCACATTTCTTTGAAGAGGAAGGAAGAATTGCTAAAACTATTTCTAAGAGAACAGGCTTAATTTTTGATGCATATCAATGGAAAAGTGAATTATTAGAAAAAGAAAAACCAAATTATGTGATCACAGGCCACACACATGTTGCACACATTATTAAAGAGAAAAATTACACTTTAATAAATCCTGGTAGTCCAACTGTTCCTAGAGGAGAGTCTAAACCATCTTATGCTATTGGCTGAGCTGAGAATGGTAAATTTACATGAGAAATAAAATACTTACCAAGAAAATTTAGCGGTTCTTCTAGAAGTATTAGTGATTAATTAATTTTATAATAATCTAAAATGGGTATATTTAACAAATTCAAAGATTTATTTAAAAATAAAAAATCTACTGTTGAGAAAATTAAGGAAAAACGAAGCAATGAAGCTTTTATTGAACAAACAAAATTTGATAAAGGTTTAAAAAAATCATCTAATTCTTTGAATAATCTATTAGCGAATATTTCAAAGGAATTTGTTAAAGTTGATCAAGATTTGATTGACAACATTGAAGAGTCATTGATTTCTTTTGATATTGGCAATCATTCAACTCAAAAAATTTTAGATTCAATAATCAATGAAATAAAATTTCAAAACATTAATGATCCTAAGTTAATTAAACAAATTATTATTGATAAATTATTTGTTTACTATATTCAAAATACTGACATTGACACTACTATAAAACTAAGAAAAAATGAAACCAATGTTATTTTAGTATCAGGTGTTAATGGTGTTGGTAAAACAACTTCAATCGCGAAAATTGCTAATAAATTTAAAACAGAAGGTTTTAAAATATTACTAATTGCAGCTGATACTTTTAGAGCAGGTGCGGTTGAGCAATTAAAAATATGAGCAAACAAACTAGATATTGAAATTATTACACCGGAATTGCAAAATCAAGATCCCACAAGTTTAATTTTCAAAGGTTTAGAATATTCTAAAAATAAAAAATTTGATATTATTGTTTGTGATACATCAGGTAGAATGCAAAATAAAGTTAATTTAATGAATGAACTTAAAAAAATGCATGGTGTAATTCAAAAATCTTATCCTAATCAACCTGTAGAATCCTTACTGGTATTAGATGCTACTACTGGGCAAAATGGTATTGCACAAGCAAAAGTTTTCAAAGAAATTACCAATATTACTGGTGTGATACTAACAAAAATGGATTCAAGTTCAAAGGGTGGTTTAGTTATGGCTATCAAAGATGCATTTAATATACCAGTCAAATTTATTTGCTTTGGCGAAAATTTAACTGATATTGAAGAATTTGATTTGGAAAAATATATCCAAAGTTTGCTAGCTGAAATTAAGATATAACATCTTGTTATTTTGTTTTGAGATCATTAATTTTAATATCACTTTTCAAATTATTAATATGTTTTTTGCATTCACACAATTATTCCCTTAATGATGGTAATTTGGTCTTAGATTTTTACCTTCAGGTTTGCCCCCATGACACCGGTGCCATCTTTGTGATTACTCATTTTAACTATAAAAGTATCGCCTACTTTTACGTATTCATTTTCAGTTTTTATAACTGTTACTTCTTTTTGTACTGACATAAAATTACTCAGTTTTTAAACCATTTAGTTTGATAATTTTATCAATTTTTGTATTAATATCATTGATTTTTTCATTGAAATCTTTCTTCATTTCTTTTATCTCAGCCTGAATGTTATCAATTTTATTATTAAAATCCTGCTTCATTTCCTTCACTTCAGTTTGAATATTGTTAATGTTAATTTGCATTTGCATAATCAATTCTCTTAATGAAGGTAATTTAGTTTTAGGTTTCTTTTGTTTTGGCTCACCTCCCTTATGATTATTCATTTCAACAATAAAAGTATCACCTACTTTTACATATTCATTCTCAGTTTTTATAACTGTTACTTCTTTTTGTACTGACATAAAATTACTTGGTTTTTAAACCATTTAGTTTGATAATTTTATCAATTTTGTCAAATTTATTATTAAAATCCTCTTTCATTTCCTTCACTTCTGTTTGAATGTTGCTAATGTTATTTTGTATTCCTTTTATTTCCACTTGCATTTGCATAATTAATTCTCTTAGTGAAGGTAATTTAGCCTTGGGTTTCTTCTGTCTTGGCTCACCTCCATTACCCCCAGTGCCACCCTTATGTTTACCCATTTCAACAATAAAAGTATCACCTACTTTTACATATTCATTCTCAGTTTTTATAACTGTTACTTCTTTTTGTATTGACATAAAATTACTTGGTTTTTAAACCATTTAGTTTAATAACATTATCAATTTTTGTATTAATATTATTAATTTCACCTTTAATATTATTAACGTCATTCTTCAAATTATCAATTTTTTCATTAAATTCTTGCTTCATTTC
>JAIRTE010000008.1 GCA_031255095.1 Mycoplasmataceae bacterium
ACATCAAACATGGCCTAAAAAATGCATCAAAAAAGTGGGTTAAAATTTGATTGATTTTTAAATGAAATTGTAATTCCATAAAATCAAAAATTTAATATATGGCCTTTTAAGCTTAATTTTAAAGATATTTGGTATTTCCTACCATCAACATGTTTTTTATTGCTTAAAATGGCTATTTAGACTATTTATGAGTGCTTGTGATTATTTAATAATTACTAAACTAATATTTTATGAATCAAATCTTGGAAAATTTAGAACATGTTAAATTCTAAATTATCACTTGATTATTAATGAAATGGTAATATGTTTCTAATACGGACCAAAAATATATTAGATCTTTGAATTTTGTATTACTTAACCTTGACAAAGTAACATTAAATGATTATTTTGTGGAGAAAATTTAAAATATATTATTCCTATCCAAACGTTCTTTAATTTCAGCAATGTCTTTTGAATGCTCTTCTAATCTTGCTTCAATAGCATCTAATCTTTTGCCATGTTCTGCTAAAGTTGCTTCAATTTTATCTAATCTTGCTTCGATTCTCTCAGCAAATTCTCTGAATCATTTTGGACCTTTATTTTTCCCATGATGTTTTTTAACTTTCTTGTGAGTTTTTACTTCTTCATAGACATTTTCCATTTGAACAATTAATTCAGTTCCAACACCAACTGGAACCTTCTTTATACCTTTAACAAAAAGTCTTTTCATATGATTGATTAATCTCTTCATAGTTGATTATAGTTATTCCCTTCCTCCTTTCTCAAACAAAGCTTTTAAAAAATCTAAAATGTTTTGTTTTAAAACTAAATCGAAATTGATTTTATTTTTGATGTTTTCCATACCTATACTACAAAATTTGCTATTTTTGAGCAAAATTTTCTATAGGAAAAAGTGTAAAAATAAATTAGCTTTTATATACGTAGTATATAACTAAAATTTTTAAAAAATTTTTGTAATATATACAAAGTATATATTAAATTTTTTTCCTCCTCAGCATAACATCAAACATGGCACAAAAAATGCATCAAAAAAGTGGGTTAAAATTTGATTGATTTTTAAATGAAAAGGTAATTTTATAAAATCAAAAATTTAATATGCAGCCTTTTAAGCTTAATTTCAAAGATGTTTGGTATTTCTTACCATCAATATGTTTTTTGTTGCTTAAAAAGCTTATTTTGGGTATTAGAATGGTATTTTCAAACTTAAACAATTGGGTATTTGTGTAAATTTTATCGTCCGGTGAATTTATTAAACCTATGTTTTAAAATTTCTAAACAGTTTTGTAATAAGTGTTAAAAATATTAAATTTTTTATAAAATCTTTCTTCTTTTGGAAATTTCTTAAATTCAAAATATAATGCAATTGTCAAAGATAAAAGTAACATCCCAGGTATTAAAGTATAGTATTTAAATATTTTATCTTTTGAGCCTAACATGCTTGTGTTAATATAAAAACCAGGTTGATTGTTAAAAGGATCAGTGTTACCATTAATTGTGAACATTGCATTATTAAAATATCCAAAACCAATAAGTATTGCAACAAAACTTGTTAATCAAATTACATTAGCAACGCTAAATTTAATCAGTTTTTCTCTAAATAAAATTAACGTAATAATAACAATTTGATAATGAGTAAAGAAATTATTAAATAAATCATAAAAGGCGTTAGATCTGAAATCTATTGCAGCTGGATTAAGATTAAATTTAACATAAATAGGTAAATATAAACAAGTACAAATTATACTACCCAAAAAACCAGTAAAAACATAAAAATGTGTAGATATACCATATGCTGCATTCCGCTTGTTTTTGGCAAAACCTAAATAAAAACCCAAATACATACAAATACCACAAAATGTATGTGGAATTAACATTTCTGCCACATGTCTACTTGACATAACTAGCGAACCATTAATATTAGTGTTATTGTATAAAGAATCAAAATATGAAACAAAAAATATTGGTATGTTATTTGCAAAACACATTATTACTAAATATTTTACAAATATCATTTTTTGTTTTTCATCTTTGATAAAAAATACAAAAGCAATATTACATATCATAAATAATAGACAAAAGGCATAAATTACCATACCATTTGTTTTAGTGTACAAGTTGCTTAAATATACACCTAAAACTACTGCATAAATTAATTGTAGAGAAAATGCAATGTAAATAAATATTGTAGTTCTATTAAGAAATTTTTCTTTTAAATTTTTGATTGTTTGACTTGATATTTGATTTTGATTTAACTCAGCAGAATTTAACATTATATTATGGATATTTATTTTATACTATAAAATAATAGCATACTAAAATATTAAGGAATTTGCAGAATTATTTTTGTAATATGTGTTAAAGATATTAAATTTTTTATAAAATCTTAATTCTTTAGGAAATTTAAAAAATTCAAAATACAAAGAAACTAAAATTGAAATTCCGAAAAAAATTAGCATAAGCATTGGAAATTTTAATATCCCCTTTGGATTTTCAAAAATATCTTCTGTAATATACATAGAATTAGTTCCAAAAGGCAATATAGCATCTGGAAATTCTCGTCTATCATAAAAAAAAGTAACATCGATAACACCTTTTACATAACACAATGCAAGAATTAATAAGAAATAAAAACTATTAACAAAACTAAATTTTGTTAATTTTTCTTTAATAATAAGCACTGAAAGTACAACCAAAGGAAAATGTGCTCAGCACATTGAAAAATAGACATACATTATCATATTAGGATGTGTGTGGAAAAAATGATCACCGAAATATGCATATCCCAAAGTGCTAAGACCAGCACCAATGATGCCACAATACACGACAAACATTGCAACTGCTCCATAAATAAAATTTCTTTTATTTTTAGCAAAACCCAAATACACACCAACTCATGCAACAATATTACATAATTTAGGTGCAGCCAATCAGCTAGCTACACCTAACATTGAATATTGGCCATCATAAAACATTGGTCTAAAAAACACCATATACAACATTGGTACTTGATTTATCATCGCTAATAAAGAACAAAATTTGAAGAAAAATTGTTTCTGTTTTTTATCCTTAAGTACAAAGATGTAATATAGTATCATTCCTACCATTGTTAAACAGCCAACAGTGTTCTGTATGTAGCAAGTAGTTTTGTTAAAAAATGTATGATCTGAACAATAAATAAAAATTATTACAACCCATATTAATTCAACTGACATCAAAGTATAAACAAAAATTGTTGCTTTATTAAAATATTTTTTTAATATTTCAGTTTTGTTTGTTAGTAATCCAGAATCAGTAATCAATTGTTTATTAAATTCATTATCATTATTTTCATTAATATGTAAAGTTTCAGGCATAAAATTTTTAACATTTATTTTATACAATAAAATGTATAAATGTTTTGATTATAATAAAACTATGGCTGATTCTGTAGTTCTAAATGTAACAATTGAAATTCCAAAAAATTCAAATGTTAAATATGAATATGACCGTAAATCTGGTAAAATAATTGTTGACCGTATTTTATATGGTCCAAGTATTTACCCACAAAATTATGGTTTTGTTGCTGAAGCTCTGGACTGGGATGGTGATGAATTAGATGTTTTAGTATTTGCTGATCAAGTATTTCAACCAGGAATTATTGTGCCTGCAAGAATTGTTGGTGCTTTAGAAATGATAGATAATGGTGAAACTGACACAAAATTAATTGCTGTTATTGATGTTGATCCTAGAAAAAAAGATATTAAAGATTTGAAAGACATTAATAAACATGAATTAGATGTTATCAAAGATTTCTTTGAAACTTATAAACGTTTACAAAAAAAATCTGTAACTGTTAAAGGATTTAAGGATGCTGAATGAGCAATTGCTGAATATAAAGAATGTGTTGAATTAATGGAGAAATATGGAAAAATGGATAAAGATGAATTTATCAAAAAAATGATGAAGGAACATCCAGAGAAGTATACTACTGAATAGACTAATTTATTATTATAATAATAATAAGGCTAGGGTGGCGGAATGGTAGACGCACAGGACTTAAAATCCTGTTAGGGCAACCTAGTGAGGGTTCAAGTCCCTCCCTTAGCACCAAATAATATTTGTTATCTATAAAATTATTATTAATATTATCATAATTACAGTTATTGCTATTCCTCCTCCAAACATAATTCAAATAAATCATCATTCTTCAAAATATTTTCGTTTGTGTTTTTGTTTTTCAATATCGAAAATCTTTTTATATTGTAACACACGCTTATTCAATGGTTTAATTAATGGTAATGTCGTAACATTTTTCATAGTCTCAACAGAATCCAAATCATTGATTAATTCTTGTATATTTTTATAACGATATTTAATGTCATCTGGTTTAGAAGCTATACATTTAAAAATAATATTATCAATTATTTTTGGAATTGTAGAATTAAATTCGCTAATTGGAGGAACATCATAATATAAAGGCAGAGAAATTACATCTTTATTTTCATAATCAGATGCAGCAAATGGTTTTTCTCCACTAACCATTTCATATAACATTACACCAACGGGGAAAATATCTAATTGTTCACTAATAATTTTACTTTTTTCATATTCGGTACTTTTTTTAGTAATTTGCAAAATATCTGGACACAAATATGGATAAGTACCAAATATAGCATCTTCATTTGTTAATAAATTTTTTGTATTTTTGTTGCTAATTCGGCTTTTAACTGAAGAGATACCAAAATCAATTAGCTTTAATTCAATTAAGTCCTTACTTAATAAAATATTTTCTGGTTTTAAGTCACGATGAATAATTTTATCCTTCATACAATGTAATTCATTAATTGCCTCACAAATCATTCTAGTAAAATAAATTGCTTCATGAATTGGCAAAATTCCACACTGATCGATATATTTTTTCAATGATGGACCATTAACATATTCCATAACAATGATAATGGAATTTTCATCATTACAAATTTGTTGTTCATAGGTCTTAATGATATTTTTTAAACCTGAAACTCTTGTTGAAGTAACATATTCATGAATAAATTTAGTTCAATCACTGTCATCAATTTTATCATTCCTATTAATAACCTTAACAACAACATATTTATTTTTTGAAGAAACATAATCATCACCTTTAATTTTTAAATCTTGAGCAACATAAATAACTGATTCCATTCCACCTCTAGCAATTTCTTTGATAATTTTGTAATCAGTAAGGACTATGTCATTTGGTTTAAAAGATAATGGTGTAAATTTTTCTTGCATTTATAGTAATTATAAATTACTATATATATGATAGCACATTCGATGAGAGGCAGCACAGCTTTCCACATGCTTAATTTTGAAATTTAAAATTATGTAGTCAAAATTGCACTAATTTTTGAGAATACTTCATCATCATAAAAAATAATATTTTCATAATGGTGTCTAATTCAAGTCAATTGTTGTTTGGCATAATTTCTTGTTGCCTGCTTAATTTCATCAATATTTAATTTGGTGTGACAAATTAAAGAATTTAATATAGTCTTATAGCCAATTGCTTTAAAAGCATTTAACTGATCAATATTTTTATCTTTAATGTATAAATTCTCTACTTCGTCAACTCATCCCAATTCAAGCATTTTTTCAACTCGTTTGTTAATTTTCTGGTATATTTCTTCTCGACTAAGATTATTCATTATATATATTGGTTGGTAAGCTTTGGCATGGCGTGATTTAAAATCTCCACCAGTATTAACTATTTCCACTGCTCGTAATAAGCGCTGACGATTATTAGTGCCTATTTCTAATGCTTTATCCTTATTTAAATTTAGTAGCATATTATATAATTCATCATTGCTACAAGAATCATATTTGTTACTTCTTTCTTTGACTTTGGAAAGATCATAATTATTAATAAGTGCATCAATATATAAGTTGCTTCCGCCAACCAAAATTGGCATTTTGTTTTTTGAAAGAATGTTATGGACTATTTTTTTTGCTTCAATCAAAAATTCATTGATATCTCATTTTTCATAAATACTTCTCTCACCATTTAAATGAAAAATTGCTTGTTTTGTTTCTTCATTTGTTGCTTTAGCAGTTCCAATATTTAATTCTTTATATATCTGAAAAGCATCAGCATTAATTATTTCACCATTAAATTTCTTTGCTAATTCGATAGCTATTTTAGTTTTAGAACTGGCAGTAGGTCCAATAACAACTAGAATAAAAGGTAAAGTCACAAATTATTGAGCAATAGAATATTTAGTTCCATCATTATTTCGAACAATTAAACCATGATCAACTAATGATCTTCTAAAAAATGCATGGTCTAATGTTTCAATATTTGCTTTAATAACATTATTTAATTCTAATTCTGAATATTCTTTATCCTTATCAAATCAACGTCTAATAATTTCATTTAATACTTCTTTTCTTTCATTTTCTTTTGATGGAAAGAAAAATATCTTATCATTTCTAAAATATTTTGCAAACTTATCCACAGTATTATTGGCAAATGAATCATATTTTAAAATTTTATCCAAACGGTTAAAAATATCACTGTATCGATCCCATGTAATTGAGAATTTATCTTCATTATTTTTAACAGATTCTCTGACAAAAGAATAATCTAAATATTCAATGCATTCCACTTCTGTTACTTGTAATGAAGGATTAGGAATTTTATTAGGAATAAAAATTAAAAAATTATAAGCAAAAGATTTATATAATCCTGCAGGTTTAGCAACTCCTAAATTAATTTTGTTTAATTTAGAAATATCATATCCTATTTCTTCAGCAACCTCTTTAATTAAAGTATCTTCAATTGAATCATCTTTTTCCACATGGCCCCCAACTAAACCATATTTTCCTGGGTTATATTTTTTATTCAAACTACGTTTTTCAAATACTACTTGTTTTGTTTCTTTAATAATTAATCAGCAAAATACAGTATTAAAAAAAACTCCATCTTTTTTCGAAGCTTCTGCACGCTCCATGTATTGCCCAGTTCATTCACCATTTGTGTTAATAACTCTTAAAAATTCAGTATTATTAGACATCTTAATATGATTATAATTTATTCATATTATGCCTTTGGAAAAAGAAACATTTCAAAAAAATGCAAAACTTGAAGGTGAGGTAATAGTTTTAGATAAAAATTTTGTTGACAAAAATGTGGGAAATAAATTTGGATTTAAAAAAATTACTGGTACACGTTTAGCTTGTATTTTGGGATTAAATCATTATAAAACAGAATTTAAATGTTGGATGGAAATGGTTAAATTATATAAAGAAGAAATACCAAAACAATTAAGTGTGGCAGGACACAATATTGAACCATTAATAAGAGATTTTGTTGCATCAAAATGTTTTGAAGCTGAATATACATCTGTTGATCCAAAAACTGTTTATTGAGATCAATTTCAAGACAATAAGATGTTTGGAGGTTTGATTGATGCTGAACCTGTTAAAAATGGCAAAATTGATTATTCTACAAAACTACCAATGTTGGAAATTAAAACTTCTTCAATTGATTCATTTAAATATCGTGTTGAAAACAATCAAATGGAAATGATTGTTGACCATAATGGTTTACCTGTGGTTAAGGAATTAAATGCCAAAAAAAATTCCTGATTCAAAAATGATGTAATTGTTATTCCTGAGGAATATGTATGTCAATTATCACTGTATTTATATTTGAAAAATGTAGATAGGGGTGCCTTTGCAGTAGCATTTTTAACTAGGGAAGATTACTTACATCCAGAAAATTTTAAGGCAGAAGAACATGAAATTCATGTTGTTGAATTATTACTTAATAAAACAATTTTTTTAGAATTTATTGCTGATGCAGAAAAATGATACAATGATCATATTGTTAAAGGTATTTCCCCATTAATGACAAATGAAGACAAAAAATGATTTAATAGCATCAATAAATAATCACTGTTTCCCTACATATATTTTTAATATTTAATTGTATAATTTACTTATGCAGATGTAGTTCAATGGTAGAACTTCAGCCTTCCAAGCTGACTACGTCGGTCCGATTCCGATCATCTGCTCCAAATAGAATATTTGTCTAATTTTTGTAATATTTAGTTTTTATTTCTACAATATCATTCATATGTTCTTTTAATATTTTGTTCTGCTCGATTATCATATTTTCAACTGCAGTTATTCTTGCCTCCAAAGCCTCAATTCTTTTATTTTGCACATATAAAACTTTCTTACTTTTTTCTACTGAAGGCACGTAGACAGATTCAACAAAATTTTTGAATCATACTGGTTCATTTTCAGCATTTTGCCTGTGCTTTTTTATAACTGATGATAATGAAATATTATTCATATCTATTGAATTTTGCTTTTTAATTTCTTTTTTCATATTAAAATATTTTATTCCTATCTAAACGTTCTTTAATTTCAATAATGTCTTGTTTAATTTCAGCAATAGTTGGCAAAAATATTTTGTCAACAAAATCTTGAAATCATTCAGGCACTTTTTTGCTATTTCTAGATTTTCGGCCATTACCTTCAACTTCTTCATAGAAATTTTTTGTTCCAACAATAAATTTATCACCAACTTTAATGTATTTGTTAGGTGATTTTAAAATAGTAACTTCTTTTTTATCCTTAATCATTCTCTTCATAGTTGATTATAGTTATTCCCTTCCTCCTTTCACAAACAAAGCTTTTAGAAAATCTAAAATGTTTTATTTTAAAACTAAATTGAAATTGATTTTGTTTTTAATGTTTTCCATACCTATACTACAAGATTTGCTATTTTTGAACAAATTTTTCTATAGGAAAAATGATAAAAATAATTTAGCTTTTATATACATAGTATATAACTAAAATTTTTAAAAAATTTTTGTAATATATACGTAGTATATATTAAATTTTTTTCTCCTCAGCACAACATCAAACATGGCCTAAAAAACGCATCAAAAAACAGGCAAAATTTTGGTGACATATTTTAAAGTGACAAACCATTTTTGAAAGCAAAAAATGATTTTAAGCATTTTTAAGCTCAATTTTACAATTACTTGATATCTAACCTTACATTTGACAATTTTACTGCTCAAATCGCCTATTTTAGCTATTTATAGGCATTTTAAAAATCAAAACAAATATAAATTTTCTAAAATACTATTTTTTAATAAAATTCAAAATATTTTCAATTTTGATTCTTTCTTGTTTCATACTATCTCTATTTCGTATTGTTACACACCCATCTTTCTCTGTATCAAAATCAATTGTTACACAAAAAGGTGTGCCAATAGCATCTGCTCTTCTATATCTTTTACCAATACTACCAGAAGAGTCATAATTAGAAGAAATATTATTATTTAATAACATATTAAATATCTCTTCAGATTGAGCACTAAGTTTATTAGCCAAAGGTAATACACTTACTTTATAAGGAGCTAAATTAAAAGGTAAGTGCAACACTTCACGTTCTTCATCATTAACTTTTTCAATACTATATTTATCACAAATAATAGCATAAAATAATCTATCTAAACCAACAGAAGGTTCAATAACTTCTGGGATTGTTCTTTTATTAGTATTGGGATCAAAATAAGTCAAATCAGCATTAGAGTGTTTGATGTGTTGTTCTAAATCATAGGTACCTCGATGTGCTAAACCTCATAACTCTTTTGTACCAAATGGAAAGGCATATTCAATATCTATAGTTTTTTTAGAATAAAAAGCACGTTCTCCATCAGGGATATTATGAAAAACAAAATTCTTTTCATCCATCTCCAAAGTGTTAAATAAAAAATTTTTAATTTTTTTTAACCACATTTCAAAATCATCCATTGATTGTTCAGAATGGGTAAAATACTCAATTTCCATCTGTTCAAATTCTCTAGTACGGAAAATGAAATTACCTGGGCTAATTTCATTTCTAAAAGATTTACCAATTTGACAAATAGAAAAAGGTAATTTCATTCGGCTTGTTCGGACAACATTAGCAAAATTTGTAAAAATTGGTTGACATGTTTCTGGTCTTAAATAAACAGTATTTAATGTATCTTCCGTAACACCAATAAATGTTTTGAACATTAAATTAAATTTTTTAATTGGAGTTCATTCCATTTTACCGCAATTAGGACAAACAATGTTGTTTTGTTTAATTAAATCTAATAGGTGTTCATTACTCATGGATTCACTAGCAGAAATATTTTTTTCTTCAAGTAATTTATCTGCTCTAAAACGCTGTTTGCAATATTTGCAATCAATTAGAGGGTCAGAAAAATTTGCTAAATGGCCTGAAGCTATATAAGTTTTAGGATTGTTAATAATTGCACAATCCAAACCAACTGCATTTTTTGTCTTGGTAACAAATTCAGTTCACCAAACATTTTTTAAATTGTTTTTTAACAATACACCAACAGGACCATAGTCTCAAGCATTAGATAAACCACCATAGATTTCACTATCTGGATATATGAAACCATAATTTTTCAAAAATTGAACAATTTCTTCTTGTTTGAACATAGACACTCATATTATATAAGTGGCATTTGTCTATAAATTAGCTCTATGTTATTTTAATATCATGATTTCAAGTTTGTCATTCAACATATATGCTACCTGTATGAGTTTGATGATTGTTAAAAACTTGTCCATTATATATTTTTTTAGGTTCTAAATAACATGCCCTGCTGGTATCTAAATATCTAATTTCTAATGCATCTCAATTAATATTAGCTAAAATTATATTTCTTTGAGTATCTCCTCAAATAAGTGTATCATCATTTACTAGTGCTTGTTTAATATCAGCAACAGTAATTCTATAATTTTCTAAATAAAGGTGTTCATTTTTAATACCTTGAGCATTAAGAATAGGTGATAAATTAATTTTTACTTGTCCAGCATCATTTCTTTGAATAAATTGTGAGTTTCTTCGATATAATAATTCAAATATACCTTGTAAATCTGTTGAATGTGTAGTGAAACTAACTTTAAAATCAACATTACAATTAACATCAACTGGTGGTAGGTTATTATCACCAGTATAGTAAAGAATTTGTTCTTGACCAATAGAAGCATCAGGTCTAACTTTAAATGTATAAGTATAAGTTGTTAAAATAGTGTTGTCTTTGTAGTCTGTAAAAATTTCAGGAACTGCTTCATTACCATCAAGAGTTGTTAAATTACCTTCTCTTAAAGCTAGACCTTTGTTAGTATAACCAATTTGACCATTTTTTAAAGAATTAAAACCTAAAATATATTGTTTTGCAGCATTTGCAGTAGGAGTATTATAAGTAATTTCTGGAACTTTAAAATGGAAACCAGAAGAAGTTAAAGTATTGTTATATTTATCATCCATTTTTAATTCATTAACCAAAATACCTGACAATGATTTAGAAGCATTAGAAACTAAACTTAAATCTGTTTTGATCATAGAATATGTATTGGTAAAGTTGTTTTTAATTCTTAAAGTAATTGGGAAAGTTTGATTAACAATTGGCTCAAATGCTTCAACATCACCTTTATTAAAAGATAATTTAAAGAACACATTGTTACCATTTTTTACACTTTCAACTTTAATAAAGTTTAAATTTGATTTACCATAAGTATCATAACCACCAACTTTATATAATGTTTTTTCTCCATCTAGTACAGATTCAACTTGGCCAATAGGTGAATTATGTTCACCTTGGTGGCTTGGTAATCATTCTGATAATACTTCAATGTTATTTACATCAACACCTGATTCACTAACATCTTGTTTAGTTACTTTATCATTTAATTTGAAATATACTTCAGTTGCATTACCACTATGAGGAATAGTTTCAGCAGCAAAAGTATTATTAATTGTACCTTCAGCAGTTGTACCAACATTATTTACTGTTGTAGCAACGAATTCTCTTTCTGGTATTCCTAAATGAACTTGTTCAGTTTCAACTAATGTACCACCAAAATTAAACACCAATGAAATATTTATTTCAGGTCTTTGTACACTTAAATAATCAGAAATTCTAGTTTTAACACTAGGTTCACCTTCTCTTTTATTAATGATATACATTGGATCAGAAACCATAGTTAATGCATATTTGTAACCACTTTTAGTATTAGCTGAATATGTATTAAAATTTAATCATTCTACATCATTATCAAAATTTTTAATTGGTTTAGCAGCATTTAATAAATCCCTACCTGTTTCAGTATCATATATATTAATTTTTTCAAGTGTTTTACTATTAGCTTTGTAATTATTTATTGCAGTTTCACTGTGATTTGTAAATTCAACAGAAAAATCAACATATTGACCTGGTTTTTGCAAATCTCTGAAATTTTGTCCTTCTCCAGGAATAATATTAATTTCAACATTTTTCTCTCTTTCAATAATGAAATGATATGTACCATATTTAACAGTAAAATCAGGTGCTTGTAAATCTGGTTTATAACTAATATTCAGCATAAATGATATATTACCAACCATAGCTTCGTCATCAAAGAATGAATTCTTTCCTAATGGTATAATTACTTGTTGTTTTGTTAAATAAGGGATGCCTGTACCTTCTGGAATTGTCGGTGTATTTATAACCGAAAAATGACTCTTATTTGACGTATCTAAAGTATATGTGTTTCCATTCTCATCCCTAATATCAGAAATATCAACAGAAATAGTATCATCTTTCATTCATTCTATATTGTCTTCACCATTAATAGCTTCAATATTTAGTGAAATATAATTGTTATCTTTTGCTTTTCTCACAATAGTGTCAGTAAATGAATTACTAGGTAATTTATTAAAACTATTTGTATCATTTTCTTTATTAAGTGAGACACCAATTGTATTAATTTTTGGAACATTAATTATAATTCCCATCGGAGCACTTGGTGCAAAAGGTGTACCATAAAAATCATCGGCTTCTCTAGAAATTGTAATACCTGAATAATCACCTACATAATGATATTTAGGATTTAATTTTGCAATAATTGTACCACCGGCAGGTCTATTAGCAAGATCTTCTAAAACAAGGAATTGTCTAAATTCATTGATTTCATTCAACATTGCTTTATCATTTGTAACAAGCACTCCATTTTCTTTATATTCAGTAATTTCATTTTTTGAATAGATAAAAGAAAAAGTATTAGAATCAGCACCATATGTTTTTTTAAAACTAACTACAGTTCTAATGGTACTAGGGTCAATGCTTTCTTCATTTTGATAGTTATATGGCACTTCTTTAGCTGAAGAAAAACCTGAATATGGAGAATATGTTAAACCAATTGATTCAGAAGCAAGACCTCAACTAATAACAGGAGAAGGTTCAAAAATAATATCATCAGAAGTATATATTTTATCAAATTTATCAAAAGTTAATTGTTTATCAGAAGAGTCAACATCAAAATCTATTTTTTCTGGTGCACTAAATTTAACATTAGCCAATTTTTTTCTATTAATTTTATCAGCTTCATTAAGACGAATAGCTGCATATACGTCAACAGCATTTGTTTCATAATTTATATAAGGAACAATTTTTGTTATTGAACCTGGTGTAAGTGTCGCATTATTTGTTAATTTAACTAATGCTGTATAGTTCTCATCACCAGCATCAACTACTCCATCTGTCTTTTTTAAATAATGAACATAATTATCATAGCTAATTTTGTAGCAAAGAGCATATTTCGTTGTGTTATATGCAGTGGTAACTATATTACTACGTAACAATTGTGCACTATCATTGCTATCAGAAGCTGTTACCACTGTATCCACTAAATTAATTGAATTAGTTTGAGCGTTCTTAAAACGTGTTAGTACACTATTAGGTATATTAACAACACTATCTACAAGTACTGGTTTTTCAATACCAACAATTGGTTGAAAATCAATTTTTGGATAATCTGTCATTACAAGTGTAGTATTTCCCTCAGTTATTCCATCTTGTGCTAATACCAAATCCGTTTCCCCATCCATAATTGTAACTGTAAAAGTAATTGCATTATGAATTTCTTTACGAATATTATTGGCAACTTCTTGAGGAATAGAAATTTCTCAATGAGTATCAGAAGTTCTTTTAATAGTTAATGAATCAAATAATAATTGTGTAAAATAATCAACTGAACCATCTCTCACTACAGGTGCGGCTGCGCGAGAAGAAGAATATGGAGGAGGAATAGAATGTTGTTCTAATCAAGTATTATTTTTTCCTTTTCCAGGTTTGTTATATGCAACACCAATTTTTAATTGTAATCTTTCTGGTTTATATGTCTTAACATTAGCATCAATAGTAATTTTTTGTTCACCCAAAGCTCTACCATTAACTTTACCATATTGGTTAAGAATGAAGTCGGTTTTTTTAATAGTATTCCCAGTTCCACCATTATACATTAAAGCATTATCTTCTTCACTTCTAATCTCAATAAGTCTGTGTTGTGTTGGTTCAGTATTATCACCATTAGCAAATTCAGTTCTTTCAGGAGCTTTAAAATTGATATCAAAATTTAATCTACCAGAATTATTTGGTAAAATTTTATGAACACGTAATAAAATTTCTGCTCCAGAATTTGGTTGTAATATGTGTTTTAAAATTGGATCTGTATCTCAGAAGTTTGGTTCACTATATTTTAAAACATCTTTTGGGTGGAAATTAAAAGTTGCATGTTTTTTATCTTCAAAATTAAATGCATCTACTCACTCAAAAGTATAGCAATCCATTAATTTTTTACATACATTACCATCATATTTAAAACCAGTTACTTTATCAATAAAATCAAAATCCATCATTTCAATATTTAAAGTTCTAGTTCTAAAATCAACTAAACCTGTAATATCACCTTTATTAGCAGTAATGTTAATGTTAATGTTAGAGTATTGTTCTTTGTTAGTAATTGCACCAGTTTTTGAACCAAAACTTCTAATTCTTGTTAAACTATCACCTGTTGCATCATAACCTGGTGTACCAGCATTATCTTCACCAATTGCTGTAATATTGGCAGTATCAAAAGTAGTTCCTAAACGAGCAAAAGTTACAGTAAAATCAGCATCATGTCTATCTGGTGGATTAATAGGTTTTGCGGCACATGCACATGCATTTAATGTTAAAATAACTGGTACAGTAGCAATTATTGCACTAAATATTAATAAATTTTTCAATTTCCTTTTCATAATTATTCGCCGTCTTGTGTTATAGTAGGCAGAATAGATGCATTAAGATCACAGCCTGATGTCGCTGCATTGTAGTTACCTGATCTTTTTCTAAGTTCATCATAATATAATCTACTTTTCACACCATTAGCATTTCCATTTGCAAGTGCTTTTCTAACAAATTTGTGTATATTTAAAAATTGATCACCAAGAGGAATTTGTAGAGATACATTAGAACCATTTCAGCCATCAACTTTGTCTCCATCAGTAACATTAAAATAATAATCAGAATTAGTATTTACATAATTTAAAGTTAAATATTTACCCACAAAGTCATCATTATTTATTGGTTGACCTGAATCATCAGTAAATTCTGGATCACAATAATATGTTGAATAATCACTTTTACTGTTACTTTCATAAATATTTATATATTCATCAGAGCTAACACCAACATTTCAATGACCTCTTGGTACAAAATAAATTTTGTACACATTATACATACCAAAATTAGGACCTGCATTAAATTTTATAGGATCGCCATTAAGATCCTCAACAGTAGAATATCTTTTTTCATCAGGATTAAATCGTAAACCATTATAAAAATATGGTATATTTTTTCCATTATTAAGCTTTTTGCCAAGTTGTAAAGATAAATAATCTGCAGGTTTAGAAGGTGTTAGAGAATTATAGTCAGGATGATATTCAGCATAACCATTCTCTATATATTGTGTTACAGGTGAATCAATATTTTTCCCATTATCATTACATACAATGGTATGGAAATTTTCATAATCACCTGGAATCATATTTAATGACTCTCATAAAACATTATTTGTCAATTCAATTACAATATCAATGTCATCTCAAAATGCACCAAAATTTCTACCAGAAAAATATTTTACATCGGCCATATCTCCACCACCAATTTTATATGTTGGTCTAAGGGCTGTTTTATTAATATCATCCATTTCAATTAATTTAGTAATTAATTGTTTTTTAAATTCCTTTACTTCATCGCAATTATCATCAGCAAAATATCTTGAATTTTCAATTTTTGTAACTAATTCTCATTCTTGTTTACTATCATCATATTCTCAATGTGAATGTTTTAGCTTTTTAAAAATATTGTGACCACTGTTAATAGTAGGTTGTCCATACATTGTTTTAGGAGTTGCAAAAGACATTTTGGAAGAAAAAAACACTGTTGATCCTAAATCAACATCTTTGTTTGAACTAGCAGCACCATTAATACCAAAGGAACTAGGAGAAATTATTCGATCTCAATCATCATATTTTCCTATAGAAGTATTACCTATAGGTGTAGTTGGTTCTTTGTTTATGAAATCACTAATATTCAAAGCTGCATAATCAAGTGGTTTTCTTATTACATTTCTATAAGTTAATTTTAATTTGTTTGTACCTAAGTCCCATTTTTTAAGACCGTTTAATTGTGTCAAATAAATACTAAATTCTTTATCATTATTTCTAAATTCAGAATTCTTGTCAATAAATTGTATTGCGTTATTAAATTCATCAATATTTTGACACTCTTCTGGAATTGGAGAAACATAACATGTAGTAGTTTGGCCATTCAAACCTTCGACTTGTACTTGATAAGATAGTTCACCAAAATAATCCACAATACTTTCATCATTGCTACCAGAATCAATTAAAGATGAATTTTCGCTAATAAAACGACCTAAAAGTTGTTGAACAGTTGGTTTTTCGTAAAATTCACCTAAAGAAGTTACTAAATTTCTATTATTTATTAATTTTTCTTTTTGTGCTTGAAATTTAACAACAACATCCCCTTCGTGATCAGCAGAATAAAGATTTGAATTTGTATCAGGAAATATTTTCACAAAATAACAATTATCTCTAACTGAAAAATGAAGTTTATCATTTAATCAAGCTATATTCATTTGATTAAAATTAAGTTTTTTTAAAAAATTATCCTTATCAGTAAGAGTTTTTTTGGTATTACCTAATTTTTCATATAAAGTATCAAAAATAACTTGTTGCAGATTAGGCATCATTGTGGGATTATTTTCAATATTTTGAATTTCAGCATAAGTTTCGTTTTGCAATTCACCTAAATCAATAACAATATCTTTGTCATTTATTCGATCATCAAAAGCAGAAGAAGCAGGTGTTTGATAAATAGTAACTAATGATTTTCCATTACCATCAACAAGTCCTAGACCAATATAATTTGGACCAGAACTAGCAACACATTCATTGTAAAGCTCTTTTGTTAAAATACAAGTAATATGAGTTAGTCCAGTACCATTATAAGTATATTTATGTCATTGACCAATTGTAGAACCTTCATCATTTTTACCCTGAGAAAAATTATCATTACAAAAATATTCAGCAAATGCATTACGTAATGTTTTTTGTTCCAAAGTGAAAAAAATTTGCGTAAAATATCTTGTTTTCACATTTTCTTTATCTTGTTTTGGATGTTTAATATTTACAGCAAATGTAATTTTTGTACATTTCATGTTAGTATTTGTTACATTGTCGCCATACAAACGTTCATTTGCAATAGCATTAGCTCAAACAGTTGAATCATCACTATTAGCTAAACTAGTAAGATCAACATACGCAGGAACAGTTTGTGCAGTACATTTTGCATTTGAAATAGTAAACAACTCCAATTTTTGATATCCTTCTTTTATAAAATTTTTTTCTTTTTTAATAACATTTTCAAGCAACATTGTATCAATGTTATGATTACTAATTTTTACTTTTAAATCATTTTCAGTATTTAGTGAATTCAATACAGGTTGAAGTAATCAAGGATGTTCCTCATCCAAACCACTATAAGTTTCATTGGCACGATTTCCTTCGCCAGGAATATCAATCTGAGGAAGATAATTATCACTCTTTCAGACATCATCTGGATCAATCTCTTGAGCCATTCTTCTTGCCTGCGCTGCATTGGCCTCAGTAGCAACATATGCACAAACAGGTAATAAGACAACTGCTGATGCTAACAATACTGAAAATGCAATAAAGCCCTTCTTTCTCATGAATATTTTTTAACATATTAATTATATGTTAAAATATAACAACTTTCAACTAAAAAAATATTTTATTTTAATTTTTTTATTTTTTTAATTATTTTTTAGTAAAAAAATAAAAAATTTTAGCCCACAAATTATTAAAATTTTCATTTAAATTATTTTGACAAAATGTTGTTTAAGATAATTTCTATTTTGAAGCTCATACATGACACCACTTTAAGGAAAATCTAAAATATAAATATATATTACAAAAAATTTTAATAGAAAACTATTTTATTTTAACCATTTAACCAATAAAAAATTTTGCTAGAATAGACATGATACTTTGATAATAGTAGATATTATTGACATGAAAAGTAATATCAATAAAATTCTTGATCTTTTGACAAAAGATAAAAAATAGCAAAATTTGTCCAAAATACACCATAAAAATATTCAAAGTATATTTATAAATAAATATAAAAAATTTTTCTTAGCACTAACAGTATAAAAGTGCTAATTCATCACTATAATATTTTTGTATGGCAAAAGAAATCATTTTAGGAA
>JAIRTE010000037.1 GCA_031255095.1 Mycoplasmataceae bacterium
AGGGAATAACTATAATCATCTATGAAGAGATTTTTTGGAAGAGTGGCTAAGTTTGTAATAACCAGAATAAGTGGTAAACCAATCAAGGAAGGTACTGAAATGACTGTTCAGTTTGAAAAGGTCAATGAAGAAGTAAAAACTCATAAGAAAGTTAAAAAACACCATCGAAAGAATAAACAACCAGCTTGGTTCAAAGAATTTGTTGATACTGTATTTTTGCCAACTATTGCAAGAATTGAGGCAACTTTAGCTGAACATGGTAAAAGATTAGATGCCATTGAGGCAAAGTTGGAAGAACACTCAAAAGACATTGCTGAGATTAAAGAACGTTTAGATAGGAATAAAATATTTTAGTATGAACAAGATTTTAGCCAATAAAATTCCCAGTACAAAAAATGGACAGAACACCAATATTTGCAAAAACGCTCCTGTATGATTCAAAAAATTCATAAATGATGTCTATATACCAAAAGCTGAAAAAAACATTACCAGGGCTGAGAAACAAATTAAAAAAGTAGATAAATTGGAAACAAGAATGGATGATATTGAATTTATAGTGAACGGACACACAAAATTTTTAAATAAACTTTCGAGGGATGTTATGTTAATTAAATATAAGCATGGTAAGCACTAAAATGATGAAAAATATTATAATTCTAATAGTATATTAGGAGTGTAGTTTAATGGTAAAACAAAAGTCTCCAAAACTTTTGTCGTGGGTTCGATTCCTGTCACTCCTGCCAATAAAATATTTCTAGTCAAAAAATTAAAATGAAATAATTAAACTAATTATTTTCTTTATCATTATATAATTCACCAAAACCTTGCAAATAAGTTCTAAATGAATTCAATGTACCATCAACAAAATTTCCACTGACTGGATGTCCTTTGCATCATCCAAAAGTACCAAATGTTTTATTTGAATCAAATTTATCTTCTTTAAAAAGAATTGATAATTTTTTTACTATATCACGGTAAGCAACAGCTTCAGGGTCATTTCTACAATAAGCATCTTTTCTGTGATTTTTAGACCATTCATCTTTTACAACATCTTTAATTGCACCATCTTTATTTTCATCTAATTGTGACCATTTTTCAAATGGTGAAGAAATATAATCCTCTGCAATTCTATTACCTGAAGAACTAAATTTATGATCCGGAACAATTCTACCTAAATCATTTTCCATGTAAACAAAAACACCAATTCTTTTTTTAGGTTTATTTTCTTTTTCTAATTTAGCAGGCATTTTATTTTCAACGATGTCTAATTCAGCTAATATATCATTAGTAATAATATCAACATTTGGATCAAAAAAAGTTTCTTTTCTAGAACTAATTTGTAGAAAATTAGATAAATTGGTAGTTTTACTATTAAATGAATTAGTACCAACAAAAAGAATAAAATTACCATCATAGTATTTTCTTCCGCCCATTACTAGATCCAATACATTTGTTCCAACAGTTTTAAAGTTGTATAAAGATTTTTTGTTATCACCGGCATCAAAAGAATTACGATCAAAAGTTACTAATTTTGTTTTAGAAGCAGCAGAACAAGAAGTAGTAAATAATGTAGGTAGCACAGCTACAGGTGCTAAAAAAAGTAGATAAAATAACTTTTTAAGCTGCATAATAATTTATTATTATCTTTATTATAACATTTTTTGTATAATATAGTCATGATTGAACATGTTTTAACACTAACTAATGCTGTAAATGATTCAATGTCACCAGTATTAACTGCTGGTACTGAAAATAATTGAGTTTGACGTTGGTTATCTGATTTAATTGGTGGTGATGCTGCTACAGTTATTCAAATTTTGGTTATGACACTAATATATGGTTTAGTTATTTACTTAGATGGTATCCAATTGATTCGTTTGATGAATAATTTTGGTAATAGAAATAATGATAATGCTAATATTAGAAATGAAGCTAGAGAATCAATTAAATCTTCATTCTTCATTATTGCTTGTGTAACAATAATTGGAGGTGTTGGTTTTACTGCTCTTTGTTTCTTTATGAACACAATCATTAAACCAGTAACAGCTTAATGTGATTTCATCTAATGAAATTAGGAAAAAGTGAATAGAATTTTTTAAAGATAATGGTCATTATTTTTTAGAACCTGTTTCATTAATTCCAAATAATGATCCTTCACTATTGTGAATTAATAGTGGTGTAGCAACTATTAAAGATTATTTTACTGGTAAACTTAATCCACCATCACAAAAATTAGTTAATGTACAAAAATGTATTAGAACAAATGATATTTTTAATGTTGGCTATACTTCAAGACACCACACATTATTCGAGATGTTGGGTTTTTTCTCTATTGGTGATTATTTCAAAAATGAAGCAATAGAATTTGGTTTTAAATTACTAAAACATTTTAATTTTCCATTGGAAAAAATTTATATTACAGTTTATATGGAAGATGAGTTTACATATAATAAATGAATTGAATTAGGAGTTAATCCTAATAAAATTATTAAATGTGATAAAGATAGAAATTTTTGGGATGTTGGTCAAGGACCTTGCGGTCCTTGTACTGAATTACACTATGATCGAGGTGAAAAATATGATCCTGATCATATTGGGGAAAAATTAATATTTGAAGATATTGAAAATGATCGTTATATTGAGATTGGTAATATTGTATTTTCACAATACAACAATGATGGTAAAAATAACTATACAGAATTAGCAAGAAAAAATATTGATACTGGCTGAGGTTTTGAACGTTGGGCATGTATATTACAAGATGTACCAACCAATTTTGACACAGATATTTTTTTACCAATTATTAATGAAATAGAAAAAATGACAAATCTAAAATATGATATGAATGCATATTTTACAAAAGATCCAATACAAGTGGAAACTAATCATTCATTTAGAGTAATTGCTGATCATTTAAGAGCAGTAATATTTGCAATTGCTGATGGTGCTTCACCATCTAATAACGGAAGAGGTTCAATTATTCGAAAACTTATTCGAAGAATAATGGTTTGTTCTAGAAAAATTGGAATTAAAAATATATTTAAGAGTGAACTAATTGATACAGTAATTAAAACAGTTGAAGATTTTTATTCTTATTTAAATAATGAAAAAGAAAAAGTATTATCTATTTTAATTAAAGAAGAAAATAATTTTGCAATCACTTTAGAAAAAGGATATAAATTATTTGAAAATATTATTTCTAAAAATGCTGTTTTAGATGCTGAAACTGCATTTAAATTAGTGGATACTTATGGCTTTCCTTTTGATATTATTAAAGATTTAGCAGAACAGAAAAATATTAAAATTGATGAAACTGGTTTCGAAGCTAAATTTAAAAAACATCAAGAAATTTCCCGTGCTAATCTTGAAATTAAAGGTATGGCTAGCCAAGCACCTGGATTAATTAACTTCACAAAGGAAGCAAATTTTGAATACTATAAAGATAATATCAAAGATGCACAAATCATTGGTATCTTTGATGAAAACTTTGATCCTATTTCCACTTCTAATACTAAATGTTGAATTGTAACAAATAATACAGTATTGTTTGCTACTTCTGGTGGGCAAATTCATGATGATGGATATGTATTATTTAAAAATGATAAATTTGAAGTATTAGATGTAATTAAAGGTCCTAATGGTCAACATTTTACATTAATAGATACGGATGGTATTAAAATTTCTTTAAATGATTTTGTAGATATTTACCACCATGTGGAAAATAGACGAAAAACTACAAGAAATCATTCATCAGAGCATTTATTAGAACATGTAATGAAAGAAAATATCGATAAAAGTATTAAGCAAATGGGTGCTTTTAAATCTCCTGATAGAATGACATTTGATTTTCACTTACCAACTAAATTAACTGATGAACAAATAGCATTAATTGAAGATAAAATTAATGCTATTATTCAAGATGGTGCAGATGTTGAAACTGTATTCACAACATTAGAAGATGCTAAAAAAATAGGAGCAGTTGCTAATTTTGAAAATGTTTATACAAAATTAAAAGGTGATTTAAGAATGGTTTGTTTCAAAGGTGTTGTAAATGAAATATGTGGTGGAACACATGTTAAAAATCTAAATGAAATTGAAAAATTTATGATTGTAAATTGTGTTTCTAAGGGTAGTGGTGTTTGAAGATTAGAATGTATTAGTGGTGAAGAAACAATTAAAAATTATCTTTCTGAACAAATAAAAATTTTAAATAATGAAATTAAAGATATCAATGTAAAAATTAATGCATTAAATATTGAAAATTCTGAATTAAATGCTCTAATAAAATCATTAGATTTTTCACCTACACCAAATAATTTTAGAATATTGAAAAATAAATTAGTTACTATCAAGGAAAAATCTGCAAAACTAATTTATGAAACTGAAAAAAATAATGAAGCTTTGGATGTTGCTAACATCAAAACTATCAACCGTAATACTTCTAATTCTTCCAATGTTCAATATCAAATTTTTATTAGGAAAAATATTAAAAATTTAACTACTGCTTTTACTGAATTATCTAATGAAAACAAAAATAATTGCTTTGTTGCAATAAACTTATTGTATGATAAAATTCAATATGTAGTTACATCACAAAATATTGAATTTAAAGCTAGTGAAATAATTAAAAAAATTAATGACATTTGTTATGGCAAAGGTGGAGGAAACAATAATTTTGCACAAGGTGGTAGTTCTGAATTTAATAAATTAGATGCAGTAGTAGAATTTTTATTAAATATTTAATTTATTTATTTCTTTTATCTCAATCAGCTCTAAATTTTTTGTATCACTCTGGAAAATCTTCATCATCATCCTCATCGTCATCTTCAACATAATAATTACCATATACTCTTTTCATTGGTTTCCCACGTTTCCCATATGTTTCATAATCACCATACTTCTCTGTTTTGATTATGAATTTACCATCTTTAACACCATTAGTTAATAAAATTGTAAGCAACATTTTAATATTTAATCTCTTCAAAATAAATTATATTAGTTTTAATATTTTTTATCATTTCTTATAATACTTACATGAGCATTTCCAATTACAAACATACTTGTACTATAATGATGTTGGTGAATCTAATAGCATCAGCTGCAGAAATAGTATTTTTAGGCATAATTTTGCTTATTTTTGTTCCACCTTTTGCATTAATAGTATTATTTTTATGCCCAATATCTGTGGGTTTGAGTATTTTTCTATATGTTTGGTTTAAACATTTGGAAAATACCAATGCTTCAATTACTCCAGGTGTAATTGCACTTGTTTTAAGTATTCTTGGTTTTGCTTCGTTATTTGCTCTTATTGGAGGTATTATTTGATGTTGTGAAAATAAAGATCGTGAAGAAAATAATCATGCTGCTACAAATACTGCTGTAGTTGAAGATGCTGATGTTAAAAAAACTAAAAAGAAAAAATAATTTTTTATTTTTAATTAAAAGATTTTGTTGCGATCTAATTTTTCTTCAATTGCATTTAATCTAGTTTTAATTTCGGCAATGTCTTTAGAGTGTTCATCTAACTTTGCCTCAATTCTATCCGCAAATTCTCTAAATCATTTTGGACCTTTATTTTTTCCATGATGTTTTTTAACTTTCTTATGAGTTTTTACTTCTTCATAAACATTTTCCACTTGAACAATTAATTCAGTTCCAACACCAACTGGAACCTTCTTTATATCTTTAATAAAAAGTCTTTTCATATGATTAATTACTCTCTTCATAGTTGATTATAGTTATTCCCTACCTCCTTTCTCAAACAAAGCATTTAGAAAATCTAAAATGTTTTGTTTTAAAACTAAATAGAAATTGATTTTATTTTTGATGTTTTCCATACCTATACTACAAGATTTGCTATTTTTGAGCAAAATTTTCTATAGGAAAAAGTGTAAAAATAAATCAGCTTTTATATACATAGTATATAACTAAAATTTTTAAAAAATTTTT
This sequence comes from Mycoplasmataceae bacterium, assembly GCA_031255095.1. Taxonomy (GTDB): domain Bacteria; phylum Bacillota_I; class Bacilli_A; order Mycoplasmatales; family Mycoplasmoidaceae; genus Malacoplasma_A. Next base: position 5,950 of record JAIRTE010000037.1, read on the forward strand.
GTAATATATACATAGTATATATTAAATTTTTTTTCTCCTCAGCACAACATCAAACATGGCCTAAAAAATGCAACACTTTTATATCTTCATTTTTTAACAAAATAAAGATTATTTACTTAAAAATTTAATTATAAAATATTCTTTTTTCACCAAAAAAAATTTTTTTGTGTATAATATTAGTGTTATGAAAATGAATAAAGTATTTTTAGGTTTATTATTTGGTGGTGCAATTTTATCTACTACTGCTATCATTTCTACTTCTTTAACTTCTTGTTCAAACAATAATAATGTTGATATCATTGGTACAGTTGCTAATGGTGATTTTAGTACAAAAGCTGACAGTTACTTAAAAAAGCATGCTCTAAAATTTAATGGTGATAATGGTACTAAAGCTAATTATCCACTTGAACATGCTAGTGTTGCAACATTAGAAAATAATCAAGATTTTGGTGTTAAAGATACTGTTACTAACACATTGTATAATTTTCACAAAACACATTTTAATAAAAATATTACTACTCAATTTGCATTAAATTCATTACTTACTACTTTTAAAAATCAAGTAGTGGCTTCTAATTATGTATCTGATGATCCATCAGCAGAAAAAGTTCAATTTAAAGTAAATAATTATAGTGAGCATGAATTAGATATACATACAAATGTTTTGAAAATTGGTGGTACTGTGATTGAGAATAATATTAAATTAAAATTTTCTAATGGTGTAGTTACTATTACTGGTGCAAAGATTTTAAATGCTATTGGTAATAATAAAACATTTGATAAGATTAATGAGAGTTTAGCTAGTGATGTTGGTACCATGGTTGGTGCAAATTTGCATGTTTTTTCTGGTGTTCATGGTATTACTTTTTTATTTGGTGCAGATGAAACTCATGGTAAAACTGTTTATGAACCTGCTAGTTTGAAATGGAATTTAAATAGTTTATCTGGTTGTACTAGTGTTGATTGAAATGGTAAAGGAAAGGCAACTATTAGTGATTCTAGTAAAGATACAAGTAATATGTTTTTATATTATGTTAGCAAAGATTTTAAAGGTATTGTTTTAGAAAAAGCTGAGTATGTAGGGGCTGATACTGGTAAACAAATTTCTGCAGGATTAAACATTAGTTCACTTTGTATTAATATTTCTCAATTTGATTGAACAAATATTACTAAAAACACATTTTAATTTTCTATTTTGTAAAATTTAATAAAATAACATTATGCAAACAAAGAAATTAGGAGTTTGAGGAGCAACGTTATTTTGTATTAATACTGTTGTTGGTGTAGGAATATTCTTCAAGAATGCATCAATATTTAATGCTAATGGTAATAATGGTTGAGGTGTTGTTATTTCATGATTAATTGGTGCAGTAGTTATTCTTTTTACATCTTTAACAATGGCCAATATTGCTATGCAAAAGCAAAAAGATGACAAGTATAATGGGTGAATTTGCTGAGGTAATACATTTTTAGGTTCTAAAATTGCCAAATTTATGGCATTTTTTTATAACTTAATATTTTTGCCATTATTATCTTTAATTGTAGCAGTTTTTTGTACTTCTGCTGCATTTAAAATATTTGGTGCCACTAATGTTCACTTTTCAATAGTATGTATAGTTAGTGTATTGTTTGTTGTACTAACAATATTCTTAGACTATTTAAAAAAATCTTCTCTACTAGTTGGTGCTAAATGATTAGGATATATTAATTATTTGCCATTAATAATTTGTGTAGCTGGTATGATATTTGCTTTTTCAACAAATCAAACAAGCAATTTGTTTGATGTAAATAATTCTGCTGTTGGTAGCAAAAATGTAAACTTCTCAGCAATTATGAGTGCTTTACCTGGTGTATTGTTTGCCTTCAATGGTTTTTTTGCTATTGGTGACATTAAAGATGAAATTGATCAACCAAATAAAAAAGTGCCTTTAGCAATTATTGTTTCAACTCTAGTAATTGCGGCTATATATGTTGGTTGTTCAATTACTTTAGCAATTAATGGTAATTCTCAAGGTATGATCTTAATGGCTTTTGGTGAAAAAGGTGTCCCATACATTTCTGCTGTTTTATGTTTGGTAACAGTTGGTTCTGTATGTTCATTACAAGGTAATGCCAACCACAACTGTGATAAATTTATCAAAACAGATATTTTATTTTGTTCTAAGGGATTAGATAATTTAAACAATAAAAAAGCTGGTTTGGGAGGATTGGTATTAAGTTTATCAGCTTTACTAATTCATGTATTAGTATTTGTTGTTCCATCAATGATTATTGATACTGATGATTTAATTGATATATCATCAAATTTCTTATCATTCTTTGTATTTATATTGCTTTCAATGATAATGGTTTCTTTTTTAATTAAAAGTTTTGATAAAAAAAGTGAAGTAAAATGTAATATATTTATCAAAATATCTGCAATTATTTCAATTTTAGCCTTGGTATTTTCAACATGTTATTTAGCTCTTTATGTACCAATAAATGATTTTATTACTAAACCTTTAGAATGAAATAATGGTAGTGGTGTATTCTTTCATAGGGATAATAAGCTACAATATTGATTAGGTGACACAATATTGTATATTACATTATTCTATACTCCGATATTATTCTTCACTAATGTTTTATTATTCAAATTAAAGAATAAAAAAGCAAGTGCTTAATCATCAAACAAACTTCCACACATAATATCTCGTCCTTTAATTGAATCTAAAACTCCCATTTCTTCAAGTTTAGCAGCTTGAGTACGATTAATCTTTGTTCTTTCAATTAAATCCTTTTTAGAAGTGAATTGTTTAATTTTTCTAGCAGCAATGATTGTTTCAGCAACTGCTGAACCTAACCCATCCAAAGATGTAAAGGGTGGGATAATTGTATTACCCTCAACAACATAAATATTAGCCTTTGATTTTTCTAGGTTAATATTGGACATTTTAAAGCCTCTGGCATAAAATTCTAATGCTACTTGATATATTGGGAACAAATCATGATCTTTGGTCTTTAAATTAGGATCTTTTTCACGGCAACTACGTTCATAGTTCCTAATTTTGAATAAAATTGCATCATAACCTTTAGCAATTGTTTCAATATCAAATACTGCAGTTCTAATTGAAAAAAACACTGCATAGAAATGCACTGGGTAATAAATTTTAAACCAAGCAATTTTTCAACTCATAATAGTATAAGCAGTTGCATGGGCTTTAGGGAATAAGTATGCAATCTTATTACATGCTTCAATATAATAATCAGCAATATTATTCTTTTTCATTTCAGCTTCCCATTCAGGTTTTAATCCCTTACCTTTTCTAACTGCTTCCATTATTTTAAAAGATAATGAATCACTAACACCACAATTAATTAAGAAATTCATAATATCATCACGACAACAAATTAATTTTTCTAATGACATTTTATCTCTTTTTACAAACATATCCTGATTACCTTGTCACACATTAGTACCATGAGATAAACCTGAGATTCTAATTAAATCAGAAAAAGATTTTGGTCGAATATCTTTCAGCATTTTAATAACAAAATCTGTACCAAATTCTGGTACACCCAAAACACCAATTTCAATTCCATTAATTTTGTCTTTACTTAAATTAATAGAATCTAAACTATTAAATAATTTTAAAACTTTTTCATCATTCATTGGAATGTCTTTGTATTTAACTCCAGTCATTTCTTCAAATAGCTTAATACATGTTGGCGCATCATGTCCTAATATATCAAATTTTAATAAATTTGCTTCAAAGCTATGATAATCAAAATGTGTTGTAAATCATTCTCCATCAGGTTCTGGTGGAAAATTATATGGAGTGAAATCAATTAAATCCTTATCTTTAGGAACAACGATAATACCACCAGGGTGTTGTCCACTAGTTCGTTTAACACCACTAACATATTTCTGAATTCATTCAATTTCAGCAGTATGATGAGGTATTGTTGGACTAACTTGGTCAAAATAATTTTTAATAAAACCAAAAGCAGTTTTATCAGCAACAGTTTGCACTGTTCCTGCTCTGAAAGCTTTGTCTTTACCAAATAGATTTCTAATAAATTCATGTGCTATTGGTTGGTATTCACCTGAGAAGTTTAGATCAAAATCAGGTACTTTAGCAGCATCTGGCGTACCTAAAAATGTTTCAAATGGAATTAAATGTCCACATCCTTCCATTTCCATTCCACATTTAGGACATTTTTTTGGTTTCAGGTCACAACCATCATCAACAGTTGTATCTCATTCACTATGACCACATTTTTTACACAAATAATGTGGTGGAAGTGGATTAACTTCAGAAATATTAGTTAAAAAACTAATTAATGATGAACCTAATGAACCTCTAGAACCAACAACATAACCATCATCAGTTGACTTTTTAACCAACAGATGAGAAATTCAGTAAATAGATCAGAAATTTTTATTATTAATAATTTCTAATTCTTTTTCAATTCTTTTGTTCACAAATTCTGGAACGGCCATTTTATATTGTGATTTGAAAGTTGTGTCAATCAAATTTCTCATCAATTCTTGTTCATTTTCGATATGTGGCGCAAATAAACCATCAGCAATTGGTTTAGTACTAAAATCAATGTTTTTAATAAAATCTTTAGTATTACCCATGATGATTTTATTCAATAATTTAGAGTCATTAACAAAAGCAAAATCTTCACTTAATTCTTCAACAGTTCGAATGTGTTGTAGTGGTAAAACTTTATTATCATCATGGTATGAAAATAATCGGTGATTTTTACCTCCGATCATTTTATTAAAGACTATGACATCATGAGCAATTTTTTCTCATGGATGAGAATAATATGCATCAGAAACAGCAATTACTTTCTTATTCTGTTCTGAAGCAATTTTAATTATTAAACTAATTGCTTCTTTAATATTTTCTAAACTATAAATACCTCTATTTATTTCATGCAATAGTGATTTATAACTTGAAACAAATATGTAATCATATTTTTTAATTTTTTCTCTTAAAACTGATACTGTATCATTTAGTGCTGCGTCAAAAACATCTGATTCAGTTGGATGATTTGCTAATATTAAATTAGCGGAATTTTCTTTATATAAACTTTCAACAACTCTTGGTACACCAGCTAAATAGGTTGTTGAAGATAAAGAGATAATTTTATACAATTCTTTTATTCCTAATTGGTTTTTAGCATACAATACAACAATATTTGAATATTGTTTAGTTCTAAGTTCTTTATTTAATAATTTTTTATTTATATCTAAACAATTTGTAATACCAAATTGGTTTTCTAATGTTGCATAAAATATTTTTCATACTTGAAATAATACATCAGCATCAAAATCTGCTCTATGGGCAGTTTCTTCATCATAAACTATTTTATTTTTTCGACAAATAAAACCTAATGAATGTTTAGAAAAATCAGGATTAATACTTCTAGAAATTTGTAGTGTATCAATTAAAGCATTTGAACAAGGTTCAATCCCAAATTCAACAAATTTCATATTTAAGAATCTAATATCGAAATTAATACCATTATGTGCTATCAAAATTGAATTACCAATTCATTTTTTAATTCTTTCTAAACCTTCTTTAATTTCCATTCCTTGCTGTTCCAACATTTCATTTGTAATATGTGTTTTTTCTTCCAATTTAGCACTTAATTTTTTTCTAGGTTTGATAAAGAAATCAACTTTATCAACAACTTGTCCATCAACAACTTTAATAGCACCAAATTCGGTAATATCATCAAATCTTGCACTTAAACCAGTTGTTTCTAAATCGAATACTACATATTCTGCTTCATCCAATCTAGCATCAATTGGATTAATACAACATTCTATTTCATCATTTGCCAAATCCACTTCTGCTCCATAGATTGGTTTAATATTAGTTTTTTTTGCTTCTGACATAATGTGTGGAAAAGACTGAGTATTAAACCTATTAGTAACAGCAATTGCTTCTAATTTAAAATCAACTGCTGTTTTAAATATATCATCCACTTCTGCCACACCATCATAAGCAGACATTTTAGAATGTGTTAATAGCTCTACTCTACCAGCACTATTTTTTGTTGTTCTAACAAATTCTTTTGGTGGTTCAATTTTAATAATTTTTTCAATAATACCTTCAATGTTAAATTTAGTGAATTTATCACATGATAAACTAATTTGTGCATTGATTCAATCACCAGGTTTGAATTCAGCATAGTAATTATCCTTTTTGAAATTATTTTCATTCCCATCAGGATTAGGTGTTGCAATAAATACTTTTATTGTTAATCCTGCAGTGTGATCAAAAATATTAAATTTTAATCATTTGCCTTTTGTTGAACGAGTTGGTTCATCAGGAATTGAAACAATAACAGCATTAACAATAACTCTCATTCTTTGTTTTCAATCAGTATAATTTGGTTTATTGAAAATAGATTTGTCAAGATTTTCTAATTCTTTAATTTTAATTGTTTTAATTCTGTTAGTTTGTGTGATTTTTTGATTTTCAATAATTTTCTTTTTTTCATTTAAAAGCATTTTTTCATTTTCTTTTTTTAATCTTTCTTCTTCTTCAAGTTTAATTTTATTCTCCAACATTTTAATTTTGTTATTATCAATTTCATATTTTATTTGTTTAGCTTTAAGAAAATTAACAAGATATTCTTCTAAAATTAAAATATTATTAATCTTATAACATTCAACAAAACCTTTAATTAAATCTAATTCTTTTTTATTTAAAAATAAAAAGATTATTTTATCATCTTCTATTTTTCAATTTTCTTCACTTGTGAAAAATTTTTTAATAATTATGTCATGTATTGTGTCACTGCTTGTGATTCAGTTAAATGTTTGAATCATATTGTTAACATCAAATTTAAAATTTTGTTGTTCAAAACTATATTTTAATTCAAAACAATCTTCATCTGAATAATCAGTGAACATTTTTATTTTCATGAAAATGTATAGTGGTAAATAATTTTTAATTGTTAAATTGATAATGATATTATCATTTTCTTGAACAATATCAATTGTACTAGAATTTTCTAATATTTTGTATTCTTCATTATCAATAATATTTAATTCAAGAAAAAACTGTTTATAATCTGCCACGTTTAATAATATATATTTATATATATTATAAGTTTAGAAGATAAATAAAATATTAGTCAAAAGCAGTTTAATACTATTAAAATAGGGTATAATTTTTATAAGTTTTAAGACTTAATTTGCTTGGTTGGCGGAACGGCAGACGCGGTGGACTCAAAATCCACTATTGGTGACAATTTGAGGGTTCAAGTCCCTTGCCAAGCACCAAAAAATAGTTTTATGTTGATGAAGGTAATGGAATATCTGCCACTATTCATTTATTACCATTTAATTTCAAATTTGTTAATATTTTATATAATTCAGCATCAATTGTAGTTACTCAATTTGGTGTCTCAGCACCCTCCTTTATGGATAAAGCTATTGTGTTTAGTGTATCATTTTCTTCAGGATAATGTGTGTGCAAAAAACTAGTTGGGCTACCTTCAAATTTATCACCATTTATTAATGTCGATTCTCCATCAACTTCAATATTGATTTTTTTTAAATTAATACATCAAAAAAATGCATTTGATTGGAATACTACTTTATTTTGATTGCTCTCTGATAATTTATTATTAAAAGATAAAGTCTCCAAATTGGTGCAACCTTCAAAAGCTGAATCTGAAATAATGGCATTGCCATTACCGTTAATTTTTATGTCTCCTAAATTTACAGATTTTATACCAGTAGCATAAAATGCATATTTCTGAATAGAAGTACATCATGGAGGAATTACTAAGGCACCCAATGCAATACCTCCAACTGGAAAATCTTCAGAATATAAAAAATCATATGCACTATGCGCACTAGTAGAAAAATTAGGTTCACCAGGCAATTTGTCATCACTATCATCACTATCATCATTATCAACAAATAACGGACTTCCAACATCACCCGACTTATCACCTGACTTATTAATTTTATTAAAATAATCTGCATTATTGGTAGCAGCAGAAGTGTTTCTTTCAATTAATACCCAAGCGTCATCACCAACACTTCTTCCAGAAGCTCAACCATATCTTTTTAATTGTTCAGCATTTAAAGCAAAAACCTCATCAATTCTTTTGTCTTCAGCAGCTTTAATGCCAGAACAATATGCAAAGGCATCAGCTCCAATCGTAGTAGATTGTGTTACTTTTCCATCCCCTGATGTAGCATTTTCAAACCTTACTTTAGTCAAACCAGCACATCCTTCAAATTGTCTTGGCGCGATTTCTTGTGTAGTGCAAGGTACTGACAATTGACCAGCAGCCAAACATCCAATTGGAGAATCTGGTGTAGTTGAGTTTCAAATAAAATCATTATTTGGATGATAATTTTTTGAAATAACAATACTTGCATTGCCAACAGTATTAGATGAAGCCATTTGAAAATATGGATTTTCTTGACTCAAATGAATTTTTTCTAATCTGCAACCATCAAAAGCATTATCACCTATTACAGAAATAGATTTTGGTAAATCAACTTCTGTAATTCCCAAATCAGTGAATGCATTTTCCTTAATAATAGTTATGCCATCAGTAATTGTTAGCTTACCAGAAATAGAAAAAAAATTACTCAAGTTATACATAAAAGCATTTCGACCAATAGCCACTTTATACACTTTGTTATTTAATCTTACTCTTGCAGGAATTGTTAAACCATTGGCAGTGAATTTAATATCGTCACTATGCAAAGATCTATAGGCTGGATTTGAAATTTGTTCAGGATCGAAAGGATCTGAAGTATCACAATATTCAATAGTATCTGGAGCATCAGGACGAATAATGTAATGTGGGCAGAGTGGATTATTACTAATTAATGAGCCACTTGTATGTCCTACTCAATCTGTACCATCTGCTTTACCAATAAAACCATTGTATTTTTCACTACAACTTGTTAGATTTATTGCAATTAATGGTAAAACAATTACACCAACAAACCCAACACTTAATAAAGTAAAAAGTTTTTTTACACCTTTCATATTTATAATAATTATATCATCTATAATAATTTATTCTTATAGAATTTGGGGTGTTAGCTCAGTTGGTAGAGCACTTGATTTGCACTCAAGGGGTCGTGGGTTCAAGTCCCTTACGCTCCACCAGATAAATACTATTTCATCTATAAATCATTGATTTTTTACTAAATAATAATTAAATATACTCTCATAATTTCTTATGCAAATCCTTTGTTACACTATAAATAAATTTATATTATATTAAATATAATATAAATGACATATTAAAAATAATAGACTATGGCAACATTAACTTTTAAAGAACTTCAAATGTTTAATGAAATCTTAAAACCTGATTTTAAACCTGAAGATTTCACACCATCATTTTTTTATAATTTAACAAAATTTCAGACATCGTACAATTATGTTGATATTTTAATGTTCTTAAAACATGTTCAAAAACTTAGAACTGATGACAAATATAATGCTCATTTAAATACTGTCCTAGGCAGAGAAAATTATGGTACCAAGGAAGTTTCTGAACTTGAAAATTTATTTAGCTCAGCGTTGCTGGTAAAAAATTTTTTAATGAGTGGTGATTCTCAAAGTTATAACAGAATTTATACAGATCCTAGTGAAGATTTTGAAAGCACAATTTCTCAAAGATTTAAAAATATGCGTTTAGCAGCAACAAAAACTGGTAATTTAACTGCTAATGAAGAATGAGAAAGATTTACTTTTGTAACATATGAAGAATTAAAAAATAAATTAAAAACAGTTTTAACTAAAGGTATAAATGAAAGTTATATTGGTTCATTATATAATCAAAAAATAGCAGGTGATTTTGACAAAGAACGATCAAATGCAATTAAAGAATATAACAATTTTTTAAGAAGAAAAAGACAAGAAATTGTTGATGATGCATTGACTTATGATAATTTTTTTAATGTTATATACACAGATTATATAACTAGTTCTCAAACTATTAATATTAGAAATTGATGTGTATCTCCTAATAGTCAATATAGCCCGTTTGCTTTTTTTAGCAAAACTGATAAATATGGTAACAAAACATGAAAAGAATCTTTCCTTGGTGATACTAATACAAGGGTAACATATAATGAAAAACATCCGACATCTGCAGTATTGCACGATATTTTTATGGGCAATATGACTAGTGTTGAAGATTTCCCCACTCCAATGTTTCATAATGATAAATTTTCCCATTATATAAATATACCAAAATTTACAAGATTTACTTATGGCTTGGGTGATACTCTTCTTAAATACCCTGAAGTAGTAAAATATTTGAATACTAAGGGTTTTAAAGTTAGAACAAGAATAGAACGTTCACAAGGTGGGTACAGGACAGTTTACAACAAAGCTGATGTAATTTTAAGTTGTTGAAATTGTTCTAGCAATGATTATAAAATTGAACATATTAAGCAATCTATTTCATATTTAACTGCTTTCATAGCATGTAAATTTTCAGATGTAACTAGAATGAAGCGATCTAATGTAAGATATGAACCTGGAGGTTGCCTTGAAAATGCTTTATTTGGTATTTATAATTCGATACCTGAAACAATTAATCAATATTGTAATTTTTTAAAATATCTTTATATTAGTGAAACTGATTTAAAAGTAAAAACAGTCATTGAAGCAGCTATTTTCACAGTTAGGGAAACATATAAAAGAGAATATGGAGATTATTTTAAAACTATTAATACATCTGCCAAAAAAAGAGAAATAAAAATAGGACTTAATAGTATGAATAGTTATATACAAAAATTTCATAAATTAAATGCTATGATATTGAATGATGATTCATATCCACAAGGAATATTAAAATCAACTAATAAAATTGATGAAATGAAACTTAATATTACAAGACACACTGCTAGACGTATTGGACAACATTGTAATTTTTCTTATGACACCAAAGTTAATGAAATTGGAGAAAGAGCTGAGAAAATGAGAAGAGAATATGATACTTTATCTAAATCTTGAAGCAAAGCTGATAAAGTTAAAGCTGATGAATTAAGAAAACATATGGAAGTTTTTTCTCAAGAAGCGGTTAGTACAATGAGTGAAATTTATACCAATTCTACAAAAGATGCTAATGGAGTTTGACATGCAGATATTAGAACTGATGAGCATTCCTTACCAGTCACTTTAGATAAAATAGTTCAAGCACGAGGAGCTGGTGATATGAGTGGATATACACAAAGTGAAGAAGAATTACAAAGAATAAGAAATGGTGAAGGTATTCAAAATGATAACAATGTAGAACTAAGTGAATTTTCAAGAGAACAATGTCATATTGCTCATGAACATTTGACTGGTAAAAAAATAGCAGATGATAAAATTGGATTAGCAACAGTTCCAGTAGAATCACAAGTCCCAATTAATCCTGATTATTCAGAAACAGATGCTCAAGCAGATGCTGCATTATTTAGTGAACAGGCAGAAAGTGTACGTGCTATAGAGCTTCAAGACAGAAGAATCATAGCAAGAGAACAAAAAATTGCACGTGGCATTGCAACTGTAAATAGAGCAGTTCAAAAAGTAATTGATTTTTTTACTAATTAATAAGTATAAAACTAATAATTTATATTATATATAATATAATATAAATAACACAACATGACAACATTAACTTTTAATGAACTTCAAATGTTTAATGAAATTTTAAAACCTGATTTTAGAATTTCAGATTTCACACCACAATTTTTTTATGATCTAACAAAACTCCAGACATCATATAGATATGTTGACATTTTAATGTTTGCTAAATATGTTCAAAATCTAAGGGAAAGTGGAAAATTTAGAACCCATCTAAGTAATGTTATGGGGAAAAAATTATATGGAGAAACTGAATGTAGTGAAATTGAAGAACTAACACGTTTATCTAAATTAGTAAAGAATTTTTTTGTTAAGTGGAAATTTTAGCAGAAGTGAAATCGCAAAATTTAATGCTGCTGATGATGAAGAAATTACAGTTTCAAAAAGATTTAAAAATATGCATTTGGCTTCAACCAAAACTGGTAATTTAACTTCAGAAGAACAAGAACATAAAGATGCTTTTTCTTTCTTTAATGAAATAAAAAATAAATTACCAAAAATTTTAACAAAAGGTTTAAATCAAAGTTACATTGCTTCAATGTATAACACTAAAATATCAGGTGATTTTGAAAATGAAAGAGTACAAGCAATTAAAGAATATAATAAATTTTTAAGAGAAAAAAGACAAAAAATTGCTGATAATGCATTAAGTTATGATAATTTTTTCAATGTTTTTGTACTAGACTATGAAACTGTGTGACAACCAAAAACTCATACATGGTTTGCTTCATCTGAAGGTAAAGGTGAAGCACGAAAATTTATTAGAAAAACAGATATGCATGGTAATAAAGTATGAAAGGAATCTTTTATTAATTCTTCTGCTGTTAGACCAGCTTATATTGAAAGACATCCTACTAGTGTTTTTTTAGATGAACTTTTGGCTGGAAATGCAAATAATGCTGGAGATTTTCCAGTTCCAATATTTCATAATGATAAATTTTCACATTTTACAGATACACTAGGCAAAAAAAAGCTTTATGAGAATGGTGAGCAAGATCATCAATATAAAAAAATAGCTGAATTTTTAAATTCAAAAGGTTTTAAAGTTAGAACAAAAATAGCATTATTTGGTAACACTTTAGGTGTTTGCTATAATAGACAAGATATGATTTTGGGTTGTTGAAATTCTTCCCCTAAAGAATACAAAATTGAAAATCTTAAATATTCTGTTTCTTCTTCTATAAATGATATGATGGTTACATTTTCAGATTTTTACGCAGCTAAAAATCGTTCAGATGACGCATATATCGATCATTGTGAAAAACATATTATGGGTTCTCATCAAAAGAAAGTCTATGAATATTGCAATCTTTTGAAGACACTTTATATTAATGAAACTGATTTGGAAATAAAAACATTAATTGAAGCATCTATTTTTTCAGTTAGAGAAATGTTTAAAAGAGAATATGCTGAGTATGCTAAAACAACTAATGATTTTAATAAAAAAGTTAAAGATACATTACGTTATACTCGTACCATCAAAGAGTTTCATATACAACATAATGCTATTTTAAATGATGATTTATATCCTCAAGGGATATTAAAAGCAACTAATAAAATGAACGAACTAAAACTTAATGTTACAAGACATGTTGCAAAAAGTATTGGCTTGCATGCCACTTATTCTTATGATGCAAAGACTAAAATAATTGCTGATAGATCAAAAAGAATGCTTGCAGAATATTCAACATTAGTAAAATCTAAAAATAAAGCTGATAGGGCTAAAGCTGAAGAATTACGTGAACATATAGTAGTTTTCAATTATGATGCACTTAATACAATGTCTGATATTTACACAAATCCTACAACAAATGCTGATGGTACTAAAACTGCTGATGTTAGAGTTACAGAAGGTTCAACACCATCTATCATCAATTCTTTAATACAAAGAAGGAAAAATGGAGATGAAAGTACTTATTCACAAAATGCTGAAGATTTAAGAAGAGTGCAAGAAGGTGAGGGTATTCAAAATGATAACAATGTGGAATTAAATGAATTATCAAGAGAACAATGTAATCTTATTCACAAACAAAATACTGGTAGGGAAATGGAAAGTAGCAAAGTTGAGTTTGCAGATGTTCCTTTGGATTCTCAACAAGCGGTTAATCCTGGTTATACAATTGCTGATGGTCAAGCAGATAAAGTAGTAGAAGATAGAATTGAACAGGAACGTCTAACTTACTTAAGATCTGAAAGAGATAGATTAGCCGCTGAAGCACAGGAATTACGTCAAGCACAACAACGAGCTGCCATGGCTGCGCGTCGTGCAGCAAATAGACCAGCATTTATCAATAAAATCATTGATTTTTTCGCTAATTAATTTACAAAATATATATGGCAACATTAACTTTTAATGAAATCAAACTGTTTAATGAAATTTTGACTTAATGGACAAAAAATCAGTTTTCTGGTATAATTTTGAACCAAATTTGGCTTAATAGGACAAAATATTGCAAGTTATGATGGCATTACTATAAGTTTGGCCACTTTGCATAGGGAAAAATGCTTAAAAAACTGATTTTTTTGCAACATTAACCAAAAATATTTATATTATTATATAATATAAATATACAAACTATGGCAGCATTAACTTTTAATGAAATTCTATTGTTTATTGATATTCTAAGACCAGATTTTGATATTGAAAAATTTACACCACAAGTTTTTTTTAATATGACAAATTTTCAAACATCATATAGATATGTTGATGTTTTAATGTTTGCTAAATATGTTCAAAATTTAAGAAGAAGTGAAAAATTTAGAACTCATCTTGGTAATGTTATGGGAAAAAAATCATGTGGTGATGAAGGGTTAAATGAAATTAGGCAATTAACATCTTCATTGCAATCAATGAGGAAATTTTTATTAAGTGGCGACTATAACCGTGGTTTTTTAATGCCTTTACAAGTTCATGATGACAGAGATACCACTGTTTCTAAAAGATTTAAAAATATGCGTTTAGCAGCAACAAAAACTGGAAATTTAACTCTTGAGGAGCAAAAACAGAAAAATGCTTTTTATTTTTATAGTGAAGCGAAAAAAAGATTGCCAGCAATTTTAGCAAAGAGCTTAAATCAAAGCTACATTGCTTCAATGTATAATAGTAAAATCTCAGGAGATTTTGAAAATGAAAGAAAGAATGCAATTGAACAATATAACCAATTTTTAAGAGATAAAAAGTTAAAAGTTGCAAGAAGTTTATTAACATATAATAGTTTTTTTGATGTTTTAGTAATTAATAATAAGACTGATTTAGAAGCAAAATCTCCTACATGGTATAATTTGGTTAATGAAAGACGTGGGACATGTGATTTTATTAAAAGTAGATGATGTAATTTACAAGGAAACAGACCATGAAAAGAATCTTTTGTTAATTCTTCTGTAGTTAGTCCAGCTCATGCTGGGAAACATTATGTTAGTGCTTTCTTGCATGATGTTATATGTGGAAACATAGATGGTGTTGAAGATTTTGCTGCACCAATATTTCATAATGATAAATTTTCACATTTTGCAGATATACCTAATGAAACCGCAATTTACAAAGCATCAAATGATCATGAACTTCAATATAAAAAACTAGCAGAACATTTAAATTCAAAAGGTTTTAAAGTTAGAACACGAGCAAAACTTTCAAGAAGAAATACTTTGGAAATTTGTTATAATAGACGTGATATAATTTTAGGTTGTTGACAATCTTCTACTAAAAATTATAAAATTGAAAATCTTAAATATTCTGTTTCATCTTTAATTAGTGATATGTTAGTTTCATTTTCAGATTTAAAAGCTGCTACAAAAACATATACAGGTGTATTTAATATTGGTCGTGACCTTAGTGCATGTGAAGGAAAGATTATAGGTACTTACCAACAAAAAATTTATTCATATTGTAATTTTTTAAAAACACTTTACACTAATGAAACTGATTTAGAAATGAAAACATTACTTGAGGCATCTATTTTTTCAGTTAGAGAAGTATATAAAAGGGAATATGCTGAGTATGCTAAATCAGTTGGAGATTTTAATAAAACTGTTAAATCAATAATAAAAAATTCGCGTGATGTAACATTGTTTCATAAACGTCATAATGCTATTTTAAATGATGATTTATATCCTCAAGGAATATTGAAGGAAACTGGAAAAATTAATGAGATGAAACTTAATGTTACAAGACATATTGTAAGATGCATAGGTGTACATGGCACTTATTCTTATGATGCAAAAATGAATGCAATTAATGAAAGATTAGAAAGTATGAAAAAAGAATATGATACTTTAGCTAATTCTTGAATTAAAGCTAATAGAGTTAAGGCTAGTGAATTAGGAAAACATATAGAAATCTTTGAGCAAGCAACATTTCAAACAATGTCTGAAATTTATATTAATGTTAGAACAGATGCTAATGGTGTTAAGACTGCAGATATTAGAACTGATGAGGGTTCATTACCAGCTGCCATAAATTCTTTGGTACAAAAAAGAGTAAATGGAGATGAAAGTGGTTGTGCTCAAAATGCAGAAGATTTAAGAAAAATGGGTGCGGGTGAAGGCATTCAAAATGATAACAATGTAGAATTAGATGAAATGTCAAGAGAACAATGTCGTCTTATTCATGAACAAAGAACTGGTAAAAAAATTGATGGTGATAAATTAGAATTTGCAGAGACTTCTTTGGATCGACAAACAGTAGTTAATCCTGAATACACAGTTGAAGATGGTATGCGTGATAGGGAATTAGAAGTTGCAAGAGAAAATGAACATGCACAATATTTAGCAGCAGAGGCTGATAGAATTGCGGCAGAACGAATTGCAGAACAAGATGCATATTATAGAGCTAGTGAAGCTCTCCGTCGTGCAGCAAATAGACCAGCATTCATCAATAAAATCATTGATTTTTTTACTAAGTAATATTAAATTATAATTTATGACAACATTAACTTTTAATGAACTTAAATTATTTAATGAAATCTTAAAACCTGATTTTAGAATTGAGGATTTCACACCACAAATTTTTTATAATCTCACAAAATTCCAAACATCATATAGATATGTTGATGTTTTAATGTTTGCTAAATATGTTCAAAAATTAAGAAGAAGTGGAAAATTTAGAACTCATTTAAGTAATGTTATGGGAAAAAAATTAAATGTTGAAGGTGAAAAAAATGAGATTGAAGAATTAACACGTTTATCACAAACAGTAAATAATTTTTTATTATGTGGTAGTTTTGAAAATGGTTTTCTACACCCTTTACATAGCAATGATGATGAAGAAATCACAGCTTCTAAAAGATTTAAAAATATGCGTTTAGCTGCAGCAAAAACAGAAAATTTAACCTCTGAAGAGCAAAAACAGAAAAATGCTTTTTATTTTTATAGTGAAATGAAAAAAAGATTGCCAACAATTTTAGCAAAGGGCTTAAATCAAAGCTACATTGCTTCAATGTATAACACTAAAATATCAGGTGATTTTGAAAATGAAAGAGCAAAAGCTATTGAGGAATATAACCAATTTTTAAGAGAAAAAAGACAAAGTATTGCTAATGAAGTATTATCATATGATAATTTTTTTAATATTTTAGTAGGAAGTAGAGGAGTAGATTTAATTAGCTATGAACGTAGATGATATATTCAAGATGGCTATGGAAGGAAAACATCACATTGTTTTATTAAAAAAACTGATGCACATGGTAACAAAGTATGAAAAGAAGCTTTTGTTGGTGGCAGTACAGGTCGACCTGAATATAGTGAAAAACTTCCACCTTATATTGTATTAGAGGATATTTTTATTGGAAATACAACTGGTATCGAAGAATTTCCTATTCCAATGTTTCATAATGATAAATTTTCACATTTCATGAAATCTAAAATGACTACTAGACATTTATATGTGGCTGGTGATTCTACTCTTCATTATGAAGAAGTAACAAGATTTTTGAATTCTAAAGGTTTTAAAGTTCGAACAAAAAAGGCATATACAGATAGTGGAATTGAAAAGACACATTATAACAATTCTGATATAATTTTAGGTTGTTGACATGCTTCTACTAAAGATTACAAAATTGAAAATCTTAAATATTCTACTGCATTTTTAATGAATTATTCAATATTTCAAGTTTTAGAAACATCTATTGTTACAAAAAATCCTGCATTGGACCCAGGTATAGTAACTGTAAGTAAGCAAATGCTTTATAGTTTACCTACAAAAATTAGAGGTTATTGCAATTTTTTAAAAACACTTTATATTAGTGAAACTGATTTAGAAGTAAAAACAGCAATTGAAGCCGCTATTTTCTCAGTTAGAGAAACATATAAAAGAGAATATGGCAGTTATCTTAAAGCAATTGACACAAAAACAGAGTTTGTGGGTTCGCTTTTTAAAGATGAAATAAAAACTTTTTATGAACTACATAATGAAATTATTAATGATGATTTATATCCTCAAGGGATATTAAAAGCAACTAATAAAATTGATGAAATGAAATTTAATGTTACAAAATATACTGCTAGATGCATCGGTTCACATTGTAATTTAGCATATGGAGAAAAAGTGAATTTTATTAACAGAAGAATTGACAGCATGAAAAGAGAACATAATACTTTATCTAGATCTTGAAGAAGTGTTAATAAAGCAAAAGCAAATACTTTGGAAAGGCATTTAAATGCTTTTCATCGAGAAGCATTTGATACACTGTCTGAAATTTATACTAATCCTGTATTAAATGCTAATGGTGTTTGAAATGCAGAAGTAAGAACAGATGAAGGTTCATTATCAGCAACTTTGCGTGGTTTAGCTCCAGCTAGAGTTGGAGGCGATGACACTACTTATCCACAAAATGCAGAAGAATTTAGAAGAATGCAAGCAGGTGAGGGCATTCAAAATGATAATAATGTGGAATTAGGTGAAGCTTTTAGAGAACAATGTCATCTTATTCATGAACAAAAAACTGGAGAAAAAATCGAAGATGATAAGTTAGAATTAGAAACAGTTCCATTAGAATCACAAGTGCCAATTAATCCTAATTGCACATTTGAAATGGCACAAGAAGAACAACGAAATGAGGATAGGATTAAATCAGCTAATATTGCTGCAATAGATCGTATGCATGCTGATGAAAGAAGAATGTTACGAGCTGAACAGCAAGCAGCTTTATTAGCTGCACGTCGTGCAGCAAATAGACCAGCGTTCATCAATAAAATCATTGATTTTTTTACTAATTAATTTACAAAATATACATGGCAACACTAACTTTTAACGAACTTAAATTAGGTTCTATAACGTTTTGAGTGGAAAATTTATAATGTAATTGTATTATGTACAATGATCCAACTTGAGCGCGAATGATTGGTCTAAAAAGGCCATGGAAAATATCATCGACTAA
>JAIRTE010000039.1 GCA_031255095.1 Mycoplasmataceae bacterium
TTAGGTATTGGTGGATACCCAAAAGGTAGAATCATTGAAATTTATGGTTCTGAATCTACAGGTAAAACAACTTTAGCATTACAAGCTATTGCTCAAGCTCAAATCAAGGGTGAGAAATGCGTTTACATTGATTTAGAAAACGCTTTGGATAAAAAGTTTTGTGAACTAAATGGTGTTGATACTTCTTCGTTATTAATAATTCAACCCAACACTGCTGAAGAAACTTTTGATGTGTTAGAATCTTTAATTAAAACCAAAATGATTGGGTTAATCATTGTGGATTCAGTTGCTGCAATGGTCCCTAAAGTCGAAACTGAAGGGGACATGGAAGATCAAACCATTGGTTTACATGCTAGAATTATGTCCAAAGGTTTAAGAATAATTCAGAACTTGTTGATTAATAATAAAACAACAATTATTTTTATTAATCAAATTAGAGAAAAAGTAGGAATTATGTTTGGTAACCCTGAGGTTACCACTGGTGGCAGGGCACTAAAATTCTATGCTTCTGTTAGAATTGAATTAAGAAAAAAGGAATTATTAAAGAAGGAAAAAGAAGTCATTGGAGTTTTGGTTGGTGCTAAAGTTGTTAAAAACAAAGTTAGCTCACCAATGACCGAAGCATTGATTAATATTTATTTCAATGCAGGTATTGACCACACTGCAGAAATTATTGATTTTGCTTTGGAAAAAGGATTAATCACCAAAAAAGGTAGTTGATTCTTTTTAAATGAAGAACGAATTGCTCAAGGGTACGATAAAGCAAAGGAATTTATTTTAAATAATGCTGAAGTTTATTTAAAATTGAGGGAGGAAGTGCTTAAATAGTAATATAATTTTTTTATGCCAATGAGAAGAGAGGTAAAAATTGTGGAAACTGAAAATGAATATGTAAAAGTAGGTGATACTTTTATTGTTGAAATGGGTAAACATAAGGGGAGTACTGGTGGTAATGGAGGTGAACCAAGACAGAAGAAACCTAAAACCAAATTACCATCATTAAGGGAATTGATTATGCAAATGCAAGTGGAAATGAAAGGAATGCAAAATAACATTAGCAACATTCAGAGTGAGATAAAAGAAATGAAACAAGATTTTAATAATAAAATCGACAACATTCAAACTGAAGTGAAAGAAATGAAACAGGATTTTAATAATAAAATCGATAACATTCAGGCTGAGATGAAAGGAATGAAGAAAGATTTCAATGAGAAAATAGATAAAGTCATTAAATTAAATGGGTTAAAAACTGAATAATTTATGGTGGCACAACAAAAAATAATATTTATCAAATCCAAAAATAATGATTTTTCAATAATAATATTAATATAGACATATTATGCCACCAAAGAAAAATCAATCTGCAAACACGAAACGATTTCCTTGAGCTGAACTGCGAGCCAGAGAATTTCAAATTAGAATGAAAACTGGTAATGAAATGACTCCTGAAGAATTTTTTTATATTCTTGAAAATTCCATTGTTTCAAAAAGACTTTTTGTTAATAATAAATATTATCGATATACTTTTTATGTATTACATGGTAATATGGCTGAACACTATATAGAATATAAGACAGCTTCAATTCCTAAACAATGCATAGAGCTATATGCACAAATATCAATGAAGATAAAATTTATGAAAAGTAAATATAAATTTGAAGGTGTAACAATGGTGCCAATTTGGAAAAATCTTTAATCAAACTACTTATCAAAATTTTCTAGAATTTCAACAAATTCATCAATAGTATTAAAAGTTTTGTCATTTAATTTACAATCTGTTGCATGAGAAATGTTTAGTTCTACTTCTGCGTTTACAAATGAATTATTTGGGACAATATCAATGTGAGGAAGAAGTTTATTGCTTAAATAACAAATTTTATTTGTTTCATTAGCAGTTATGGTTTTTAAACTCTCAGGATCCATTGTTTCTCATTTACCATACATGCTTTCAGTTGCAGCATTTTGATATTTTAAAGAACTTAATAATTCTAAAATGGTTTTTTTATTTGAAGTATTTTCAATTTCAACACAAATGTAAAATCTTTGTTTTTTGTCTTCTGGGCAAAATTGTTTTCAAGAAGTTTTAATATTCTTAATAGAATTAGAAAAGCTTTTGACTTCAAAATTAAATTGTGAAGTTTGTAAATCAAAAAGCATTTCTTTTTTAGACATGTAATAAGGTGTTCAATCAATATTATTTTTTTCTAAAAAATGTAAAAATAATATTTCGCCAATATCTCCCCTTAATTCTTTTTCATGTTCTGCAACTCTACCACATCTAAAAAGTCTAAAAATAGCTTTAAATAATTCGCTAATTGAACGTTTAGTATTAACTGAATCCTCCAAAAGATTATTTAATAAATCTTGCAAAATATTATCATTTACTGAATAAATTTGATATGTATGATATTTCCTATTATCTTCTTCGCTTGTACGTGTGCCTAAGTCCCTTAGGTTTTCAAATTTTTTTAATTCTTTAATTTCAGCATTTGTAATTTCATCTATTTCAAAACAAATTCATAGATTGTTTTCTTCTCAAAAATATACCATTAAACTTTACCTCCTTCGATATAGTCAATATGTTTTGTCAATGCATTAATATCATTGCCATGTTTATGAATGTAATCTAAACATTCTTGAGATTTTGTTAATTTTTCTTTGATATTATCATTTGTAATAATTCTAATATATTTGGCAGTTTCTCTACGATAACCAAATCATCTTGCTTTTTGTAATAATGTATCACAACAAGTTTTCGAATTTGGTGCTGAAAGCATTATTTCTGTAATTAAATTATTAATTGTCAAACCTCTAGAAATTTTATTTCCTCCAATAATAATTTGAAACTTTTCTTCGCCTGAAATATAAGGTTTATTAATAGGTGTAAAATTTTTTGATATTTTATTGTATTTTCAAGTTTTTTCATTTTTATTAACAGTATAAATGTATAAATTATTTTTAAGATCTTCAATGAAAGATAAAAATGAATTTTTATCAATATCACTATATCTATTAAGTAATATTTGTGTGACATTATCAAAATCAGATAATGAATCGATAACAACTTGACAACATTGCTCATGCACAGCCATTTTTACATTAATATTAATTACAAATTCTGATTGTGTTAATTTTTGAATTATGCTTTGAGCAAATTTATGCTCTTTATTTTTTAAATCTTCAATTAATTTAATATTTGATGGATTGTTTAATAATTTGAATGTTGCAGTTAATCAACATTCAATGCCGAAATCTATTGTACCTTTCCATGTTGTATGATCGTTGTATGAAAAATTTTTAGGTACAATATAACAATTGCTTTTAAGAAAATATTCATTACCAGTGTATTCTGGATTTTTTCAGTTTGGTAATAATATACTTCGGTCATATTTATTTTCATAATTAAATCTAATGTTATCAAATGGTGTCGCGGTAATACTAAGATATTTAACTTTACCGTTTTTACCATGAAGTTTTTTATAAAAATTATTTATTTTCATGGCAATACTTAAACTTTCACTATCTGCATTTCTATCATCTGTGCCATCACTAAGCATTGAATAACTATCACATTCATCATCCATGATTATTATTCCTTCTTCTCAAGTTTTATGCTGTTCAATAAGATCATATAGTTCACCTAAAGTTTTATCAATTGAAGAAGATTTCAATAAAACAAAAACTAGGTGTTGGTTGACATATCTTAGCGATGTATGAATATAACTAGTTTCATCTATTTCATAAATGCTAACATTTCGGTCATTTTCAAATTCTTGTTCAACACGTTCTTTAGTTTGATTAACCAAAATTTTTGTATGTGCTGCAAGAATGATTGTCATTTTATAACCATGTGCAAGGGATTTTTTAATTGTTCTAATCATTACACCTGTTTTACCACTTTGTACATCTCCAATACATAGAATTTTTTCAGAAGAATTAAATTTAAAGATTTCATCTTCAATTTCATTATTTATTTCGTCACTTCCATTTTTAAAAAAAAGTCTTTTATTTACAACATTTTTAATGCTCATATTATTCTTCAAGAATTTTTTTAATTCTTTCTAATTTTTCATCAGTAATATTAAGAGAGTTAATTTGTTTAATAATTTTCGTTTTTATATTATTAACATTTTCAAGGCTTGGTTGTTCAACATTACTGATAATGTTATTATCAGATATATTATTATTTTCAATGTTGTTATCAGGTATATTATTATTTTTTGTCCTTTCTTCGTTTGGAAAATTATTGACAGATTCATTTACAGCATCTTCTTCATAATTGATTTTTTCAGTGTTATCAGCAACAAATGCTTTACCTCTTTTATTACTAACATTTAATTCACTTGGATTGTGTAGTAAATTGATTATTTTTTCTAATTGTTCATCAAAATATTTCCTACATGTTTCATAAATGTCTTGACATGTTCTTAAAAAAGTAGCTTTATCACTTTCATTATTTCAATGTATACCTTTTTTATTTTGTTCAGGAACAACATAATCCCTAGCATCATCAAAATTAGCAATAATTAAAAATCTTGACATTGTATATTTACCATTTTTTAATTTTACAAAATCCAATGGACCTGTCAATTGTTCATTAGGTAATCGTAAAGGATGGTTTATTGCTCTACCTGCAATTTCAGTAATTACACCATTTAAATTAGAAAAAATCAATGGTGTATTTTTTTTAGAATAACGGTTGGTTATTATATATTCATCAGACAATAAACCCCATGTAATGTGAATAGAATTATTGTTTTCTAAATCTTTTTCATATTCGAAACATAAACCATTTTTATCAAAAATTTTATTTCATGGTTTAGCTTCATGTTTAAAAAATTTTCGCTCCTTTGGAAGATCAATTGCACTTGTAAAAATATTTTCATACATATATTTTTTTAAATTTTCAACTAATTCTTCACTAACTTGTAACAAACATCCATTTTTGTTTTTGTCGACAATGGTATTAATATTAAATCACTCATATTCAATTTTTGGTACCTTGGCATCAATATTGTTACTTTTAACTCTTATTTCACATCCTGAAGCAATTGCTTTTTGATATCTATATTCAAGAAATTCAATTAAAGAATTTATTTCTTCTTTTTCAAAAAATTTGTTGGTGTTAATATCAACAATTTTAATTACTGAACCACTACTTTGATTATCGAGTAATTTCACTTCCGGATTATGATCTAAATCACCTCTAAAATCATTTATTGGAATATCTTTGTTTTTTTCAGTAACTACTATGCTGAAAAAAATTTCATGTCCATTTTCTTTTTTTGAATTTATTTCAAAACCTTTTCCTAAATAAAAAGATGCAAATTTAAATCCATAGTTGTGATTACCTTTTTCATTTTTATTTCTAACATTATGATATTCACGCACCCCAAAGAGACTTACATTATCTTCAATGCTTTTTACATTATCATTAAAACCTGCAGCATTATCCGTAATAGTAATGTTTTGATGTCTATGCGAGTCATGATAATTAGGATCATCACTAAATTCAATTTGTATTTTACATCCTTTACAAGAATCATTATGCATTCTTTCATAACTTTCGATAGAATTATCCACAAATTCTGCAATAGCAAAATTTCTAGTGGAGTGTGCATTTTCTACAGCTTCAACATAATATCCGCCTAATGTTTGTTGATTAATTTTAAATTGCTCTTTCATAACTATTTATCATTTTCAAAATCATCAATGATTTTTTTAATTTTCATTAAAATATCATAAGAATCATCTCCTCATCTTTTATTTTCAATAATATTGCCAACCCTACCTAAAGCATTATCTGCTTTTCTTGAATTTTGTGAACATAAATTTTCTTCTGTTTTATTTTTACAGTTATCATCGAAAACATTATTTTCAGTTTTGTTAGAAGAAGTATCATTGGTATCTTCTTTATTTTCATCAAAAATATTTAGATTATAATCTTCAGAAGCTGAAAATGATTTCATATTTTCTGAGTCATTGCCATTAGATAAACTAAATGAATTTTCTTCTCAAGGTATTTGTAAAAAATCAGTAATAGGACTTAAAGAATCACCAAAATATTTAGTTGCTGTTTTATAAATATTCATATATTCATCTTTAAATTTTTCTTCTCCATTCCTATTTTTCCATTCTAAAGCTTTTTTATTATGTTCAGGAGTTACATAATCTGGAGCATTATCAAAATTTGCAATAATTAATAATTTTGACATGCTGCCGTTATCATAATTCTTTATTCGTATTGGACCAGTTAAATTATCGTTAATAAATCTTATTGGATGTTGTATTGCCCTGCCAGCAATTTCAGTAATCACACCATTTAATTTCGCATAGTCCATTGCACTATCCACTGATGTTTTAGCAACACCTTTGGGTTCACGTGCCATCTTTGAATATTTTTCTGACAAAAAACCTCAAATAAAATGAATGTAATTATTAGTATCTAATTCATAATTATATTCAAAATATAATCCTTTCTTATCAAAAATTTTTTCTCAAGGGTTCTCTGTGTAACCAAAGATTCTTTTTTCATTTTTATTAGTTATTGGTTTGGTAAAAATATCATAATTTTTTATCTGGTTTAAAAAATTATGTTTTTCTATTGTTCTGATATTTTTCATAAATTTTAACAAACCATTTTTTTGTTCTTTAGAAACATCTAAAAAACAACCATTTTTTGTTTTATCAGGTATTGTAAAAATGTTAAATCATTCATAATCAAATTTTGGAACAATAGTGTTAATATATTCACTTTTGACAGTAATTTTACATCCTTGTAAAATGGCTTTTTGATATCTAAATTTTAAAAATTCTATTAATAAATTGATTTCATCTTTTTCAAAAATTTTATTAATTTTAATATCCTTTATTTTTATTACTGTACCACTATTTTGTTTATCTAATTTTTTTTCTTCTAAATCATATTTAATGGGATCTGCTTCAAATTTATCAATGGGTATATTTTCATTATCTTTGTCAACAATTATGCTAAAATAAAATTCTTTACCATTTATTTCTTTGGAATTTACTTCAAATCCTTTTCCTAAATAAAAAGATGCAAATTTAAATCCATAGTTGTGATTACCTTTTTCTAATGGATTTAAAACATTACTATGATCATGGTGATTTCCAAAAAGACGTATACAATTCTCTATACTATCAATATCACTTTTAAAACCTGAACCATTGTCACTAATAATGATATCCTGATGGTCATATATATCATTATATGAGAATTTATCATTAAAAAATTCTATTTGTATTTCACAACCATCACATGTATTATGCATTCTTTCATAACTTTCAATAGAATTATCAATAAGTTCTGCAAGAGCAAAATTTCGCGTAGTTTTTGCATTGTTAGCAATACTCTTATAATACTCACCAATTGTTGGTAAAATAATTTTGATTGATCTATTCT
Organism: Mycoplasmataceae bacterium; assembly: GCA_031255095.1. Classification (GTDB taxonomy): domain Bacteria; phylum Bacillota_I; class Bacilli_A; order Mycoplasmatales; family Mycoplasmoidaceae; genus Malacoplasma_A. Next base: position 7,424 of record JAIRTE010000039.1, read on the forward strand.
CTCCCATAATTAATTCCTCCCTAAATAATTTTTAATAAATTAACTTCTAAAATATCATGTCAATTTTTGATCTCTCTCTCTCTCTCTCTAAGAAAGAATTCATATACTTAGAATCATTTTCAATTTTAATATAAGAATTAATAAAAGGGTGCAATAAACTGCTGTTTCCTAAACCATGCATATACATATTATAAACATTAAGAAAATACACTTTTACTAATTCTATTCTATTAAATAATATAGAAAAATCATAGATTTTTCTAAGTTGGCTAATATTGTAGGCACTATATTTTTCATTTTTATCTTTTTCATATATTTTTTCAATTCTATTAATTACATTAATAAAAATTTTTTTTATGTCATGTTTAGTACTGACACTTTTTAATTGTCTTGAAATAATGTTTTTTATTACATCACCTTTGAACAAAATTTTGGGCAATTTATTTTTAATAAGTTGTATATCTTCTTTAACGGATTTCCTTAAAAAATTTTGTTTAATAGAGTCTTCTATGTTTAGTCCAAATCCACAAAACATACAACCAGTTCTAGTTCAACCTTTTTGGTATGCATCAGAAATTTTAATTTTTTCTAATTCTATAAATTTTTTTACATCTTCATCATTCCATAATGATATTGGTCTAGAAATTGGACTTTCTTCATCAAAAATGTTACAACCTTTTGTTAATCAATTAGTTTTTCTTAATTCTGATTCAAAAATTGTTGTACCAATAAATTTTGGATTAGTATCATGTTTTACACCACCTTTAATAAGATTACAACATTCATGTGTTGGTTTAAAATTGCAAAAATCTGTATCTAGAAGATGCAAATATTTTTCAGGTATTGCTCTTCCTTTGCCATAGCCAAAACATGTAGCTATTCATTTGCCCTTAACCTTAACATCCAATACTCCTCTTATTTTTTGTGATAGTTCTTTAGAAATTATTGGAAAACCAATTGTAGTAATAACTTCAGAAAAAGTTTTAACTGCTGGAATTATTTTACTTTTACTTGAAGTATTAAATTTTTTAATAATTTTAACATTATCTGGGTGGAAAAATTCCGAAGCAACAATAATTGTTGGTTTAAATTTTAATTTATTTTCTTTTACAACATTTCGAACTAAATGTCATAATATTGTTGAATCTCTTCCACCTGAAAAAGAAATAACAGGAAATGGAAGTTTCTTAAATTCACAATATTTAATAAATTCTCTAACTTTTTCCTTTGAATATTCAAGTTTTTGTTCAAATGTTAAATTTGGCAAAACATCAGTAAAAAATTTCTTTCTTCCTTCTTGATGGGAATTATCAAATTTATCAAATTCACTTCAAAAATTTGATTTTTTATTATCCATTTATTCCTCCATAATTTGCTTTTAAATCAAAAAAAGCAATATATTTTGGTTCTGAAATTACCAATTCATTAATCTTATCTTGTAATTTAATAATAATACTTTCAATTTCTAATTTAATATCTTCTTCAATTCCTTCCTTAATTAGAAAAATGTATTCATTGTTTCTTTTTGTTAATTTTAAATAATTGTCAAAAAGTTTATGATGTGTCGCACATAGACACAAACCATTTCATTTAGAATAACATTGTGAACTATCTTTGCCCTCTGGGTCTTTAAATGCATTTACAGGCACAATATGTGCTGCTTCAAGGCAATAATTTATTTCACATAATAAACATTTATTGCCACATGATTCTTTAATTAATTGTGCTCATTGTGCTTGATGTATTCTATATTTTGTTTCAACAAAAGAATTGTTGACAATAAATTTATCTGTATATTTATTAATTAATTCATCATTATTAGTACATTTAATTACACAGTCCACAATTAAATTTAGCAATGCATTAATAATGTCTTGGGTTTTATTTATTGAAATAAATATATTATTTTTTACTCGGTTAAAGAATGAATTTTTCATTTTATCATTTCCTAAAGGTTGTTTCTTTAATAAAAAATCAGTTGAATGTTGCACAAATTTCGCAATATTTGTTCATTGTGGATCTTGCATTAATAATTCTTTATAAAAATTAATGAAAGATTCATTAATTAAAATAGTATTATTTTCTCATTTTTCTAATATTGTTAATAATGCATAGGGTTTATATGGTTTAAAAAAATTTTTACCTTTATCAAAGCCATTTCCTTTATTATTGGAATATAATCATTTGGCTAACGAAAATATTTTATTTTTAATATCAAAATCATCAATATTAAATTTCTTTAACACTTTGTCAATAAATTCTTTATCAAATCTGTTCATTTTAATAGTAATAATGGATTTTAATTTATTAATATAAATTCTTGTCTTAATTATATTAATAGATAAAATTTACTTCACCATTTAATCATTCAAACAAGTTAATAATTTTAATTCCAGTGTTGTTTAGATGTGTAACATTATCAACTTTACAAATTATTATTTTTTTAAATGCATCTTTCACTTCTAACAAACTTCTACTTTCTCTTTCAAAATTTTCATCAGTTAAAATTTCAGCAACTTGAATATAAATTATTTCATTATTTTTTTTGATTATAAAATCAATTTCGTGATTGTTCTTATCAATTGATGTATATATTTCATAATCTAATGATTTTAATTGCAAAAATACTAAATTTTCAATTCTATAACCTCGGTTAAGATTTATATCATAACCGATTATTGAATTTAACAATCCTAAATCTCCAGCATAATATTTACACTTTGTTTTCAAAACACTTTTGTTTTTAGTGTCATAAAAATTAACTTGATAAATTAACAAAGATTCACATAATCATGTTAAATATCTTAAAATTGTTGTTAAAGGTAAAACAATATGATTATTTGTCTGAATGTAATTAGCAATGTTATTTGAGTTTAAAACTCTGCCAAAATTTAAAAATACATAATTTCTGATTTTTAAAAACATTTCAATATTGACTATATTTTTTCGTTTAATAATATCCTTAGTTGTAATATCATTCATAATATTAAAAAGTATCTTTTTAATAGTAATTTCATCATTGTATACCTCTATAATGTTACCTAAACCTCCATTTTTAAGATATGTATTAAGAAATATTTCATTATCTATTTCAGGAAATAAAGCATTTTTTATTTCTTGAAATGTTAAGGGATAAATGGAAAATTCTATATTCCTACCTGTAAATAGTGTTGCTAATTCTTCACTAAACATATGGGAATTAGAACCAGTTAAATATATATCATATTTAAATGTCTTATGTTCAAATAATGTAATTACGCAATTTTCAAATTTTTTTATTTCTTGAATTTCATCTAGAAATAAATAGTTTATTTTATCAGGAATTGATTTTGATTCAATATCACTAATTAATTTTTCTCAACTGAATTTTTTGACTAATCTACTATCATTAAAATCATAAATGATTTTATTATCATTGATATTGGAATATATTGTTTGCAAAATACTTGATTTTCCACATCTTCTTAAACCAGTTAATATCTTAATAAAGTGTTTATCTTTAAATTTATTAAGCGATTGTATTTCTTTAGATCTACCAATAAACATAATACAATTATATGCTATATTTTATTTAAAATTACCAAAATATAGCGTGTTGTATTGGAAATGTGATATATTTGATATTTTTAGTTTGATAGTTATCAAGTTACAAAAATAGTTTGTTAAAAATTATCAAACCTATTTGATATTGTGGCTGTAGTGGTTACATCATTATTTCAATCTGCACGACCTGGACCTCATTTTGCCTTAAATTTAAAAAGTTCCGTACCACTAAATTGAGTAGTTGAGCTTACTTTCATTGCAACAGAAAAAGCTACTATATTATCAGTGCCTATTGGTGCCATTACAGATTTACTTGACATTGTTAAATTGGTACCACATGAAGACATTCAAGATCCACTATAAAAAAGACCATTATTATTAATTTGTCTTGTGACAAATGTTGTAGTGAAGGAAATGTAATAATTAATTGGTACCGTAGTAGTTGCTTTAAATTGAACAACTGAAGTACTTGTATCATTCCCTGGTGCTTTTAAAGTTACAAATGTTTGTCATGTAGTATCTAATCTATATGGTGCTGCATAAAAAGTTCAATATGATGAGTATTTTACTTCACCTGTTTTATCCTCAAATGTTTCTTGTACTGTATAAGTTACTTTTACAGTATAAATCCCACCAGCAAAATCTTTATTTTGTGCATAATATTGTATTTTACCATCTTTATTATCAAAACGTATTGTGCTATCACCATTAACATCACCCAGTGATCCATTAGCACCACTTTTTCCACCAATAATTTCAAATTTAAATTTAGAAGAATTAGATGAAATATTTACGGTTTGATCATGATATGTAAATGTTGGTGAATAAATATTACCTGATGTTGCTCTAACTAAATTAGTTGTTGTATAATCAATTCTTACAGCATGGGATAAATTAACATAAACAGGAAAAGTAGTACCAGTTTTATAAACTGTAGATGTAGGTTTTGCTTTTAATGTAATTACACCAGCATTTGCATTAAAATCTTCAATAGTTAATTCAGAGAAATTAAGTGTTTTATTTTCTTTGGCAAGAATTTTGAACACATCTTGTTCAGAATATTGATGTGTGTCATATAATTTACGTAATTGTGATGAATATTGTGTTGGTAATGTAATACTTGCTGGTAAAGGAATTAATTCTTCAATATTTCATTTAATTTTTGTTGTTGAACCTGGTTCATAATCAGTTGCAAAATCCT
>JAIRTE010000040.1 GCA_031255095.1 Mycoplasmataceae bacterium
GAATGTAGATATCGTGCTAAGGGATTTAGAAATTTTGATTGATTTAAAAGCATTATTTTCTTAGTATGTGGCAAATTAAATTATGAGCAAAATTTTCCACTCAAAACGTTATAGAACCATAATTTTTTTGGATTAATCGCTAATAATTGTAATGAACTTTTGCCATTTTCTTCATCTAAGAAATCAATTACAGAATTTGAAAAATAACTACCAGTTCATGTTTTACCACATCATTTAGGACCATTAACTAAAATGGCATTTGATAGTTTTAAAGTTTTTTTAATTAATGAATCTATTATTCTTGGTTTATAATTTGTTTTTATTATAGATAAGTTGTATTGTCCATATCAATATTATGTGTTTTGCAAGTCTTAAATTATATGTTTAGCAAATTTATCACCAATATTTGTTCAAAATACTTAATAAAGCGTGTAATTTTGTGTAGTTAAAATTTAAAAATGAGATGGATTTTTAAAAAACATGTACACAAAATTCAAATTTTTTTAATTTTGTGTATAATAGCATCATGGAATTTGTCAGGAAAAAATATATTAATATTTTAAACGATCACATTAATGATCAAAATATAAAGGTTATTACTGGCATAAGAAGAATAGGAAAAAGTACTATACTAAACCAATTTATAAATTTTTTATTAAATGATTTAAAAATTATGAATACTCAAATTCAAAAATATGATTTTAATAATCCATTTTTAGTTAAAAAAACATATCCCAAAGTTTATCAAGAAATATTAAAAAAAGCAATCAAAAATGAAACAAATTATTTATTTTTTGATGAAATTCAAGAAATTAAAAACTTTGAAAGATTAATAATAGGTTTATATGAAAATAAGGATTTTGATTTTGATATTTATATCACAGGTTCAAACTCTCATATGTTTTCTTCCGAATTAGTTACATTATTTACAGGCAGAACTTTTGAATTAGAAATATTTCCGTTTTCATTTATTGAGGTATGTGAATTTTTATTAAACAATAACAGTCACTGAAAAACAAATTTGGAAATATACCTTAAAAAAGGTGGACTAGGAGCTATAGTACCTTTTTATGAAAATGATGTAAAAATATTTAATAAATTAAATGATATTTTCCTTTGTAGTATCAAAAAAGATATCAAAGAACATCATCATGTTAAATTTGAGGATGGTTTAGAAAGGATAAGCAAATATATTTATTCTAATATTGGAAAAAGTTTTAGTGCAACAAATATAGAAAATTTTTTAAGATCAAATAAAGAGGTAATAATTTTAAAAAAGACAATATTAAATTATTTAAAATGATTAGAAGATTCATTTTTGATCAAAAAGATAGCTTTTTATGACCTTAAGGGTAAAAATATTTTAAGAATGAAAGCTAAATATTATGCTTCTGATTTGGGATTATTAAATCACTTAAATAAAAATAGTAATTCAATTGAAGGTTATAAATTAGAAAATTTAATTTTCTTAAATTTATTAGAACAAGGATATGAAGTATACACTGCTAAAGATTATCAAAACAATGAAATAGATTTTGTGTGCATCAAAAATTTTGAAACAGTTTATATTCAAGTAACAACAGTTTTAAACAATGAAAATTTTGGTAGAGAAACTGCTGCTTTTAATAAAATAAAAGATGGATATTCAAAAATTATTATCTGTTATGAAAATAATTCTACTTTTGAATTAAATGGTATTAAATTATTTACCTTTAATGAATGATTAAATAAATAATAACTATACACCTTTATAGTAGGTATTGAAAATATTAAATTTCTTATAAAATCTTTCTTCTTTTTTGAATTTTTTAAATTCAAAGAATAAACATAATCCTAAATGCACTAAAATGTTTAAACCAACCAATAAAGGAAATCTAAAAATTTTATCTTTGTCACCTAACATACCGGTATTAATATAGTATGCTGTGTTGTCAAAAGGTTTACCAGAGTGATTTTTATCAAAAATTAGTATATCAATAGAACCTTTAGCATAAACTAAAGCAAAAATAATTATTAATCAAATTAAATTTGGAATACTAAATTTAACTAATTTTTCTTTAACAATAATTATTGCCATTGTTATTAATGGAAAATGAGTAAAGAAATTAGTATATAATGTATACATTAAATTAACTCTGTGCGCATTTTGTTCATCAAAGTTATGCATTATTACTCACAATGTTGTTGATGTCAAACCACCAAATGAAGCTACACCAACAAAAAACATTGCTAATATACCATATATTGCTGTGTGTTTATTTTTTGCAAATGCAAAATATAAACCCATATACATGCAAATATTACAAAATGCTGGCATAAACAAAAATTGTGGTATTTGGAAATAATCACCTTGATTTAGAAAAAACCAATCCATATAATCACAATAAATTATTGGCAAATTATTTAATACACATAATAAAGCACAATATTTAAAATAAATTGATTTTTGTTTTTCGTCTTTAATAAAGAAATAAAATGTAATAAACCCAGCCATAAATAATAATGCAATAGCATTGTAAATTAAACCATTTGTTTTATTGTATAGTTGGAATGCATATATTCCAACTATACTAGCTCAAATAATTTGTAATGCAGCAGTAATATAAATAAATATTGCTATTTTAGAAAAAAACATTTCTTTGAAAGATTTTTTAGGTTTATTGATTGAAGTATCAATACTATCAATTTGAGAATTTAGCTGTGTGTGTGTGTGTGTGTGTGTGTGGTATATTATTAGTTTTATTTAAAGTCTTAGCCATAAGTTATTTATACAATAAAATGATTTTATGTGTAATAATCTAATTATTCACCTTTGTAATATGTATTGAAGATATTAAACTTCTTGTAAAATCTTTCTTCCTTTTTGAATTTTTTGAATTCAAAAAATAATGAGATACCAAGTGATATTAAAATAGTCAAAGGAACAATAAGTTGTCATTTAAATATTTTGTCATCACCACCCAATAATCCTTCGTCAATGTAAAAACCAGGATGTCCATTAAAATCCATATTAAACACTTTTGTATAAACTGTTCATAATGTTAAAGAAAAACAACATAATATTGCAGTTCATATAGTATTAACAAAACTAAATTTAACTAATTTTTCTTTAATAATGATTATTGTCATAACAATCATTGGAAAATGACCATAAAAATTAACGTACATGCTATAAACTGCAAATCTTTGATTAGGTTCTTGAGTGAAATTATAAGTGAGCAAATATCCTACTGTAGAAATTATGCTACCAAAGAAACCAGTGAAAATAAAATATGCTGCTATCATTCCATAAATAAAACATCTTTTATTTTTAGCAAATCCTAAATAAAGACCCAAATACATTGCAATTGTACAAAATGTATGTGGGAATAACATTTGAGCCACATGGAATGTAGACATCCCTTCTGAACGAGGTGATGAAAAATAATATTCTAAATAAGAAACATAAAATATTGGTAAGTTATTAATAAAACAAATCAAAGCTAAATATTTTAAAAATACAGATTTCTGTCTTTCTGTTTTTACACAAAGAAAATAGAAAACAACAAAACTTGTAAGAAAAAGAATTGAACATCCTTCATAAATATAAGCATTAGTTTGATTAAATATTTGTTTTCAGTAAGTAGCTAATACAATTACATAAATTAATTGCATTAATGTTGCAATTGTTAAAAATAAACAAGTTTTGTTTAAAAAGATTGTTTTAAAACTATTATCAGTATTTGGTGCATTAACAAATGCTAATTGTTTTGCATTTGTGTTTGCATTAACTACTTGCTTAGTTCTTTGAGAATTTACTTGTTGTGTGTGTGTGTGTGGTTTAATATTAGTTTTATTTAAAGTCTTAGCCATAAGTTATTTATATAATAAAAAATTTATTTATAACAATAATTTGAATTATTTGTCTTTGTAGTAAGCAAGGTGGCCCAAAAAGCAGACACTTACAAAATTTTACATGCCAAATACCACACACACTAAACATATTAATTGAATAATTGAATTCATAATTTATTGATATTTAAAATTTAAAAGTACTGTAGTTTTTATTTGGCGCACCTGACTGGACTCGAACCAACAGTAGCAAGTTTAGGAAACTTGTGCATTATCCAAATTGTGCTACAGGTGCATAAGTATATTATCTAATTTAAAATTAGGATAATTTTAATAATTAATTATTCAGGATCAAAATTAATATTAGCATTAATTCATTCTTTTCGAATAACAATATTATCTCCCATCAAAGTATTAACATTCTTTTCTGCTAAAATAGCATCATCAATGCTAACCTTCATTAATCTTCTAGTTTTTCCCATTGTAGTTTCTCTTAATTGCGGTGCATCCATTTCACCTAAACCTTTATATCTTTGCAATTCATAAGATTTATGGTTAAGTTTTTCCGTTTCTAATTCTTCTTCAGTTCACAAATAAATTTCTTCTTTTGTTTTATTATCTTTTATTTGGAATAATGGTGGAAGAGCAACAAAAATATGCCCTTGTTCAACCATTGGTTTCATAAAACGATAGAAAAATGTTAGTAATAAACAAGCAATATGTGCTCCATCAACATCGGCATCAGCCATAATAATGATTTTATCATATCGTATATCTTTGATGTTAAAATCATTACCAACACCAGCACCAATACATGAAATAATAGTGCATATTTCCTCATTACACAATAAGTCTTTTAATTTAACTTTTTCAGCATTTATAACTTTACCACGTAACGGTAAAATAGCTTGATATTTCTTATCTCTTGCTAATTTAGCAGTTCCCCCAGCTGAATTACCTTCAACCAAAAAAAGTTCATTCTTAGAATAATCTTTTGATTGTGCAGGGGTTAATTTTCCTGAAAGGATTAAACCTTGAGTCTTTTCTCTTAGTTTTTTGATATCTTCTCTTGTTTTTCTAGCTGCAATTCTTGCATCTCTTGCAATCAAGATTTTTTGGATAATCTTTTCACTTACTTTTCTGTTTTCTTCCAATCAAAAAACAAATTTCTCTCAAAATACTTTTTTAACAGCAGAATAGGCTTCAGGTGTAAAAAGCTTATTTTTAGTTTGTCCCTCATATTGAATAATTTTTTCAGGTACTCTAATAGAAATAACAGCTGTCAAACCTTCTCTTACATCTTCACCTGAAAAATTTTCTTGTTTATCTTTTAAAATGTCTCATTTTCTAGCAGTAATATTAACTAATTCGGTAATGGTTCCTTTGAAAGCTGTTTCATGAGCACCACCTTCAGTAGTTTTAACACCATTAGCAAATGAAACTAATAATTCAGTTGAGCTATTAGTATATTGAAAAGAAATTTCTACTTCAATATCATCACTTTTACCCTCAAAAAAAGCAATATTATTGCATGTTGTTTTACCTTCATTTAAATATTTTACAAAATCAATAATACCTGTATTTGATTCAAATTCAGTGGTCTCATCTTTATTTTCATCATAAAATGAAATTTTTAAATTTTTATATAAAAAGCTTGATTCTCTAATACGTTCTTTAATAGTATTAGCATTTAATTCAATATTCTTAAAAATTGTCACATCAGGTAGAAATGTTACAGTTGTACCGGATTTATTTGTGTTTCCAATAACTTTTAATGGTTGGGTAATTTTGCCACCATTTTCATATTTAGCTTCATAAATTCTTCCATCTCTTTTAACAACAACTGTTAAATATGTACTCAATGCATTAACAACAGATGCACCAACACCATGCAATCCACCAGCAGTTTTATAAGCAGAATCGTCAAACTTTCCGCCCGCGTGTAGTACAGTGAAAACTGTGTCCACTGTACTCAATCCAGTTTTTTCATTTAATCCTGGTGGTATACCACGACCATTATCCTCAATACATACACTACCATCTTTAAACAATGTAATTTTTATGTTATTACATTTACCAGCAACAACTTCATCAATTGAGTTGTCAAAAATTTCTCAAACCAAATGATGTAAACCACTGATTCCAGTGGAACCAATATACATTCCTGGTCTTTTACGAACAGGTTCTAGACCTTCCAAAACCTGTATAGATTTTTCATTATAAGCCATATAATAGTTATAATTACTATGTCTCAAAATATGAATATTTTATTAGTAATACTTATAATTATAAGTCTTTGTGTAATTGGTTATTTTATTGGTGGAATAATTTTTGCTGAAATATATGCAAAATTTAAAAATGATGATATTCATAAATTTGGTTCAGGTAATCCTGGAGCAACAAATATTGGTCGTACATATGGTAAAGTAGCAGCGATTTCAGTTGCGTTATTGGATGCTAGTAAAGGATATGTAACAACTGTAATCTCATTGTTGTGTTTTAAGTATCTGATACATGACAATACAAAATTCAATTTCGATTTAACTTTTTTAATTTTTTTGCCTGGTTTATTTACACTAATTGGACATTGTTTTCCGATTCAATATTTTGCTGCACTAGTAAATAATAATTGAGACTTCAAAAAAGCAAAAATTAGATCAGGAGGTAAGGGTGTTGCTACTGCAGGTGGTATTTACTATGCTATTTCGCCTTATCCTGCAACAATTTTATTAATCCTATGGGTAATTATTGTTTATTTCACAAAATATGTTTCTATGGCAAGTTTATTAGTATTGTTAATTGGGCCATTTTTATTTTTGATACCTGTGTTCTTAAATTTATATATGGTCAATAATACCTGATTTGATGCAAAAATCAAGGATGTTGATTTGTTAAACTTTCAAAAACATATGTTAAATTTTATTGGTATATTAATTATTAATGTTAGTATGTTTGGTATTGTTTGTTTCAAACATAGAGCTAATATTAAGCGTTTAATTGAGGGAACAGAATTAAAGGTTTGAGTATCTAAAAAAAATAAAAATTTAGAAACAACTGCTACAAGTCAACCAAGCAATAGTTAATGTATAGAATCGTATTTTTTGGTACACCCAAAATTGCTAGTGTATGTTTGAAAGCTTTAATAGATTCCAAAAATGAAATTGTTGGTGTGGTATCACAACCAGATAGATTGGTTGATAAAAACAAAAAGGTTATTTTCTCTGAAGTTAAACAGGTGGCAATCGAAAATAATCTATTTTTAATGCAGCCTGAAAAAGTTTCAGAAGCTAAACAAAAAATTAAAGATTTAAAACCTGATATTATAATCACTTGTGCATATGGTAATTTAATTCCAAGTAGCATTTTAGATATTCCAAAATTCAAATGCGTTAATTTTCACACTTCTTTATTACCAAAATATAGAGGTGGGGCACCAATACATCATGCTATTTTAAACATGGAAAAGGAAACAGGTTTAACTATCATGTATATGGACAAAGGGATGGATAATGGTGATATCATCAAACAATTTCCAGTAATCATAACAGAAAACACCACTTACTCAGAATTGTATGAAATTTTAAGTAAATTAATCTATGAAAAATGTTTAGAAAATATTGATTATCTCTGTACTACGCACGTGTATAGTGTAAAACAAAATGAAAATTTAGTTAGTTTTGCACCCATTATAAAGAGAGAAAATGAAAAAATAAACTGAAATTCTAATGCAATTAATATAAAATATTTTGTAAATGCATTATATTCTATTCCAATGGCATATACAACACTTGATGAATTGAATATTAAGATAACTAAAATTAAATTAACCACTACCCCTTCAAATGCAAAACCCGGCACCATCATTAATGTAAGTAAAAGCGGTGTTGAAGTATGTTGTAGTGATTACAACATATTAATTACTGATTTTATTATTCCAGGTAAAAAAGAAATTAATATCACATCATACATCAATGGCAATAAAATTTTTGTTATTGGTAAAAAGTTTATTTAGTAAATATTTTTTGTTTGAATTCTTTCAAATAATTTTCATCAACTGGTTCAACATTTTCCAATAAATATTTTGTTTTCAGTTGTTTATATTTTGAACAACCAAATTGATGAAATGGCAATATTTCAAAATTTTGCATATTTTTATATTTATTTAGGATATTTTTTATATTTATGATGTTATTTTTCTGATCAGTGTAGTTTGGTAATAAAACCATTCTTATTCAAAAAATATTGTTATTTTTTTCTAAAAAATTCAATAACTTAATTTCTTTTAATTTACTAGTAGTTTGAGTAATTAAAAAGTGTTGATAAGGAATAGTGTGTTTAATATCAACAATTCATAAAGGTTTATGTTTAGTTATTTTTTTATATTTGTTGATATTTTTTTTAGTGAATGTTGCACCTGAAGTGTCAAAGGCTAATGATATATTTTTTTTCAGACACTTTTTGGATAATTTGTGGCAAAATTTCAAATGTAAAAGTGGTTCACCACCACTTATTGTAATACCACCATTTTTATAGAATTTTTTATTCTTTAAATATAGCTGTAAAACTTCATCTACTGTGATCATTTTTTTATTGGCAATAGATCATGATTCAGGGTTATGACAATATACACATCTATATGGACAACCAGCTAGAAAAATTACCAACCTAATTCCTGGACCATCTACAGAGCCAAAACTTTCAATTTTAAAGTATGGTGCTGATACTTTAGACATTAATCAATTTTCGTGTGAAATGTACGACTAATTATATCATCCTGTTGTAATTTTGACAACTTGTTAAAATTAACGGCATAGCCAGAAACTCTAACAGTTAATTGTGGATATTTATCAGGATTTTTTTGTGCATCAATTAATGTTTCTTTTGTTAAAACATTAACATTCAAATGATAACCACCAGATTGAAAATATCCATCGATTAAATCCACTAAATTATTTACTTGTTTTTCTTCATCATTGCCTAAAGCGTTTGGAATGATGCTTCAAGTATTAGAAATACCATCTCTTGCATATTTGTATGGTAATTTAGCAACAGATTTCAAAGAATTGATTGCTCCAGTTTCATCTCTTCCATTCATAGGATTGGCACCTGGTGCGAAAGGTGTTTTTGCCTTTCTACCATCAGGTGTATCACCAGTAACTGAACCATAAACAACATTAGAAGTTATTGTTAATATAGACATAGTTAATTTTGAATGTCTATAAGTTTTATATTTTTTTAATAAATTATAAAAATCCTTAACAATATTAGCTGCTAATTCATCAACTCTGTCATCATCATTTCCAAATTTCGGAAATTCTCCCTCAATTGAAAAACTTTCAATAATTTTGGTATTATTTTCTAATGTTTTTCATTTTGGTGTTACTTTCGCAAATTTAATTGCACTTAATGAATCAGCAACAACAGATAAACCTGCAATTCCAGTTGCAAAGAATCTTTTAATATCAATGTCATGCAAAGCCATTTCTGCTGCTTCATAATAATATTTATCATGCATATAATGTATAACATTTAATGCATTAACATAAACTCTAGCTAATCAATCCAACATTTGTAAATATCGATCATATACCACATCAAAATTTAAAACACCTTCTTTTAAAATGCCCAAATCTGGACCCATTTTACCATACTCTGGTTCCATTTCATCAATACCATTATTTAATGCATATAACAATGCTTTAGGTAAATTTGCTCTTGCACCAAAAAATTGCATTTCTTTGCCTATTTTCATTGGAGAAACACAACATGCAATGGCATAATCGTCACCATGATTCTCTCTTATTAAATCATCTGATTCGTATTGAATTGAAGAACATTTAATAGAAATAAGAGCACAAAATTTCTTAAAATTAATTGGCAAATTCTTTGATCAAAGAATTGTGATATTAGGTTCAGGTGCGGCACCCATATTTATCAATGATTGCAAAACTCTAAATGAATTTTTAGTAACTAATGTTGCATTATTTTTATTCATCCCACCTACTGCTTCTGTTGCTCAAATTGGATCACCTGAAAAAATTTGGTCATATTCTTTTGTTCTTATGAAACGTACAATTCTTAATTTCATAATAAAATGATCCATAAGTTCTTGTGCTTCACTTTCAGTTAAAACATTATTTTTTAAATCTCTTTGAATATAAATGTCTAAAAATGTTGCCACACGGCCAATAGACATTGCAGCTCCATTTTGGTCCTTAATTGCAGCTAAATATCCAAAATATACTCATTGAATAGCTTCCTTTGCATTTTTTGCAGGTCTTGAAATATCAAAACCATAACTTTTAGCCATATTTAACATCGCTTTTAATGATTTAATTTGTTCCATTGTTTCTTCTCTCATCCTGATATTTTTAGCATTTAACACATCTAAGGTTGCATTATTTCGAGCAACAATTTTCTCATTAATTAAATAATCTATGCCATACAAAGCAACACGACGATAATCACCAATTATCCTACCTCGAGCATAAGCATCAGGTAAACCAGTAATGATATGAGTATGTCTTGCTCTAGTAATTTCTTCAGTGTAGGCATCGAAAACACCTTGATTATGTGTTTTGTGATATTTAGCAAAGAACACATCAGTTTCTGGATTTGTTTTAAACCCATGTGATATTGCAGCACTATCAGCCATTCTTATCCCACCATAAGGCATAAAAGCACGTGTTAATGGTGATTCTGTCTGAAGGCCAACTATTTGTTCTAATTCCTTGTCAATATAACCAGACTTATAAGCATCTATTTTAGAAATTCTTGGATCGAAATTCAAAACACCCCCATTATTTTGCTCTTCTTTGATTAAATTAAGAATTTTATTCCATAAGGATGTTGTTGATTCAGAAGCTGAAGTTAGAAAACTACTATCACCTTCATAAGGTTCATAATTAGATTGGATAAAATCTCTAACATTGATTTCATCACATCATTTGCTGATTTTAAAATTGTTCCATTCCGCGAAAAGTGGTAATTTATCAGCCATAGTTTGTTAATTTATTTATACACTAATTTTATAATATTTAAGTATGTTAAAAATAAATAATATTTATTTTTTAGGTGATGCTGTAAACACAAGCTATCCAATAAATAATGTGCTTTTATATATTTTGATTGGATTTTTGACTGTTTTTTGAATTTCCTATACTATTTTTTTTATCCTCTTTGTACTACACGTGCGAGCACTAGCAGTTGAATATAAATTAAAAACAAATTACAACAAGTTAAAATTAATTATTGAGTTCAATAAATTCAAATTTTTCCACATTCTTGCTAAAAATGATGTTGAATTTGATGAATTATATGCTAAGATTAAAAAAATCAAAACTTTGATGGAAGAAAAAATCAATAATGAAATCAAAAATAAGTTGATCAATTTAACTATTGTTAATAGTAATTTTGCCTTTAGGGATGGTAAAATAATTTCTACTGAAATCAAAAATAACCTAGCAGATGTAGAAAAAACACTGAATAATTTGAAAAAAATAGAGGTAATTACATTAAATGATAGTCATATAATGTCTAAAAAATTATTGGAATATAGAATAATAATTGGAGAAATATTGATTTTTTATGAAAATAATTTATCACTTAAATATAAACAAAAAATATTTAAAAATTATGCTAAATTAATATTATTTGATTTAGACAAAACAAAATTAGCATATATGGAAAATAAAACAAAATCTTTTCTTACGAATTCATTGCATTTAAATAACAATTTGCAAACACTTTATTATTTTATTGAAGAATATTATGTATTGGATAAATTTGTCAATTTATGTAACTTTTCACTTACAAAAATTAGAGAAGAAATAGAAACGAATATTAAAACATATTCTCCTCTTGAACAAAATGAAATCTTGGAATGTGAAGTTGATACCAAAAGATTATTAGCTGAGGCTGCTGAATATATTGATACCATTGAAATCAAAAATGCTTGAGAGAAATTGAAAATTTCTATAAGAAATATTGAAAAAATTAATACTATTATTAAATTAAATGGTTCAACAAATTTATGTATTAAGAATAACATTAAATGAATCAGTGAACAAATTTCAAAAATTGAAAGTAAAAAAACCGATATTGAGACATATTTTAACAAACTTAAAAGTGATTTTGCTAACAACAAATTATTAGTTGAAAAAATCAATGTTTTATTTTTGCTTTTCAAACAATTAAAAAGTAAATATTTAGCAATTGAAAATAATTACAATAATTTTAATAATTTCAACAGGAAAAATATTTTCTTTGATATACAAGAAGTAGTAGCATTAATGCTAAAATTTAAAAAAGAAATGTATTTTATTTTTGATGAAATTAAATTAAAATACAATAATTTTATTTGAGTAATTGATAATGTTTGTGAGCTTAAAATGACTCTTATTCAATTAAATAATTGTAACTCTTCTCCAAACACTTCGCAAAATACAATAAATAGTAATATCAAAAATTTATTAATGATTATTGAAGATATAGAATTAAAAATCAAAACTGATTATGAAAAGAATTATTTATATGCAAAAGAAGAAATTAATAATATTTTGCAACAAGTTCCTCAATTAATTGATTCATATAGTTTAAATAACACTTTAAAATATTTTTTAAAAAGATTATTATTTTTTAGTAATAAATTTAGAAATGAAAATGATGAAATTAAAAAGATTATTAAAAATTGTGAAACTTTATACATGCAAAATAAATACACTGAAGGCATTGATAAATTACTTGTAATGCTGAATAATATTAAATTGTCAGCACACAACAATAATATTAATAATATCTAATGCCAAAACGTAGAAAAAGACGTGGTGGCAATGTTAAAACTATTAAAACATTGTTAAATCAATCAATAATTATTGATGGTATTACCTATTATTATGATTCAATATATAAAAGGGTCAAAAGTGCAAAAATGTATTCACGAAAGGGTGTAATTAAAGTCATTATACCTATTAAATATACACAGGAACATATACAACACTATATACTTCCTTTTATTAAAAAACACATAGTAAATATGACTCTTAATATACAAAAATCAAAATATGAAAAACGAATAGAATTTTATAACCAAGACCAACATATTTTTATACTAGGCAAAAAATATAAAGCTAATTTTTTTGAGAGCACTATTACTAAATATTATTTTTTCAATGATATTTTTTATATACATTATGTTAATAAAAAGGAATTACAAGAACTTATACAAGAATTATTATTAGTTTTTGGCAATTCTATAACCAAATTAAGTTTTGATAAATGATTAAAAATTATGAAAATAAACTATGATGTTCCTTTAGTTTGAGAAGAGAGAAAAAGTTGATTAGGTTTATGCTGTTATTTTCCTTTACAAATAAAATTAAAATATTCGTTGCTAACATATGATATTGAAACTATAGAATCTGTTATGGTTCATGAAATTGCTCATTTATATGTACATAATCATTCCAAACGATTTTGAAATGTAGTATACCATTATTTGCCAAATTATAAACATTACCATAAAAAACTAAAAGCTTCTATAGAATATTAATTTGAACTATTTTCGTTCATGCATAAATTGAAATTTTAATTTAATTGCTAAAACACCTTCAGGAATAATAATTACTTCATTTCTACTTTTATTAATTAAATCTTCATACCTAATTTGTTCAATCAACTGCTGTTGTGTAGTAACAGATTCAGATTTATTTTCTCCACCAGCACCCTTACTCTTACTTTCAATTCTTTCAAGTTTTCTACCAAAAAGTGAACTTAATTGTTGTGCAAATTTAGTATCGGTTAATTTTAGGATAAAGAAGCACATGGTACTATCAAACATTTCTTGCAATTGATTTTCACCATATATTTCTTTAAGCTGTGAAATACCTTGAATAAAACAAATAATACTAATATTTTCACTACGACTTAATGAAAATATTTTTGGGGCAAAATTAATTTTACCAACGTTAGCAAATTCATCACAAAGGAAAATGAAAGGTATATCTAAACAACCATTTTTGGTGGTTTCGGCATGCGCTGAGAGCTTTTTATATAATGACTGCATCAAAATCTTAGCAATATCGTTTTCGAATGATTCTGGGTTAATTCTGTTCATTTTAACATAGATAACTGTTTTTTGCTTAATAAAATCATCAAAATTAATTGTTGAACAATTAGTTTTGTCCAAAACACTTTGCACATTAAATTTATTAACAGATGAAACAAATGTAGCATAATAAATTGTTGCCTGCTCATCCATACTAAAATTTGAAAGATAAGAAAAATAACGCTTATCTTTTCCTCTTTCACATAAAAAATCATAAATATCTTTTTGTGGTTGTGAAATCAAATTAATAATGTTTTGTAGTGATAATTCCCCCAATTCTTCATAACATAGCAAACAAAAACCCTTCAATCATTGTCTTTGTGTGTTTAAGAAACTTCCCTTGGTATTAGGAGTTTCTGGGATTAATATTTCGCATATTTGTGAGAGAATAACATTTTGTTTATTAATATCAGGTTCATCAAGAAACTCCTGAAATAAATTCCAATTGTCACTTTCAAAATCCATAGCATTAAAATAATATACTTTATAACCTTTTGCTTTTAATTTGCCTTCAGTGTCTCTTTTTAATTCACTACCCTTGGGATCAGAAACAAACATTGAACAATTTGAATTTAAAATTGTTGGCTTAGCGATTTGTGAACTTTTACCACTACCACTACCACCAATAACAAAACAACTGCCAGCAACATACTTAGAATTTTTATTTCATCTTCTATCTTTTGCTAATACTTGTACTTTGTTATCTTCATTAACATCAAACATACAACTAATTGGTTCATCAACATCTTTTTGTATTTTAATAACTTTAGAAATATTTGATAAACTATTTCATTTACTATCATAAGTCTCTATATTTTCTTTTTTATCAACCATTTTTGATGAACTATTGCCTAAAAAGAATTTTTTTATTGATTTGCTAATTGACATATTCCTAATATTGTTATATTATTAATAGAGTATTATGTTATATATTCCAAAATTACTCTTCACTAAAATTAGTAATAACTCATTGCATATCGTCGTCATCTTCACAAGAATTGACAAAACGTTCCAATCTTTCTTTACTATCATCTGTCAAAGTGGTAATATAATCTTGAGGAATTAATTTAATTTCAGCTTCATAGATATTGTATCCATTTTTTATTAACAAATCTTTAACTGCATAGAAATCATTAACTTCAGTTTTAATTTCAATACCTTCACCTTCTTCATCTTCCTCAATTTCATGAATATTAAATTCCATTAATTCTTCAAATATTTGATCTACATTGGTTTTAGGGTCTTTAAGTAAAATAATGTAGCCAAATTTATCAAAAAACACTTTTACACTATTTGTTTTGGCTAATTCACCATGTAATTTTGATAAATAGCCATTTAGAGAAGAAATTGTTCTATTGGTGTTATCAGTCAATGCACCAACAATAATTTTGATTCCTTGAGGCCCGTAACATTCAAATTCGCATGAAGTTAAAACAGTATTATCTTGTTTGCCATTAACATTTTTGTCAATTGAATCTTTGCTTAAACCATTTCTTAAAGCTTTTTCAATCGCAGCTTTAAGTCTAGGGTTAGCATCTGGGTTGTTACCTCCAACTTTAACAGCTGCTTTGATTTCCCTAGCTAATTTTTGCTGTTTTTTAGCTTGAAATTGCTGTTTTTTATTACATTGAGATTCAATAAGATGTTTTCTAGGCATTTATATATAATTATAAACATTTTAAAAATCTGTATCCATTTTCACTTGTTTTTCCATATTCTTAACAGGAGTAGAATTATGAGCAGTTTTTGATATAAAAGCATTGTCATCAACAATTGTTTCGTCAAAATAGTCATTGCTTGTTGAATCAGAACTATTTGCTAAAAAAGCCTTATGTTCTTTTTTTAGTTGTTTTTTAACTTGTTCCAAAGCAGCACAAGCAACTTCATTATCAGCAACAACTTTTTTTATTTCCTCTTTATGCATACCTTTAGGTTTTAAAACATTTTTTGTATTCAAATTTTCAGTCGTAATTTTCACCATTATTTCAGGATTTTGATCTTTTTTGCTTTGCACTAAAGCATGTGAAAGTAACACAGCATTCCTTTCTTTATTTGCATTTAATTCTGCATCAGTTTTATATTTTCCTGATTCTTCAAACTCAGCAAAGCCAGAATGCGTTTTAAATTTTTCTTCAAACATTTTAACTTTTTCATCTAAAAGTTTTTGATGTGAATCTAAAAAAGTATCCTGATAAATTGAATCAGCATGTTTTAATTTATTAAGTCTTTTTTCAGAATCAATTTTTTCTTTTAGACTAACAATATCATTGGCTAAATTTAAAGCATCTTCATCATTCAAAAATTTGTCAGCTATATTTGTGGCCAAATGTTTCGCATTTTCTTCTTGACTAACAACTTTACCATCTTTCATTACAAATTTATTAAATTTTTTTAACAAATTGGCATTTTCAGCTTCATGTTTTTTAATGTCAGTTTTTGAACCTTCCTTGCCTAAAGCATCAATAATTAAATTATTAAAAGCCATTTTTTTAAATATCTTGGTTGCTAAATCAATTTGTCATTCTGAGAATGTTTCATTCAATTTGGTTGTAATATTATGAGAATATGTAGAATATAGTGTAATATCACTTGTTGCATCTTTTGAGATTTTATCTACTTGTGCTTCATCTAATGGCTCCAAGGTGTTAATATTATCATAAACATAACGCTCAATTTTATTTTCTAAATCTGCTTTTCTATTAAACAAATCAAAAATTTCATTTTGTTTTTCACTACTTTTTAAACCTGATGTCTTATCTTGTGAATTATATCTTTGGTTATATAAAATGTTACCATTTAAATTTCTAACATATTTCGTATAACCAGAGCCAAATCTATTTAATTCATATGTAACAACTCTTCCATATTGATCAAATGTACGAAATTTATTTTTATCAATATAGTATCTGTGATTTGTCATGATCACATTGTGATTATTTGCAAAATTATCTTCAATTGCCAACTCTTTTTTGTTTCCGATAACATAATTAGAATGAAACTCACCAAGCATACTCATTTCTTGTTTAAAACTAGCATTTTTTTCAAATTTATTGTTTGTTATTGTGATAAAATCTTTAATTTTATTAGCTAGTGTTGTATTATTTTCATCACTGCCATTGTATTTTTTAAAATATGTAGCGTTTTGAGCATATTGAGAATATCCATTATCACAATATTGCACAATTAAATCCGAAGGCTCAAATTGTTCTGGAAGTAAAGTGGTTTCAGAATAATATTCGGAGGTTGATTCTCGATTATAATTAAAAAAACCTTCATCATTGACACTATAAAAAGAATCTTCGGCATCAGAATTATCGAAGGTAGCAGTGCTTAAAATAGATGAATGAGCATCAAATGTAGTTTCAATCTGTTCCACATCGTGTTGTGGTTCTGTTTCAAGAACTTGTTGATTTATGACAGTAGCCGTTGATAATAGATTATCAGCCATTGCTAATGCTGCAGTTCTACTTTCAATATCAACACCTTTAGTTTTTAAAGCTTTGTAATTGTTATAATTTTGAATTGTTGTCATATGTACAGTGTCCATATTAGATGAAGGCAAAACAACACCAAAACATCTTTCATTTTCTTGAAGTGCTAAAAAAACATTAAGTGTTGTAACACCATCAATTTTTAATTCACCATTAACTTTTATGTATTCTAAATTTGCTCCTTCGCTGTCATAAAGCGCAAAGTATACATTATCATTAATATCTCGATAATAATTAAGATTAAAATTACCATCAAAAGAAAGCTTATTGAATTCATCAAAAGTTGTAACGACACGAATAGGTGTCTCAATTTCATTAATATATTGTTCTTCAACAATTTTTTGTAATTCACCCTCAATTCCTCTTTTAATATTTTCATTTGAGGTTATTGGTAAAAGATCATTTATTGATTTTACAAATTCATGTTTAGCTAGTTCTTGAGTTATTGGAAAATCTGAATCAGGATCTGTCTCTAAATTATGTTCAACCATGAATGTTGTTAATTTAGCTTTAAAGATATCAATATTTACTTGTGAATAAATGTCACATTGCGAAAGTTTTGCAATTGAATCATTATCTTTAAGTTGCATATCCGTTTCAATGGACGTTTTAAATTTTAGTCATTTGGCAAATAATTCTTTATCAGCAGTATTAATACATTTCTGTCTTACAATGTCCATACTAGCATACATAGATTTAGCAACAGCTCTTGCCATAAATGCAATTTTTTGATCATTATCAACAATTGGTTGTATTGCATCAACATCAGTTCATGTTGCAACAATTACTTCTTCATTTTCTGTTGAATCATTTGAATGCTTAGGTTCTAAAGTATAAACAAGTTTTTTAGAATCTTCCTTTGTCATATAACCATTAGCTGCAAGGTTGCCAAAAGCCTCAAATGTGGCATCGAAAACATCATTTACTAAATTAGTATTTTCTTGTTTAAAAATTTGGTCTCTTTCAACTTTGCTAATTTTTGGATCAAAACTAAATCCATTGATGATTTTAGTTTTAGTAATTGGTTGCAAAAAAATTACATTTTGATTCTCATCATGATGTGTAATATTAATTTTATGTGTTGCTTTAGCTACATTTGGTAATTTTGGTAGTCGTGATGATAATGGAAAAATTCTTATTAATTCATCAATAGTTATATTCGGATTAGCAATCATTATTGAACTTAGTAATTCTTTATCATCATATTCTATTGATTTACCAGACTTTGCTAGTTCATCAATGTGCACTTTAGACAATAAATCACCATGAGTATTAAGTTTAATTTGTGGGGAAACCACATATTTTGCATTGTCAGTTGTTAATGTTGCGACACCACTACTTTGGATAATTGATATTTCTTTATGTTTTGATTTTTTATCATTTTCGAAAGTGGCTGTTTTCTTTACTTTCATACCTAATAAGTATACAATAAAATGTTAGTTTTTGAAACTAGTATTTTTTTATAAATAATAAGTATTATTTATATAGTATTGGTAGTTTCAAACTTCGTAATTTTGTGTTATATTAAATGTATATGTGATGGTTTAACAAAAAGTCAAAAATGGTAAAAAATGATACTACAAGCAATAAGCATGTAGAAAATACTGCTAATGAAAAAAAAGAAGAGCAAGACTATGCGGAATATTGCCGAAGAACTGGTGGAGATGATTATTTTGATGATAATGATGATTGTCATTGCCCATACAGTGAATAACCATGGCCAACATTACTAATTCAAATTTAGGAATGTATGCAGAAGATTTAGTAAATCGTACTGCAGAATATTGATACAATAAAAATATTGGTTTATTAGAAAAAAGAGAAATACCAATTAAAATATTTAAAAAAATTGACGCAACCACCATTTTGGGCAAATTAATGTCTAAATCATTTGTTGATTATTTTGGTTTTTATAAAAGTAATTACTTCGAATTTGATGTTAAAGAAACAAGCAAAGAATATTTCGACAAGGCACTGTTGCAAAAACATCAAATTCAAAGATTAGAAAAACTAAATGAAATGAATATTAAAGGGTTTGTTTTAGTATATTTTTCATTAAAAGAAGAATTTTATGTTATTGATTATAAAGTATTTATTAATCATACTAAAAATAAAATGGATTATGAATTCATTAGAACTAATTGTCATGAATTAAAAATTATTTATCCTGGAATTTTAGATTTAATTAGTTATTTGTAATTCTAATCACCATTACTTTGTGATTCATAAATATCTTCATCTCCATATCTTTGAGATAATAAATATCCGTCAATAGTTGAAACATCATAAACTGCCACAAAAGCTTTAGGATCAATAATTCTTATTTCATAAATTAATCATTCTAATTCTTTAATATCACAAATGATTTCAATTTGTTGATATTCAATTCCTGTTTTGAAATCCCTTGCATTTTTAAGAACTAAATTTCTGTGGTATTTGTCATCAATCATGTTTGTTGCAATTGGTTCTCAAAAAATTTGTGAATCAATGGTAACTTTAATATGATGTCTATTTGAAAAGAATGTTCTCATAAATAATCTATAAAACATTATTGAAGAAAAGGAACAAACCATAGTGGCACTAAAGAAATAATAAAATGATATTGCTCTTTGATCAATAATAGCTGCAGGTATGTTTGAACCAATAATTACAGAAAAGAATAAACTTATCATTGAAAATTTAAACATTGAGTTACCTAAATTTTTGCCTTTATTTCCATGATAAAAAGAAATAAAATCAGTTCCACCAGTACAAGCACCAAGCATAAACACACAAGCATTTATTAATGCTGATGTAAAACCATGTGCAAAAGCATAAATAAATAATAAAGTACCTTTAAATTGATCCGTGTTTCAATTAAATATATCAGAATTGCCATTGTCAGTTCCACTTACAAGTGATCCAGATGCATTATCTCCTCTAGGATATCAAAATGGTAAAATGTTAATACCATTACGATAAAATTTATTTTTATCACTATCACCAGGCAAATTTCTTTCTCCTGGTATTGAATTACCAAAAAGCATAACATGGTTAATATTTGGTATTCAAGATAAAGCATAACCAAATACTGTCGTTAAAATAACAAATAACATGCTTAAATAAGCAAAATGTTTTCCAATTTTTTTTCTAGCAAATATAAAAAGCGGAATATTAATAATTAAATATGAAAATCAAAATAAAATATTGTAAACTGCAACAGCATGTTCATATTGATTTTGCACTAACGCAGTCAGTGTTAAAAAAGATAATGCTTGTGTAATACTACGTAAACCAGAACTATATAAACCTGAGTTTTTAATAAAAAAAAGTACCTCAAGACTTGAAAGAAATGCTAAAATGACAATAATTACATATTTAAGATTTTTATTTTTAACATGTAAAATTCAATTTAAAAATGGTGTTTTAGCATTAAATTTAAAATTTTTATATGTTATATCTGGATCATTTCCAATATGAAGAGTTTTGAGAGTTTTTGTTTTATCAAACATATATGAAAATTATAAATAATTTTCATTTTTCCCATCAGGTTTGCACATATTTGAACTTAATTTTATAATAATTCTATGATATTTAACATTGATTCAAAAAATAACACCGAAATTAAAAATATACGAAAATGTTTAGACGATAAACAATATCGCAAGGAAAATAATTGTTTTGGTGTTGAAGGATTAAAAATTATTATTGATTTAATCAAAAATGGATTTGAAGTTGTTAAGTTATTTTTTTCACAACATTTTGATAATAGACTGATTTATGAATTTAGTCAAAAATATGAATGTATTGTGATTAGTAATCAATTATTCTCGAATATTTCTTTACTTAAAACACCTGAAGGAATAATGGCATGCTTTAAAAAAAGAACAGAAAAATATCAAATACAGCAACATAAAAAATATTTATGATTAGAACAGTTGCAAAATCCTGGCAATATGGCTACAATTATCCGTACTTGTATATGTTTTGGAATAGATGGCATTATTTTAACTAAAAATTCTGTTGATTTATTTTCTCCAAAAATTTTAAGAGATTCTTCAGGTGCAAGTGCAAATATTAATTATATTACTTACAATTCGGCTTTTGAGGCATTAGAAAACATTAAACAAAATGGATATGAAATATATGCAACATGTTTGGACGAAACCTCTGTAGATATTGAAACAGTTGATTTTAACAAAGATATTGTCTTTGTTTTAGGAAATGAAGGAAATGGTTTAGATTTAGATTTTGCCAATAAATGTGATAAAAAAGTTATTATCAAACAAAAATCATTTGACTCATTAAATGTTGCTGTTTGTGGTGCCATTATAACTTATTTATGGAGCAAAAAGTAGAAAAGATTTATTCTAAATCAAAACATAAAAATGATCTTAAATTTTTAAAAAAGGCTTTTGCTATAGCTAAGAAGTCTCAAGATCCCAACACACAAGTTGGGGCTGTCATTGTAAACAAACAAAATGAAATAGTTTCAATAGGCGTTAATGGTTTTTTTAATGTATTGAAAAAAAGTGATCAAAAATGAACATCTGCACCCGATGCTGACTGAATAGATACAAAATACCCCTATGTTATTCATGCAGAAATGAATGCAGTTGCCAATGCTATTAAAAAAAATAAGAGTCTTGTTGGCTGCAAAATCTATGTAACATTATGTCCATGTAATGAATGTTTAAAGAATTTGATACATTTTGGTATTAAACAAGTCATTTATGGTGGTATTACCGAAAGACATGCAAACTTACCTGTTTTCAAAGCTTCTTTTAAAATTGCTAAAAGCAATGGATTAGTATTTAAACAATTATCGATAGATTAATAACATTCTATTGTTATTGGCAAAATCATTATAAAATTTGAATTTGAATTTTTTGTTTTCCACTAAAGGTTTCAGTTTTTGCTCTTGGTTGTAACCAATTTCAAACAAAATAAAAAAGTGCTTTTTATTTTTAATAACTTTTTTGTAATTTTTAATTATATATTTATAAAAATATATATCATCCCCTTTTTCACTAATAAAATTTTCAATATTTTCAAACTTTAATAATTCATGATCAAAATCATCTTTAGCAACATATGGAGGGTTGCAAGTTATAAAATCATATTTTTTATTAAACATATCTTTAAAATCACATCTTACTGTTTTAATTTTTAAATTATTAGCTTTGGCATTAAAAATTGTGTTTTTAATAGCAGTTTTAGAAATATCATTAGAAATGATTTTAATGTGTTTAGCTTTATTTTTAATACCCAAGCCAATAATGCCAGTTCCACAACATAAATCTAACCCTTTCCTTAAATCACTGTATTTTCTTTTTAATAATTTAATTGCTAAATTAATTAAAGATTCAGTTTCTACTCTAGGATTTAAAATACCTTTAAATGTGGTAATATCCATATTTAGATATCTAATTTTAGAAACTATTTGTCCAATTGGTTTATTCAATTTATAATATGCAATAATATCAGAAACAAATTGTTCAAAATTGAAATCTATTACGGTATTTAAATTAAAAGTTAATTCAGTAATATTTTTAATTGTATAGCTTAAATTATAAATTATTTCATAATTTATTGCATTATTTTTAAAATCATTTTTATTGCAGTATAATAAACAATCTTTGAATATATAGGGCATATAATTAAATTATGAACTTTTTTATATTCATATATAAAAAATTATTTTATTATGCTGGGTGGTTACAGTCATTTTTTGTTCCGCTAAGTACCAATTATTATCGTAAGCATTGGATGACTGTGAATGCTACACAGAAGAACAATGCTTTAGAAAGTGTTTATTTTAAGAAAGTTTGTAAAACAAGTAATAAAATGATTGGTGAAATCAAAAGAGGAGATTTGATTTATGAATATACTTCTCAAACTATGGCTAATCATGGTCATGTCAGTGTTTTTTTGGGTTGATACAAAAACACATATGATAATAAGCAATATCCTGTGGTTTTTGAAGTTGATTTAAAAGGAGCAGGATATAGCATTTTAAATAATGAAAGAATTAAAGGGTATAAATGTATATTGATAGGTAATTTTTTAACACCACAGCAAACAGAAAAATTTATTTCTATTCAAGAACAAGAATTTGATAAAAATAAAAAATATCATATTGATATGATGAGCAATTCCTATCCATTATCATTTTCAGAACAAATCAGTTGATATTGTTCTAAAATAATAGTAAGAGCGTTGCAAGAAGTTTCCATTGAAATTAAAAATGAATTGGATGTAATTTTTCCAGTTAATAAAAGATTTTATTATCCAAGAGAATTAGTGTATTATTATTGCAAAAAAATTTGAAACAAAATTCCTGAAAATATTTTAGCGCAATCTAAAAAACATCAAAATATGTATAAATTTTTAACTTCTAAAAAATTTTAAATCATTTTTATCTATTCCAAAGAACAATACTATAAATAGTAAAAAAATTATTTTTCAAAAATACATTTGTTAATCTATAATTATTTCATCATGGGACCTAATAATTTCCTTAATTTTATAAGGCAAAAGATATTTCATGCTCACAAAGCACATTCTATTTTAATAAATGAAAATATACAAACTAAAAAAGTAAGCAAATGATGATCAGTATTTAAATATTCATGTGTTGCTGCAGTTGGTTGTGCTGGAATGGCAACGGCCACAATATCTATAGGAGGTTCCACCTGAGATCCAATTAGAGCGATTGCAAATACCGGTGCTGAAGGTGTGGAAAATAAATATTACTTAGATTTGGTTGTTCCAGAAAAAACTGATATTGAACAATATTCAGAATATGTTGTTCAAGCTGTAGGAAATGATTGAATGCATCGTAGAGTAGAATGATCTATAGAAAGTGTTTCTACACTTGAAGGTGTAGAATATAGAACAGAAGGTAAAAAGAATGAATTTTTCATTATTAAAAATAATCTAAATTCTTTCTATAGCAAGGATTTTAAAATCACTGCCTATGTTAGTGTAATTATTGCTTCTGCGGATTTGGTATGTGTTGGTAAAACAAAAGATGATTTTAGAGACAGGAATAAACCTATTGTTGCAGAACCTGTTATTTTAACAGAAGAAGAAAGCTATGCAAAAACATATTCTGGATTAAGTGAATTGTTTGCAACTAAATCTTCTGTTGCTTTAGATGAATTGAATTATATTCAATACAATCCGGAACTTTCAGTTCAAGAAAAGATTGATAAAACAAATGAATTATGTGTAACTAAACACATTAATTTAATTGATCATAATACTTTTGAAAAATATAAGGAAGAATTTATCCAAAGTTCATATGATGAAATATTAAATACTGATTTAATCACTGATGAACAAAAATTAGAATATATTGGTTTGTTAACAAAACAAATTGATGAAACATTCACAGAAATTCAAGAACAAAATTTCATCACTAATTCTGAATTGTCAAAATATCTAAATGATTATTACCTAAATATTTCTCAAGATTTTTCTAATGTTTCACCTAAAATGTTTTCAGCTAGTAGTGAAAACAAAACTGAAGAAATTAAAGAAAATATTTTAAAAAATAATTTAGCAGAATTTAGTAATTCAAATAAAATAGTTTTAAGTAATTCTAATGTTTTTGCTGAAGACATAATTAATGAACAATTTGAATTAGATGAAGATTTTAGTTTAAAAAATACAAATTATTTAAATAATTTCTTTCAATTCAATGACTATTTTGGTAACAAAACACAAAACTTAAATGATAGTGTTTACAATATAGACATTTTAACCAAAATCTCCAACATTGAAGAATTTGAAAACAGTCTAAATTTTAATTTAGAATATAAATTTGATTTAGAAAATTCCGAAGCACAGTTCTTTAATTTTGAGTTGGGTTTGAAATTTCCTAAACAACAACCAGTTGTAGATATTGACACATTTTTTAATGATCATAGTTTTAGCTTAAACAAAGATTATGGTTGGGATAATGTTGAAGAAAACTATTGAGATAAAATGTTTGAGTATCAACTACAAGAAAATGACAAGAATTTTTCATTTGATTTTGACGATGATGGCCACCACATTACAACATGAAGAGACGAAGATATTCTTTTTTGATATGATCATTGATGAAATAATATTACTTCATACCTAAAAAGTATGAACATAAGTTTAGATTTTAATGAAAATAAAATTGATGGCGCAACAATCGATAATATAGATAACAA